>JANXSE010000433.1 GCA_025356695.1 Betaproteobacteria bacterium
GAAAACGCGCAGCGCGTGGCCGTCATGTATGCCGGCGAGATCGTCGAGACCGCCACACGCGAGCAGTTCTTCTCGACGCCGGCACACCCGTATTCGCGCAAACTGTTCGACTCGCTGCCCGCCGCACAACGGCGCGGCGAGGCGCTGGCCGTGATCCGCGGCAGCGTGCCGAAACTGACGCAGGAATTCCGCGGCTGCCGTTTTGCCGACCGCTGCGACCGCGCTTGGGACCTGTGCCGCAACACGCTGCCGGCGTGGCACGAGATTGGTGAAGGGCAGGGGGTGCGCTGTCATCTGTACGCGAACGGGGCACAGAGTGCTGCGTTGGTCGAAGGGCGCGAAACTGGAGATCGCAAAGACATTGCGCTGTCCACTGGCGAGATCAACCGCCTGCAGCCCACCCAAGCGCTGCTGCAAGTCGAGGATCTCAAAATCTACTTCCCGATCCGTAGCGGCATCTTGCAGCGCGCGCATGGCAGCGTGAAGGCCGTTGATGGCGTTTCATTGGTTCTGCGCGAGGGCCGCACGCTCGGCTTGGTCGGCGAATCAGGGTGCGGCAAGACGACGGTCGGCAAGGGCATTTTGCGCCTGCTTGAGCCCACCGGCGGGCGTGTGCTGTTTGCCGGCGAAGACCTGGCGCGGCTGACACGCAACGAATTGCGTGCGCGGCGCAACCAGATCCAGATTGTTTTTCAGGATCCGTATGCGTCGCTCAATCCGCGCATGCGCGTGGCCGAAATCATCGAGGAGGGCATGCTGGCGCTGGGCATCGGTGACGGCGCGGCAGAGCGCCAGCGCCGCATCGATGCGCTGCTCGATGAAGTCGGTCTCGCACCCGACATGAAATACCGCTATCCGCACGAGTTCTCCGGCGGGCAGCGCCAGCGCATTGCGATCGCGCGCGCATTATCGGTGGAACCCCGTTTGATCGTGTGCGATGAGCCGACCAGTGCGCTCGACGTGTCGGTGCAGGCGCAGATACTGAATCTGCTCAAATCATTGCAGGAACGCAAAGGCCTCAGTTATCTCTTCATCACGCACAATATATCGGTGGTCGAGTTTCTGGCCCACGATGTTGCGGTGATGTATCTGGGGCGCATCGTCGAGCAGGGCGGGGTCGACGAGGTCCTGCATGCGCCGCGTCACCCGTATACGCGCGCCCTGTTGTCGGCGGTGCCGCAGATTGTCGGGGCGGGCGGGGTAAAGCGCGAAATCATCCGTCTCAAGGGTGATCTGCCTTCGCCGGCCAATCCGCCGGCCGGCTGTCATTTTCATCCGCGTTGTGCGTTCGCCGGCGCCGAATGCGCGCAGCACTATCCGCCGGTCACGCAGATCAGCGCAACGCATCTGCTGCGTTGCCATCATCCGCTGCAGGATTGACGTCTGCGCCGGTGCGGCGCAAGAAAATCCGGGACGCTTAAATCTTTTGGGGTCAGCGCGCGGAATGCGCGATGACGACTTTGCCCGGGGCGGCGGCGGTAGTTTTGCGCGCTGCGGCCTTTTGTTTGACGCTGCCGCGCGTGTGCTTGACCGCTTTTTTCGGCGCATGCATGACGGTCAGCGGTGGCGCCGGCAGGTCGGGCAGGTTGGGACTGGCGCTTGCGCCAGTCGGCACCAGCACCATGGTCCCGGCACCGATCTTGCGTTTCGGCGTGATGCCGTTGATCTGGCGCAGGTAGGCGACCGTGACGTTGTAACGGGCCGCGACGCGGTCCAGCGTCTCGCCGTTTTTCAACTGGTAGGCCTGCCACGACACTAGCGGCTCGTCGTGGTTTTTCAGGTTGGTGCGGAAGATTTCTGCTTTTTCCATCGGTACCAGCAGCGTCTGTTCACCGGTGGCGCGGATGACGGGGCGGCTATAGCCGGCGTTCAGCGACATGAATTCGTCGAGCGGCGTGTCGGCGAGTTTGGCCGCCAGCCGCATGTCCATGTGGCGCGTCGTCGTCACGGTCGCGAAATACGGCCGGTTGGGAATTTCTTCCAGCTTGATGCCGTAGAGCGCCGGGTTGGCGATGATGCTTTTCACCGCCTGCAGACGCGGCACGTAATAACGCGTTTCCGATGGCATGGAGAGACTCTGGTAATCGGTGGGCAGTCCGCGCGCCGTGTTCTTGGCGATGGCACGCGAAACCGCACCTTCGCCCCAGTTGTAGGCGGCCAGCGCCAGGTCCCAGCTGCCGAACATGTCGTAGAGCTTTTCGAGATAGTCGAGCGCCGCGTTGGTGGCCGCCATGACGTCGCGGCGGCCGTCGTACCAGAAATTCTGCTGCAAGCCGTAGAGTTTGCCGGTCGAGGGTATGAACTGCCAGATGCCGGAGGCGTGGGCGCGCGAGTAGGCGACTGGATTAAACGCACTTTCAATCACCGGCAGCAACGCGATTTCGGTCGGCATGCCGCGTTTCTGCACTTCCTCGACGATGTGATAGAGGTAGCGGTTGCTGCGTTCGACTGTGCGCTTGATGAAATCGGGGCGGTTGGCGAACCAGTCAATCTGCTGCTGTACCAGCGGCGTCGTGATGTCAGTCAGGCCGAAGCCCTGGCGGATGCGATCCCACAAACTGGAAGGCGTCGAGGTCAGATCGACGGTGGCGCGCAGTTGCGGGGCATTGCTTTCGCCGGCCGGGATCTGCACGCTGGGAATGTCTTCGGGGCTGAGTGTGCGGTCGAACGGGCGTGCGGTTGGCGCAATCGGCCAGGCGCCAAGGCCGGTTTCCGGTGTGGATGCTGCGGGAACCGGGCTACCGGCCTGTGCGACAGTCGCCGCGGAACCTTCTTCGGCGACTGCGGGGGCAAAAACGAAACAGCTTGCTGCAACCAGCGGGGCGATCCGGAACCACATCATCGTCGCACGCCTGTTCAGTTGGGACGCGCAATGGTAACCAAGCGCCGGCGCCCCAGTCAAGGCCAAAATAATCTCAGAAATTATTGATTTATAACTAGAAATTGTTTTTCCAGTCACGAATTTCAGCGAGCACGCTGACGGCATCGGTCAAGGGCCTGCCGGCGCGCCGGCTGGCCGTCGCAACGACGCCTGCCTGATCGCAGCGCACAAAAGGATTGGCGGCCTTTTCGCGCGCGATGGTGGAGGGCAGGGTGACCTCGCCGCGCTCACGCTGGGCGGCGGCTTCACGTTCCCAATCGACGAGCAGCGGATTGCCGGGCTCTGCCGCCAGCGCGAAACGGATATTGGACAACGTGTATTCATGGCCGCAATAGACGCGCGTGCGGTCGCGCAGCGCCGTCAACTTGGTCAGCGCGGCGTGCATCTGCGCAGGCGTGCCTTCGAAGATGCGGCCGCAGCCGCAGGCGAAGAGGGTGTCACCGCAGAACAGCATATCTTCATTGTGAAATGAAATGTGGCTGCGCGTGTGCGCCGGGATTTCGAGCACGGACAATTCGACGCCGATGCCGTCGAGCAGGAAATGATCGCCTTCGCGCACGCGCCGCGTCACCGTGGCGATGCGCTCGTCGTGTGGGCCGTAGACCGGCACCTTGAAGTGTTGCAGCAACGCCGCGTTACCGCCGACGTGGTCGGCATGGTGGTGGGTGTTGAGGATCGCCGTCAATGTCAGATTGTGCGTGCGCAGATACTCGAGCACCGGTGCGGCATCGCCCGGATCGACCACCGCGGCATTGCTGCCGTTGACCAGCGTCCAGACGTAATTGTCGTTGAATGCGCGGACCGGAACGATCTCAATGGATGGCATGATTTCTCTTTGTCTTCTCAAGCACGGCCGGTATCTTTGTTTTAAACTGGCCGGATGTCAATGCCGGGCCCGTTGCTTACAGCGCCGATCACCCCCGCCGAGTGGTTCGCCGCGCCGCTCGGCCGCTATGTGCTCGCGCGCGAACTCGAATACGTCGACAACGCAGTTGCCGATGTATTCGGTTTCAATGCGCTGCAGCTCGGCCTGCCCGAATATAATTTTCTGCGCGCCAACCGCATCCCGTTGCACTGCCGCGTCGCGCCGCAGGGCGCGGTTGAACTGCGCGCCGATTTTGTCGATCTGCCGGTGGCGAGCCACAGCGTCGATCTGCTGGTGCTGCCGCATGTACTCGAATTCAGCGCCGATCCGCACCAGGTGTTGCGCGAAGTGCAGCGCGTGCTGATGCCCGAAGGCCACGCGATCATTCTTTGTTTCAATCCGCGCAGCCTCTGGGGGTTGCGCCGGATCTTCAACGGCACGCGCGGCGCTTATCCGTGGAACGGGCGTTTCATCCATCTGCCACGCCTGAAAGACTGGCTGTCGCTGCTTGAGCTTGAAATCGTCGCCGGCCGCACCGGCTGTTATCTGCCGCCCTGCGCGCAGGAGAAATGGGTCGAGCGTTTTCGTTTCATGGAAAAAGCCGGCGACCGCTGGTGGCCGATCGGCGGCGGCGTTTATTTTCTGCATGTGGTCAAACGCGTGCGCGGCATGCGCATCATCCTGCCGCGCTGGCGCGAACAACTGGCGCGCCAGCGCAATCTGGCGGTGGTGCCCAAGGCGCAGGCGAATGAAGAGCCGGTCGCCGCGCGCGACGTGGTGAACGTGCCATGAATGAGCAAACGCAGGTGGTCAATGTGTATACGGACGGCGCGTGCAAAGGCAATCCGGGCATCGGCGGCTGGGGCGCGTGGCTCAAGTACGGCGACCATGCGCGCGAACTGTTTGGCGGCGAGGCGCACACCACCAACAACCGCATGGAAATGCTGGCGGTGATCCGCGCGCTCGAAGCGCTCAACCGGCGTTGCCTGATCAAGCTGCACACTGACTCGAAATACGTGCAGCAGGGCATCACCGAGTGGATACACAACTGGAAGAAGCGCGGCTGGAAAACCGTGGATAAAAAGCCGGTGAAGAACGCCGACCTCTGGCAGCGCCTCGACGAACTCGCACGCGAGCACGACATCGAGTGGGTGTGGGTCAAGGGGCATGCCGGACACGAAGGTAACGAACATGCCGACGCGCTGGCCAACCGCGGCGTGGAATCGGTGCGCCAGGAACCCGGGCATTAAAGGCGGTGCGCTCATGAGTACGCGACAAATCATTCTCGATACTGAAACGACCGGCCTTGATGCCGCGCTCGGTCACCGCATACTGGAAGTGGCCGCCGTCGAACTGGTCGACCGCCGGCTGACCGGTAATCATCTGCACCGCTACATCAATCCCGGGCGCGCCAGCGACGACGGCGCTCTGCAGGTGCACGGCCTGACCGAGGATTTCCTGCGCGATAAACCGAAATTCCGCGAGATCGCGTCAGAATTGCTCGATTTCATCAAGGATGCGGAACTCGTCATCCATAACGCCTCCTTCGACCTGTCGTTTCTGAACAACGAGTTCGGCCTGCTGAAATTGAAGCCGGTCAAGGAATACTGCCCGAGCGTGGTCGATACGCTGGCGATGGCGCGTGAGCTGCATCCGGGCAAGCGCAACAACCTCGACGCCCTGTGCGACCGCTACCAGATCGACAATTCCAAGCGCACCGTGCATGGCGCCCTGCTCGACGCCAACCTGCTCGCCGAGGTCTATCTGGCGATGACGCGCGGCCAGGACAGCCTGATCATCGACATGGCGCCGGCGCCGCAAGCCGCGGCAGCCACGCGCAAGGCGGCGGGCAAACTGGAACTGGTAGTGCTGGCGGCCAGTGCCGAAGAACTGGCCGAGCATGAAAAACAGCTGACCGAACTCGACAAGGCCAGCAACGGCGCCACGTTGTGGCGCAAGCTGGACGGGAGTGCGGCAGCGATGCCGAAGTCTTGATACAATCTGTCGATAATAATAGCCGACAACAAGAGCCGCGCGCTGCGCGGCTTTTTTGAGCGTTTTTGACAATCGCGCCTCACGCACGCTTCGGGCGCACCACTGAAGAAGGAATCAGCATGGCAATCAACCCCAGTGCGGCGCAGACGCTGTCGCACAACATGAAGCTCCTCAGCAATCACGATCTCGGCGGTTTCGGCGGCATCGGCGAGGGCATGGGCATGTCGAAAACGGCGGACGGCCGTCGCATCATGTGGCTGGGCCACGAGGGCCCGCCGAAGAATTTCACCGGTGTCGATGTCACCGACCCGAAAAATTTGAAGATGGTCGTGCAGACCGATCTGCCGCACAACAAGATGCGCTCGAATTCGCTGGAAGTCTGCGGCGACTACCTGATCGTCGCGCACCAGATCCGCGGCACGACTATTCCGGCGACACCGGCCGGCTTCGACATCTGGGACATCAGCAAGCCGGAAACGCCGAAGAAGATTTCGCATTACGACACCTCGGGCCCGCATTCGTGGGGCGTGCACTGCGTGTGGTGCGTCGACGGCGAATTCGTGCACATCTCGTCGGGCGCCGGCGATTTCGAACCGAACAATCCGAACGACCACCAGTTCTATCAGATCGTCGATATCCGCAATCCGTCGAAACCGGTCGAGGCCGGCCGCTGGTGGATGCCGGGTCAGAAAAAAGGCGAAACGCCGCTGCCGCGCAATCCCAAATTCGACAACGGCTACCGTCCGCACAATACGATGTGCTACCCGCAGCGCCCGGACCGCGCCTACCTCGGCTACATCGACGGTGGCGTCATCATTCTGGACATCAGCGACAAGGCGCATCCGAAGCAGGTCGGCGGTTTCAACTATTCACCGCCGTTCAACGGCTTCACGCACACCGCGATGCCGCTGTTCAGCAAGGACATCCTGATGGTGTCGGACGAGTGTGTTTACGACGACGGCAAGGACTGGCCGAAGATGACCTGGGTGTTCGACATGCGCGACGAAAAGAACATTGTGCCGATTTCGACGCTACCGCTGCCGCCGGTCGAGCAGTTCGCCAACCGCGGTGGCCGCTACGGTTCGCATAACTTGCACGAGAATTATCCGAGCCCGTTGTCGTGGCGTTCGGACGACATCGTCGTCGCGACCTTCTTCAACGGCGGCGTGCGCGCCTACGACATGTCCAATCCATTCCAGCCCAAGGAAATCGGCTACTTCGTGCCGGGCACGCCACCGATGTCGCCGAAGGGTTCGGCGCAGATCAACGACGTCTACATCGACGACCGCGGCATTCTGTTCTGCGGCGATCGCTTTACCGGCGGCCTCTACGCGCTGGAAACGAGCTATTGATCCGGTTGTCTGCAAAATGAAAAACGGCGCGTCGATGACGCGCCGTTTTTTTTCGCCCGCCCGGTCTAGAGCGCTTCGCCGCCCGCGAGTTTTTTCGAAACGGCGTCTATCATGCGCCGCGAAATGCTGATGCCGGCCGGCAGGTTCGGCAGTTTCTCCACGTCGAAAAACGCCGCTTCCTCGATTTCGACGCCGTCGGGGGTGATCTCGCCACCCGCGTAGTCGGCAGTGAAGGCGATCATCAACTGGTGCGGAAACGGCCACGGCTGGCTGCCGAAGTAGCGCAGATTTTTGATTTCGAGGCCGACCTCTTCGCGCGTTTCGCGGCGCACCGTGTCTTCGAGTTCCTCGCCCGGTTCGACGAAGCCGGCCAGCGCGCTGTAGCGCCCCTGCGGCCAGTCTTTTTTGCGCGCCAGCAGAATTTCGCGCCCGCGCACGATCAATATCATGATCGCCGGCGAGACCGGCGGATAGGTCGTGTAACGGCATGACGGGCAGACGCGCGAGCGTTCGTCGCGGCGCACCTCGGTTGGCGTGCCGCAGCGGCTGCAGAACTGGTGGTTGCGGTCCCACTCCATGATCTGGAAGGCGCGGCCGGCAAGATTGCCGAGCGCCGGATCGGGGCCGCCGAGCACCGCGCGCAGGCCCTGCAGCGTGTGGCCGTCGGGCAGGGCGTCCGCATGCGCCAGTTCGGATACATAACAATGGCTGCCCGCGTACGTGCCGAGATAGATGCGGCGCACGCTATTGAGGCCGAGTTCGGCGAGATCGCGGCAATGCGGCAGACGCACACCGTCGGCCGACTGCGCGATCAACAGTTCGGCTTTGTGAAAGGCGAACCACAGCGCCGGTTCGGCGGGTTCCGCCGGTGCGGCGATGCCCGGTTCGAAATGATTTTTCATCGCGGGAATTCTAGCATTCCATGCCGTGGCGGTATCGCAGCAGCAGTCGCGCGTAATAGAATAGCCGGCGCCCCGCTTTGAAAGCGTTCACATGCATTTGTTGATCATTCGTATCGCCGCACCATTGACCGCCCTATTCGCGTTGCAACTGGCGGCTCAATCGCGGGCGCAGAACTATCCCGCCAAGCCGGTGAAGATGATCGTGCCCTATGCGCCGGGTGGCGGCGTCGATATCCTCGGCCGCATTACGGCGGCACGGCTGTCCGAACGCCTCGGTGTGCAGGTGGTAGTGGAGAGCCGCGGCGGCGCCGGCACCGTGATCGGCACCGAGGCGGTCGTCAAGTCGGCCCCCGATGGTTACACGCTGCTGTTCAGCAATCCGGCGGTATCGGCGAATCCGGCGCTCAACGACAAGCTGCCCTACGATACGATGAAGCAACTGGCCCCCGTGTGCGTGGTGGCGGCGTCCTTCAACGTGCTGGTAGTGCATCCATCGCTGCCGGTGAAAAGCGTGCGCGAACTCGTGGCTATGGCGAAAGCGAAACCCGGCCAACTCAATTACGCGTCTGCAGGCGAAGGCAGCGCGATCTATCTGGCGATGGCAATGTTTCAGAGCACCGCGGGCATCGACGTCGTGCACATCCCGTACAAGGGCGCGGGCCCGGCACTGGTCGACGTGGTCGGCGGCCAGGTGCCGATGATGTTCATCGCTTCGCCGCCGGCGGTGACCTACGTCAATGCCGGCAAGCTGCGCGGCCTCGGCGTCAGCAGCATCAAGCGCCTGGCGGTGTTGCCGGAGATTCCGACGATTGCCGAATCCGGTTATCCCGGCTTCGAGGTTAACAACTGGTACGGCGTGCTGGCGCCGGCGGAAACGCCCAGTGCCATCGTCGCGCGGCTTAACAGCGAAATCAATGCGGTGATTGCAAGTGCCGATGTCAAGGAACGCATGGCGGCGCTGGGCGCCGAACCGGGTGGCGGCAGCGCCGAGCAATTCGGCAAACGCCTGCGCGAAGAAATTGCGCTGTGGAAAAAAGTGTTTGCCAGGTCCGCGGCAAAAAGCAAATAGATTACGGCCTGCCATCCGCAGACCCTACGCAGAGATCGAATATGAGCAACAGCGAATTCAAACGATGGCAATGCATGTTGTGCGCTTTCATCTACGATGAAGCCGCCGGCCTGCCGGACGACGGCATTGCGCCCGGCACACGCTGGGCCGATGTGCCCGAGTCGTGGACCTGTCCCGACTGTTCGGTGACCAAGGCGGATTTCGATATGGTGCAGATCTGAACGATGCGCACACACGCGCAGCCGCCGTGTTCCGGCACGCGCTACGGATTGCCATCGTAATGGCGGCCGCCCTGACTGCGCAGGCCGGAGAATTCCGTTCGAGCGACGGCGTGCGCCTGCATTACACCGCGCAGGGCGCGGGTGAGGTTATCGTGCTGGTGCCGGGCTGGACGATGCCAGCCTCGATCTGGGCGCTGCAGATCGAACACCTTGCACTCAACTATCGCGTCATCGCCTTCGACCCGCGTTCGCAGGGCGCCTCGGCGATTGCGCGCAGTGGGCACAACATGGAGCGCCGCGCGCAGGACCTCGGCGAACTGATTGCGCATCTCGCGGTGCCGCGCGTCGTGCTGGTCGGTTGGTCGCTGGGTGTGCTGGAGGCGCTGAAATACGTCGAGTCGCAGGGCGATGCACGCATCGCCGGCCTCGTGCTGGTCGATAATTCCGTCGGCGAAGACCCCGCACCGCAGCGCGGCGGTAATTTCATGGCGCGGCTGAAAGCTGACCGCGACAAGGTGATGGCCGGGTTCGTGCGCGAAATGTTCCGTTCGCCGCAGACTGAGGAATACTTCGACAAGCTGACTGCGCAGGCGCTGAAAACGCCCTACAAGGCGAGTGTGCAGCTGCTGACTATCAAGCAACCGCGCGAGTTCTGGCGTGCCGCCGTCTATGGCACCGCCAAGCCGGTGCTTTACGTGGTGACGCCGCGTCTCAAGGGGCAAGCCGAGAATCTGCAGCGCAAGCGGCCCGCCACCCGCGCCGAAGTGTTCGAAAACGCCGGCCACGCGTTGTTTGTGGACGAACCGCAGCGCTTCAATGCGCTGATGGACGAGTTTCTCGGCGAAACCCTGCGCTAGGGCCACGGGCCGCCAGCCGATCGCGCCTGCGGTTACGGCAGGTTTTGCTCAAAATTTTGGCTTTTTTACCTGCGGATTGCGATAATCACGCCCTTTGAGCGTCGGCAGGCCGCCCCGGTCAGGGTATGCGCCTGTTTCGAAAGGGGATCATGAAGTACTGCTTCAGAACTTTGCAGCTCGGGTTGGTATTGTTTTTGGCGGTTCCGATGACGGCATTGGCCGCATCGGCACCGACGGTTTCAGTCGGTGAGATGGCACGGATCGTCGCGGGCCTGCAGGCCGATCCGGCCGGCTTCGAGCCGGAAGCGCGTGCGATGTTTCCGGCGTTTGCGCACGACGTCACTGCGCAATGGACCAGCTATCGCGAAAAAATCGGCGTGCCGATGGCGAACTGGGCCTGCACCGATATCGATTCGAAAGAAGGCGAGACGATTTTTTATCCGTTCTCGGGCCCCGATCTGTCCTCGGTCAACCAGCTCTATCCGCTGGCCGGACGCTACATCATGGTGGCGATGCAACGCGCCGGCCTGCCGCCGGCTCTCGACAAGCAGCCGCCGCGCGAATTGAAACGCATCCTGCAGGCTTATCGTAATCGCTGGCGTTTTTTCGCGCGCACCGGTTTTTACCGCACCAACGACCTTGAGGATTTTGCCAGTCGTCATGAAGTGACGGTGAGCGTGACCTCGCAGTTGATGGCTTTTGCCGCGCGCCTGGGCTACGAGGTCGAGTCGGTCGACCCCGTGCAGATCAGCGCTGACGGCAAGGACCTGGTGCGCGTCAGCGAAGACCCTGCACTGGCCTCGTCGTGGAATTCGGTGCGCCTGACCGTGGTCAAAAACGGCCGCCGCGTGCTGATCGACTATATACGCATGGACCTGTCCGACGGCGTAATCGTCAAGCACCCGGCGAACAAGGCGTTCATCGAGCAGGCGTCGCGCAACCGCACGCTGGTCAAGGCGGCATCGCATCTATTGCAGATGTCCTATTTCCAGGTTCTGCGCAATGACATATTGAAGAACGCGCCGAGCGTGATCCAGGACGAGACCGGTATTGAATATGCGGCACTGGCGCGCGAATT
>JANXSE010000435.1 GCA_025356695.1 Betaproteobacteria bacterium
CTAATTAGCCATTGTTTTTTATCTTCGCTTTGAAGGGGAAAGTGAAAAGCGCTCACTATCCTCGCACAGCAGAATTTATTTTCCCGCCGCGTCAATTTTCTTCGCCAGCTCATTCATAAACGCCGATTCCTTCGCCACAAACTTTGCGAAGTCGGCAGGCTTGGAGCCGATGCCTTCGATGCCTTGCTGGTCGAACTTCTGCAGCACATCCGGATCAGCCAGTGCTTTCAATGTCGCCGCTTGTATGCGATCCATCAGCGCGGGTGACGCGCCCGGCGGCAGCCAGAGGCCGAACCAGTTGATCAGGTTGTAGCCTTTGAAGCCGGCTTCCTGCATCGTCGGCACATCGGGCATGCCTTTCCAGCGTTTGGCACCGGTGAGTGCGAGCACGCGCAGGCGGTTGCTTTGCAAGAGCGGCAGCGCGATCTGCGTGCCGACGAAGATCATGTCCATGCGTCCGGCGATAGTGTCGGTCATCGCTTCGGGCACGCCTTTGTATCGCACGCCGACGATGTCGACGCCGGCCATCGATTTCATCACCTCGGCGGGAATGTGGCTGGCGGTGCCGATGCCTGCGGAGGCGTAGTTCATTTTTCCGGGCTTCGATTTTGCGAGCGCGATCAGTTCCTGCACGGTTTTGGCCGGCGAATTCACCGGCACGGATAGCGCCTGGCCGAAATTCTGCGCCGCCAGCGTTACATGCGAAAAATCTTTTACCGGATCGAAGGGCACGTTCTTGCTGAACGGCGGCGTGTTGGTGTGCGAGGCGGTGGTGAATAGCCAGGTGTAGCCGTCCGGCGCCGCTTTGACGACCGTTGCGCTGCCGACCACGCCGCCGGCGCCGACGCGGTTGTCGATCACCAGTTGCTGGCCGAGCGCCGCAGTGTATTGCTGCTGGAGCATGCGCATGATGAGGTCGGGCGGCCCGCCGGCGGGCGAGGGCACGATCACGCGGATCGGCTTGTTCGGGTAATCCTTCGGTAGCGGTTGGGCTGAGAGGCCTGTTGCGGTAGTTGTTAGTGCGATGGTTATTGCGAGTGTGGCGAGTTTGTACATGATGGAATTTCTGCGAAGGGATGGTTAACGTAATACTGCGCTTTATCGGGAGAGGGCTCAAGCGGGCGCTTCTTCACCTCTATCCTTGCCCTCTTGAGGGGGAAGGTGGGGATGGGGGGTACGCCGTCAGATACAACTGATGCAGTGCGCCGGTCATGTGGCCTCATAACTAACGTGTCTGCGCGCCAGACGGCGATGGTTGTGTTTCCGCCGGGTAATATCTGCGAAACGAGTTGCAGTACAAACGGTGCCCCTGCCACGATTGCTCGCTAACCTGGCCGTTTTTAAAAATCATCGTGCGTTCGCAACGCGCGTAAGAGTTGCCGCGCGTGCCGGTCGATACGCCGGTGCCGACACCGACGCCGCGGTTGCTGCCGAATACGCCGATCGTTGATGGAAACCAGCTCGGGCTGGTATAGACATAGGTGTCGGTCATCCAGGTATGCGAGTCGCGGTTGTCGGCGAGCACGCTGCTGCGCGTGGGTGCGCCCCACTGCGCCACCACCGTTTCGTAACGCGCGCCGTACCACGAATCAGGCCCGCCGTTTTGCTCGGGCGCCTGTTCGGTGGCGCAGCCGGCGAGTAACACCACAATAAGAATCAGCAATCGCACTTGTTTACCCCGGGTCGTTGTCTGGCAGGAATGCATAGATCATCGGAGTCTGAATTTGCGGCGCGGTTCCCGCGCCCGGCAATATGTTTACTCCTTTTTGCGTTTTTGCGCGGCAAATAGCCGAAAGCGCCCAACGTCGCGATGAGAAACGGGAGAACCGCGCAAGGATTAGAATCAAGACGCGGCTGTTGTGCTTTAACCGGCGATTTGAGGCGGCGTGATAGCGGGAGCGGAACCATGGCTGACGATTCTGAATGGCAGAAACTGGTGCGCGCCTTGCGCGAATTGCATGGCACGCTGCTGGAGCGCGCGCGCAGCGACTATGAGCGCGCGCATGAAGTAACGCTTGGCGCGGGCGAACTGCTGAAATTGCTGACGACCGATGCGGCTTTCGCGTGGCTGCGCAGCCTGTCTGAATTGATGGTTGATCTTGACGTGATTCGCGACAGCGAACCGGCGCATCAGGCAGAACTTGCCACCGCGATACGCGCGGCGGTTGAACACGTGCTCGCCGCGCCGAAGGCGAGCGATACCGCTACTTCGTTTGCGCAGTACTACTGGCCCTATGTTCACTCGGATCCGCACGTCGCGATGGCGCATGCCGGCGTCAAGCAGGCGCTGGTCGCGTGGCCGCTGTCGCCTGAGGCCGATGCCGCTGCGCTGTTGCACGGGCGTCATCGAATTGCCGAGCGGGCGCGCCATCTGTCCGACCGCAATCTTTCTGCCTGAGCGCCATTTTGTAGTCTGGTCGGGTGGGCAATCTGTTGCTCGCCGACTGCGAGAAATTATCCACCGACGATGGGTTTCGGCCTGCGGCCTCTACCCATCATGCAGGTCATCGCATATGCATAGGATCGTAGGATGGGTAGAGCGAAGCGAAACCCATCAACTTCAGGCTTTCTTTGCCCGGCGCGCCGGATTACTTGCGGTAACTGCGGCGATAAATCTCTTTGACCGCGGCGTAGCACTCGCAGGCGCTGGCTTCGAGCGCGGCCGGATTGAGCAGTTGAATGTTGCCGCGGGTGTAGGTGATGAGCCGGCGTTTTTGCAAACTCATTGCTGCGGCGGTAACGCCGACGCGCCGCACACCGAGCATCACCGAGAGAAATTCCTGGGTCAGATAAAAGTTATGTGAATGCAGGCGGTCGCGGGTTGCCAGCAGCCAGCGCGCAAGGCGCGCTTCAACCCGGTGAAAGCGATTGCAGGCGGCAGTTTGCGCGGCCTGGCTCATCAGCGCGTGCGTAAAACGATACAACTCGCGAAACCACATGCTGTTTTTCGCAAACTGCGATTGCAGACGCGAGGGTGCGATGCGCATTGCCGTGCCGCCGCCCTGGACCATGGCGCGCAGGTGCGAAACGTTGATGCCCAGCGTTGCCGAGCCGCCGACCACGCCTTCATTGCCGACCATCGCAACCTCGGCCGCTTTGCGTTCGTCAACCACACTCAGCAGCGAGATCACGCCGCTGCAGGGGAAATAGACATGGGTTATCTGGCTGCCGGGTTCGAGCAATACCTCGCCGAGTGTCAGTGTCACCGGTTCAAGGTGATGGGCGAGGCGCTGGTAATCAAGCCGGGGCAACGCCGCAAGCAATCGATTCTCGACGGGCGATGATGCTGCGCGTGGCATGAGTCCTTGTCTGGCTGTTGTAACCCCTTCCCACCGCCCCGTTCGGGCTTTGATGCTGAAGTGGAAACATTATAAAGACAACAGATAAAACAAGTGCTTATGTGCGGTAGCGGACAGATCGGGACGTTATCTGTGCGCCGTGATACATAGCCGCTACGCGCCGGCGCGCAAGGCCCGGTTAATTTTGCCCGCGCGGCGAGGCGAGCCTGCCGTTCGGCGCCATTGCGCCACGCGGCGCTTCGAATGGCGCACCCGGCGCCGTGGTCACCGGTGCACCCGGTGAAAATTCGCAGGGCGATGACGGCGCATTTACAACCGGCGGCGCTACGGGCGGGGTGACGATCAGGCCGCGCAGTGCGGCACTTGATGCCGGCGGTCGCGCACGTTATCGTTCACTGCCATGGATCGCTACGCCGCTACCCCGCTGCAAAAGCCTCCCGCGCATCGCCGCCGGCGGTGGTTGGCGTGCTGTGCTGTGCTGGGCTTGTGTGTAGCGGCGCCCTGCCTTGCCGAACAACACGACTCGACGCCGGACTATCCGGTCAAAACCATCCGCATGATCGTTGCTTCGTCGCCGGGTACGGCGAGCGATATTTTTGCGCGCTCGCTCGGCGAAGAACTGAGTGCGTTTTACGGCAAACGCGTGATCGTCGAAAACCGTCCGGGTGCGGGCGGCCTGATAGGCAACACGCAGGTGTCGAAAGCGGTGGCCGACGGACACACGCTCGGCATGGTGGACGTGACGCGCATCATCACTGAGCTCATGCGCGATCCGCCGCCGTATCGCGCGCTTGCCGACATCACCGGTGTGACACACGTCGCCTCGATTACCAATGTGCTGGCGGTGACGCCGGCTATCGTTTCGCGCAATGCCGGTGAATTTGTCGCCTATGCACGCACCAGCGAATTGAACTACGCCTCACTCGGCATCGGTTCGGCCTCGCATCTCGCCGGTGAAATTTTTACGCGCGCGCTGAAGATTAACGCGATGCACATCCCCTACCGGCAGATTTCCGATTCGTTTATCGAGATTGCGCTGGGGCGCGTGCATTTTGCGATTTACACCCTGCCGGCGGTGCTGGGGCCGGTGCGCGAAGGGCGTCTGCGCGCGCTGGCGGTGATGACGCCGCAGCGCAGCCCGACGCTGCCGAACGTGCCGTCGATTGTTGAAGCCGGCCTGCCCGAAGCGCAGGTCGATACCTGGTCGGGGATTGTCGTGCCGCGCGGTACGCCGCGCCGCGTGGTTGAGCAATTGCACGGCGACATCGTGCGCGGCCTGCGCAAGACGGGTTTGCGCGAACTGTTTGCGCGGCAGGGTGCAGAGTCCGCACCCGAAGGCACGCCCGATGGTTTCACCCGCATGATGCAGGGCGAATATCTGCGTTATCAGGCGATGATCCGCGACGGTGGAATCAAACCTGAGTAGCAGGATTCAGTTTTGCAGGATGGTTAGAGCGTAGCGAAACCCATCATCCAGCGTTGTTAGAAAGCGATGGGTTTCGGCCCTTTGGGCCTCTACCCATCCTGCGATCCTGCGATTCTGCTACTCACGTTCCCCGAAATTCAATTCCACCGTATGACTGCCCGGCCCCAGCGCTGAATAGTGCACCTGCGCGTCGGTCAAACACTGATAAGAAGCCTGCTCGCCGGTGGCGCGTTGATAAGCGCTGCGGCGGCATTTGAGATCGACACGCCGCACGCTGCCCGGCGCGTCGCTAAAACCAAACAACGAATAACCGGCATTCGGCGGTTCGCGCCGCGAGGCGACGCTGACCACATTAATGGAGACGCCAGCGACCTTCCAGCCGCATTTGCCGTCGACCTGCTTGTTGAGCGGAATGTTGATGCGGTAACTGTCGCCCTTGCGCAGCGGCGGCATGAACTCGGTCAGCGTGCGCGGGGTGGTGACGCCGGCCATGCGGTTGTGCGTAACGCAGTTGTCGCTTTTTGCTGTGGTGGCGTAGGCGACGGAAAAGCCCAGGCTGTGATCGGGATTCTTTTTGCCGTGCAAGGTCAAACAGCGTTCGCCGCATTCCGCTGGCGTTTGCGCTTGACAGGCCGGGATTGCTGACAGCATCAGCGCGCACGAGAGGCAGTACAAGCGGTATTTCATTTGCATATTTTTCCGCCGTTTCGTTGAGCAGGCGCCGGGCCGCCATGGTTGTGCCCGTCATCATACCCGTCACCGACATTAAATTGCGCGTGCAAACAAGCGCAAAGCCCCATAATGGCGGTCGTGGAACAGTTTGTACTGTTCCGTACATACGGCGCCCATGAAAATTCCCGCACGTTTGCAGCCGCTGGTCGAAGACGGCCTGGTTGACGAAGTTATCCGCCAGTTGATGAGCGGCAAAGAGGCGATGGTGTTTATCGTCCGCTGCGGCGGCGAGATCCGTTGCGCCAAGGTCTATAAAGAAGCCAACAAGCGCGCCTTCCGCCAGGCGGTGGATTACACCGAGAACCGCAAAACCAAAAACAGCCGCAAAGCGCGCGCGATGGAAAAGCGCACCAAATACGGCCGCAAGGCGCAGGAAGAGGCGTGGCAGAGCGCCGAGGTCGATGCGCTGTATCGACTCGCCGGCGCCGGCGTGCGTGTGCCCAAGCCGTACAATTTTCACGAAGGCGTGTTGCTGATGGAGCTGGTGACCGACGCCGATGGCGAGCCGGCGGCGCGCCTCGACGACATCAAGTTCGCGCATGAAGAAGCGCTGGCTTATCACGCTGCGTTGATGACGCAGGTGGTGCGCATGTTGTGCGCCGGCGTGATTCACGGCGACTTGTCCGAATTCAATGTGCTGGTTGGCGCCGAAGGGCCGGTGATTATCGATCTGCCGCAGGCGGTTGATGCGGCGGGCAACAACCACGCCAAAAGCATGCTGGAGCGCGACGTCGGCAATCTGACCAATTATTTCGGCCAGTACGCGCCCGAACTGCTGGCGACCGAATACGCGAAGGAAATCTGGTCGCTGTATGAGGCCGGCAAGTTGACGCCCGACAGCGTGCTCAGCGGACATTTCGCGCAGGAATTAAAAGCCGTCGACCTCAACAGCGTGGTGCGCGAAATCGACGACGCGCGCGCCGAAGAAGCGGCACGCAAACTGCGCATGGCCGAAGGTTAGGTCGCGTACTGTTACTCCGGTTCGGTCAGTTGCATCGAGCGCCTGTCGTTGATGCGGTCGAACCAGCCGGCCGTTTGCGGCGCACCCTTGCGCCAGTTGAGATCGCTCAGGCGGAATCCGACGTAGGCAAGGCCGACGGCAAGCGCCAGGTCACCGAGGTCCGGTTGTGCTTTCGTTTGCAGCAGAGCAGGGTCTTTTTCGAGCGTAGCGATGATGCGGCTGGTCGCAGCAAGCCAGCGCTCGGCCAGCACGCCGGGTGTACCGTAGCGTTTCTCGATGGTGAAACCGAAAGCGACATCGATTAACCCGCGGCCGAGGCCGTATTCATCAGTGCCGGCAGGCGTTGCGGCATGGCGGTTGGCAGCAGCGCTGCGCCCTCGCCGATATCGTCGAGATAGCCGCAGATGCAATTGCTGTCGATGATGGCCTGACCGTCGTCGGTTACCAGCGCCGGTACTTTCGCTGCCGGATTGACCGCCAGCAATTCCGCCGGCGAGGCCCACGGATCGGTCAACACCAGTTGCACGCGTTCGGCGAGGTGCTTTTCATGGATGACCACCATGACCAGCCGTGCGTAAGGCGAAGTCTTGTTCAGATAAAGCTGCATGACAGGTTCCTTGTTGTACGTGTTTCAGATGACGTCGCGCGCCGGTGCGGCGACGATGCTGCGCGGTGTGCGGAACAGCACAAGTGCACCGCCTGCCAGCACCACGCTGGCAATCAGCAGCGCCGCTTTGATGCCACCGCCGGCGTGGATCAGAACATTGACGCTCAGCGGGCCGATAATCTGACCGAGCGCAAAGGCGGCGGTCAGCGCGCCTATCAATCCGATTGCGTGCGGGCCGGCAATCGATTTGGCTTCCTGTAGCGCCGACATGGTGATGACCATGAAGCTGCCGCCGACCATCAGCGCTGACAGGATGACCGCCGTGAAATCGTGCCACAGCGCGGGCAGGGCGACGCCGGCCGCCATCGCGAGTTGTGCGGCTATCCAGATGTGCCGGTTGTCGAAACGGCGGCGCAGCGCGGCGGCGGCGAGTGTCGAGAGCGTCGCCGCCACGCCGAACAGTGGCCACGACCAGCCGAATACCGCGGCGTCGCGTATGACTTCTTTCGCCATCACCGGCAGAAAGGTCGCCGGCATGATGTAGCCGTAGCCGCTGCTGGCGTAGGCAAAAACGATGCGCAGTGATTCGCTGTTCCATTGCGTGTGCGCGCGCGCTGGTGCGGATGCGGCGGCGGTGTGCGCGCCGCGCGCAATCACGCGGCCGACCGCTAGTGCTACCAGTAGCGAGCATGCGCCGAGGGCGATCCAGGTTGCGGCAGCGCTCAGGTGGAAATGCATCATGGCAAGACTCAGCAACCCGGCGATCATGATGCCGAGGCCGACGCCGCCGAATATCCGGCCGTTCAAGCCGGCCTTGTTCATCATCGACAGTTGTTGCAGGCACCACGAGGTGACGTAAATCATGATCCAGGCGCTGGCGATGCCGGCGATTGCGCGCAGCAGCAGCCACGTCATGAAGCCTTCGCTGATGCCCATGCCGAACGTAGCCAGTCCGATCACCCAAAGACCGCCGGTGATGGCGGTGGCCGGATGCACGGCGGTTGCCATCGCGCTGAGCGCACCGAGCAGATAGCCGCAGTAATTTGCAGTGGCGAGCAGAGCGCCGTCGCTGACCGCAAGCGCGTAGTCGTCCTGCATCATCGGCAGCAGAGGCGTAAAGGCGAAGCGGCCGATGCCCATGGCGACCGCGAGTGCCAGCATGCCGGCGGCGGCGACCTGGTTTGCAGTGCAGCAGGGTGTGCGTGTTGAGTTCATGGCAGCATTCTAGGCTTGACCATACATGATGAAAAATGAATAATTATGATTGATTTAATCTCAATTCAAGAATAATGGATTTTGCTGATCTACAGTTTTTTAAGGCGGTGGTGGACGAAGGCGGGATCAGTGCGGCTGCAAAAAAACTCCACCGCGTGCAGTCCAATGTGACGACGCGGATCCAGCAACTGGAGGCGTCACTGGGCGCGCAGCTGTTCATCCGCGACAAACGCCGGCTGGTGTTGTCGCCGGCGGGCGAGATGTTTCTCGGTTACGCCGAGCAGTTGCTGCATTTGTCGAGCCAGGCGCGCGGTGCGGTGCTCGGCGGCACGCCGCAGGGCACGCTGCGCATCGGCACGCTGGAGAGCACCGCGGCGAGCCGCCTGCCGCCGCTGCTGTCGCGCTATCACCGCAAATATCCGGCAGTGCGTATCGAACTCACCACCGGCACCAACGATGCGCTGCTCGAAGCGGTGCTGGCGCGCCGGCTGGACGCGGCGTTTGTGGTCGAATCGGCCGGCGCTTCGCAACTCGATGTGATGCCGGCGTTCGATGAGGAACTGGTGGTGGTCGCGTCCAAATCCCATCCGCCGATCCGCCGCGCGCGGGACCTGCGCTCTGACACGGTGATCGCGTTTCCAGCGGGCTGCGCCTACCGGCGGCGCCTGCAAGCGTGGTTCGCGGCGAGTGACATGGTGCCGCAACGGGTACTGGAACTGGGTTCCTATCACGCCATCGTCGCCTGTGTCGCCTCGGGCACCGGCATTGCGGTGATGCCGCGTTCGGTTTTGAACGCGGTGCGCGGCGGCAAAAACCTGACCGTCAGCGCGCTGGTTAAAGGCCGCCTGACGACGTGTTTTGTCTGGCGCAAGGGTGAAGCGTCGCCAGCACTCAGTGTATTAAAGGCAGAGCTGGTCGAAATAAAAAAAAGTCGCCGCTGAGCGGCGACATCAAGTAAAGAGAGCACTATGAAAGCGATGATACTGCGGGCGCCGAACACGCCCTTCGAACTTTGCAACGTGCCTGATCCGGTGCCGGGCCCCGGTGAAGCGGTGGCGCGTGTGATCGCCTGCGGCTCGGGGCTGACTATCCAGCACATCAAGGCAGGGCGCGTTGTAGTGCCGTTTCCGCGCATTATCGGCCACGAAATCACTGGCGAGATTGTGGCGCTCGGCGCCGGTGTCAGCGGCATTGCTGCGGGTGACGCGGTGACCGCCTATTACTATCTCAACTGCGGACATTGTCGCTGGTGTTTGTCGCAGCTCGAACCTTTATGCGAACAATCGGGCGGGCAGGTCGGCCGTAACTGCGACGGCGGTTACGCCGAATACATCAAGCTGCCGGCGCACAACTTCATCAAGCTGCCGTCGCAACTCGATTACAAAAAGCATGCGGCCGAAGTCGGTGTGATTACCGATGCGCTGGCGACGCCGTACAAGGTGTTGAAGCGTGCCAGTGTCAAAGCCGGTGAAACGGTCGCAGTGTTCGGTGCCGGCGGTGGTTTGGGCATACACCAGTTGATGCTGGCGAAATGGGCACGCACGCGCGTCATTGCTGTCGACGTTGCGCGCGACAAGTTCGAGGCCTGCCGCAAGGCAGGCGCCGATGAAGTGGTCGATGCGTCATCAGGCGACGTAGTTGAAGCATTGATGCAACTCACCGCCGGCCGCGGTGTTGATGTCGTCATCGATTACGTTTCATCGACGGCCACGCTTGAGGCGGCGACCAAAGCGCTCGGCCGGCGCGGCCGTCTGGTCACGCTCGGTGGTGCGGGCAAACCCTTCCTTGCACCGGCCGCCGACATGCTGACCAAAGAACTCTCGCTGCTCGGCAGCCGTTACGTCACGCGCAGCGAAATCATCGAAACGCTGGATCTGGTGGCGCGCGGTGAAGTGTGGCCGCTGGTCAGCGATGTACGTCCGCTGGCGGAAGCGGAAGCGCTGCATGCGAAGCTTGAGCGCGGCGAGGTGGTGGGGCGGGCGGCGTTGCTCATAGCGTAATCCGCATCGAGCGTAACGGCTTCCCGGGAGCGATATGCTTTTGTGGCGCAGGTCTTATTTCGAAAAAGAGGCCTGCGCGAAGCGCCGCGCTTTGCCAGAGGTGGTTGACGCAGGCGAGGCGCCTGCGCCACAACGACAGTCATGCGCCGCAGCGACGGGACATACAATCTATGATTAGCGTACGTCGCTACCTCGCTGGAATCACCGGCAGCAACACATAAGGCATTTTCCCTGCGGCGAAGTGCAGCGTGTTTTTGCCGCCGAAGATTTTCGCCGGGCGATCGGCCGGATCGGTGTGCGTGAACGGGCCAACCCCTTTCATCGGATATGGCGCATGCGCGACGCCGGCATCAGTGCCGTCGTATTCGTAGTCGCGGCCACGCACGGAAAGCGCCACACGATAACCCTTCGGCACGACGATCGATGTCGGCCAGATTTCAACATCGAGTTCGACCGGCGCGCCGGGTGTCAGCGGCTGCACTTCGTCATGCGTGTGCCACGGCCGGTACGGTTTTGTTTCTTTCGCATCGAGTTTGCGTTGCGAGGCGCGCAACCAGCCGAGACCCACCGGCGTGCGCGGATCGTTGGAACCGATGAATACAACCTCTTTGCCCCGCGGATCGTAAACGCGCAGCGCGACAAATACGTCGGCGTCGGTTGTGTCGGACGACAGCCAGAGCTTGACGGCGACCGGGCCGGTGATTTCAAGATCGCTGACCATGGGCGGCGTCATATAGGTAACGCCGTCGCCAGTGGTTTCATAGCTGACTGCCTCGTTTTTCTGCGGCGCATCTGTCATGAGGCTGTGGTCGCCCGGATGAAAGAAATATTTCGTCCACTGCGTGCGCGCCAGCGGCCATTCGTTTTCGGCGCGCAGCACGAATTTTTCACCCGGCTGGCGCACGTTGAGCGAGATCTTCGGCTGTTGCGTCCAGCCGGTGTTTTCGCCTTTGAGAAAGTGGCCGAAGAATTTTTTTTGCAGCGCCACACCGTAGTTGCTGTAGAAATGCGTGAAGTGGGTGTCGCCGTGCACTTCCAGCCATTTCTGTTCTGAGCCGGCGCGCAGATAACCTTCGAAATTGCCGCGCGGATGCAGGCCCTGGCCGCCCCAGTTGCCGGCTGAGAGCAGCGGCGTTTTGATTTTTTCAAACTCCGGCATGCGCGCGCGGTAGTAATCATCGATCAAGTGCCGTCGCCGCGCTTCGCCGTCAACGTCGGCGCGGTTGTTTTTCAATTGTTCGTCGGTCCGCGTGTCCGGCCCGGCAATGGTGTCGCCGGTGACCTTGCTGCGCGCGCCGCGTTCACCGACGCCGTTCTGCACGGTGAGTACCTGGCGGTTGAACCAGTCGCCGAGAAAATCGCAGAGTATGCCGCCGTGGCGCGAAAGTTCGCGGTAATAGTCGGAGGCGCCTTCCCAGATGCACATCGCAGCCAGATGTTTCGGTTGCAGGGCGCCTACCTGCCACTGGTTCATTGCGTAATAGGAAATGCCGTTGAGGCCGACTTTGCCGTTGCTCCACGGCTGTGTGCCGGCCCATTCGATACATTCTTGAAAATCGCGCGCTTCGCGTGCCGACCAGACATCAATGACGCCGGGCGAGCGGCCGGCGCCGCGTGAATCGACGCGCACGATTGCATAACCGTCCGGCACCCATTTCTCCGGGTCGACCAGTTCCCAGTTCTGGTATTTGTTCGATGAGCCTTCGAGCGTGTCGGGTACCGCCTTGATCAGGCGTGCCCACTGGCTTTTGTAGCCTTCGGCAAAGTCGAGCCCTTTGGCGTACGGGCCGTAGGTCATGATGACCGGATATTTGCCATCACCGGGCGGGCGGAAGACATCGGCGCGCAGCACGATGCCGTCGTCCGTTTTGATCGGCACATCCCAGTCGATCTGCATGCCGTCGCGGGTTTCGCTTTTCATTGGGTTCATTTTCAACTTTTTCGGCTACGGTACTGATTGATTTCGCTTGAGCAGCGAGGGGGAAGGCGGGGATGGGTGGATTACGGCGTTTCAATTAATAGAAGAGGTAAACGATATAAAGGTGCTTCTACACCCCCATCCTGGTGCGCGGACACGTTACCTGCGAAGCCGGCCGTTTGCGAGTAGCGCGCCTTGCAATCGCTCCCGCCCCGGATCGCTACACGAATGCCGTGTCGCGATTGCTCCCCCCTCAAGGGGGAATGTTATATTTTGCATACCCAACCGCCTATTAAGCGGTTGCGTCAGGCTCTTCTTGGGCTGGGAAGTCGAGCCGTAGCTGGCTCGCCTGTGGCGCGCAGATTTTTAGACGATGACCACCTACGTTGCCATCAAGGGTCAGGAGGCCGCCGGGGTTTCCGGCGCGCGCTCCGTCGAATGTATGGAATTCGGTCGCGTCGAATTGAATAGCAGTCGCCAAGTGGATTGCGTCAGGAGTCGTAATTTTTTTGAGCGCGTCTTTTTTCTTGGATGCCCGCTGAATCGTCCTAATTTCTGACGCTAAATCCAATATTCGCCCATCAATGGAAACTTCAATGAAGGTTCTACCGTCGAAAGTGTCATCCAATCGCTTGCGCTGCGCCGGCGTCAAATGCAAGTCCAAGACTTCCGCGCGCCATAGCACCGAGATCATCAGAACGGCGCTGCCTCGCTCGACCATTTCGACAACCTCAGCCAAGCCTGCCATTTCAGCGGGGTTGGCGCGCTTCTCATTGGTAATCCACGCTATCAGTGGCGCAGTGTCCCAATAAAATTTGGGCTTACCAGTCGCCATTTCTCACCATGTCAATATACTCAGACGACGATTTTTTGCCTAACGCTCCTTCTGCTATGCCCCGCAAGTTAGAGAGGGTTGCTTTGTCAGAGCGTTCGGGAAGTGGCTCGATCCGAGATACCTTGACTAAATGCGGAAACTTTTCAGATTTTTTGAAATGCAATTCGCCATGAATCCTGACGAAATGCTCAAGTCCAGCAATCGCCTCTGCAAGCATTGCTTGTGGGAAATGGCATTTGATACTAGCGGGGCCGACAACCGGATATACCTTGAACTGATTTTTCTTGTTGTGAACATCAATCACGTCAAGACTGCCGACCACAGAGCCGACTTCAATTTGGTCTGGCCCCAAAATCTCTTCAACTTTCATATCGAGATTGCGCGGCAATTCCATCGCGGCGGAATCGTCAAATTGCAACGACACCTGAGAGACATGTTTATGCATCGGTTGCGCCAATGCGCCATACGATTCCAGCAAATCCAGGCTTGCGTCTTGCGGGCGTTTGCCGGATATAACAGTCTTCAGGTCTCGATTAAATTTCGACACGACGCGACGACCATGTACGCGCGCGTTATTTTTGGTCGGAACAGCCTCCAGTTCGAAAGTGGCCGGACTGTTCATGGTGATAGCGGTAACGCGATAGTAAAGGCTCGGCCCTTTCGCCCCAGATATGGCAACGTCAACCTGATTCAGCGCCGCCTTAACGGCATTCAGTTGCTCAATAAGATCAGAGAGTCGAAGGCTGTCGTCAGCCTCGTCTCCCTTTAGAGTAATCCTGAATTTACTCGATCTCATGATAATTATCCGGGCCGCTTACGCTGCACTATCCTATCTGATTTTTTGGGGGCTGTCTTTGTTTTGGGATTTGGTAAAAGCGTATCCATTGCTTGCTCAAAGGCGCGACCGCTTTCATCGGTCTCAAGCGCGCGCGCAGTCTCAACGAATCGCTGAGACTGCTTCGCTTGCGTGTCACGCCTTTTCTTTTTTGGCATCATGCCTCCATTTTCGGCCTGCCCAATGTCGTTGTTCGGTATCAGCGGTCAATCGTTTGATAAGTGAGCCGCCGACCCTTGACGCCAGCGAGCAACGCATCAGCGCGCTCAGTGTCGTTCGAGCCGAACTTGACCCACTTACCACCGACTTTCTCTTTAGTCTCACGATGGTTGTAACGGAAATCGAACTCCGAAACGTAACGCTGCAAATGTTGCGGGCTAACGTGGTGGAAGGTGCCAACAATGCCACGCTTGAGGATGCTGAAAAACCCCTCAATGGTGTTGCTATGAACATCGCCACGCACGTATTCGCCGGCTTCGTGGTTGACGGTTTGGTGGCTGGCGAACATCGGGCGCAAGGCGCGCAGCGGACGCTCTCCATCAGTCATCAGATTGACGTTGGCGGTATTGATTTGCGCTTCGAGAATCGGCTTGAGAGTCTTGACGTTGACGCTAGGCACATGGAACGAACGGACTTTGCCGCCGCGCTCAACCAGCGAGAACACCGCGTGCTTGTGGTGCGTGCTGCGGGCCTTCTTCACATTCGGCTTGTTGCCGAAATAGGTTTCATCGGCCTCGATGTGCTTGCCCAGGCCGCCAAGCGGCTCCGTGCCGTTCTGCTTCATGGCCTCGCGGATACGATGGCCCATGAACCAAGCCGACTTGAGCGTGACGCCAAGCGTGCGGTGAAGCTGGTTGCTGGAAACGCCCTTCTTGGA
>JANXSE010000030.1 GCA_025356695.1 Betaproteobacteria bacterium
TTATTCGATCACTTTGGCGACGACGCCGGCGCCGACAGTGCGGCCACCTTCGCGAATCGCAAACCGCAAACCCTCTTCCATCGCGATCGGCTGAATCAAGTTCACCGTGATCGAAATGTTGTCCCCAGGCATCACCATCTCCGTCCCCGCCGGCAACTCGATCGTCCCCGTCACGTCCGTCGTGCGGAAATAGAACTGCGGACGGTAACCCTGGAAGAACGGCGTATGACGACCGCCCTCATCCTTGCTCAATACGTAAATCTCCGCCGTGAACTTCGTGTGCGGCGTGATCGAACCCGGCTTCGCCAGCACCTGACCGCGCTCAACGTCCTCGCGCTTCGTGCCGCGCAGCAACACGCCCACGTTGTCACCAGCCTGCCCCTGATCCAGCAGCTTCCTGAACATCTCAACACCCGTGCACACCGTCTTCTGCGTCGGCTTCAAACCCACAATCTCGATTTCTTCGCCAACCTTGACGATCCCGCGCTCCACGCGACCGGTCACCACCGTGCCGCGGCCCGAGATCGAGAACACGTCCTCCACCGGCATCAGGAACGGACCATCCAGCGCACGCTTCGGCTCCGGAATGTAGGTGTCGAGCGCTTCGGCCAGCTTCAGAATCGCGCCCTCGCCCATCTCGCCCTTGTCGCCTTCGAGCGCTTTTAACGCCGAACCGATCACAATCGGGGTGTCGTCGCCCGGAAATTCATACTTCGAGAGCAGTTCGCGCACTTCCATCTCGACCAGGTCCAAAAGCTCCTTGTCGTCGACCATGTCCGCTTTGTTCATGAACACAACGATGTACGGAACACCCACCTGGCGCGCCAGCAGAATGTGCTCGCGCGTCTGCGGCATCGGGCCGTCAGCGGCCGACACCACCAGAATCGCACCGTCCATCTGCGCCGCACCCGTGATCATGTTCTTCACGTAGTCAGCATGGCCCGGGCAGTCAACGTGCGCGTAGTGACGGTTCGCCGTCTCATACTCCACGTGCGCGGTATTGATCGTGATCCCGCGCGCCTTCTCTTCCGGCGCCGCATCGATCTGGTCATACGCTTTCGCCTCGCCACCGAACTTCGCCGACAGCACCGTCGTGATCGCCGCCGTCAGCGTCGTCTTGCCGTGGTCTACGTGCCCAATCGTGCCAACGTTTACGTGTGGCTTCGTACGCTCAAATTTGCCCTTGGCCATAATCGTTCCTTCAGTCTTTCCTATTAATGATTGCTTCGGCGACGTTCTTCGGCGCTTCCGCGTAGCGCTTGAATTCCATCGTGTAGGTTGCGCGCCCCTGCGACAGCGAACGCAGTGTCGTCGAATAACCAAACATCTCCGCCAGCGGAACCTCAGCCTTGATGACTTTGGTGCCGACGACATCGTCCATGCCCTGCACCACGCCACGGCGCGATGAAAGATCGCCCATGACATTGCCCATGAAATCTTCCGGCGTCTCGACTTCCACCGCCATCATCGGCTCAAGCAGCGTCGGATTTGCGCGACGCATGCCTTCTTTGAAAGCCATCGAAGCGGCCATCTTGAAGGCGTTTTCGTTCGAATCAACCTCGTGAAACGAACCGTCGAACAACGTCACCTTGACATCGACGATCTGAAAACCGACCAGCACCCCAGCGGGCAGCGTTTCTTCCAGTCCTTTTTCGACGGCAGAAATATATTCGCGCGGAACGGCGCCACCCTTAATCGCATCGACAAACTCGAAGCCCTTGCCGGCTTCCAGGGGCTCGATTTTCAGCACAACGTGGCCGTACTGGCCGCGGCCACCCGACTGTTTGATGAACTTGCCTTCAACCCTGTCAGCGACCTTCTTGATCGTTTCGCGATAGGCAACCTGCGGCTTGCCAACCGAGGCATCAACGCCAAATTCGCGCTTCATGCGTTCGACAATGATTTCCAGATGCAACTCGCCCATGCCGGCAATGATGGTCTGGCCAGATTCTTCGTCCGAACGCACGAGAAACGACGGGTCTTCCTGCGCGAGACGGTTCAGCGCAATGCCCATCTTTTCCTGGTCAGCCTTGGTTTTCGGCTCGACCGCCTGGGAAATCACCGGCTCCGGGAACACCATCTTTTCGAGCACAATGATTTTCTGCGGATCGCACAGCGTTTCGCCGGTCGTCGCATCTTTGAGGCCGACGGCTGCAGCGATATCACCGGCGCGCACTTCCTTGATTTCTTCACGCGTATTCGCGTGCATCTGCAACAGGCGGCCAATGCGCTCCTTGCGCCCCTTGACCGGGTTGTAGATGGTGTCGCCCGAATTCACCACGCCGGAATAGACACGGAAGAAAATCAACTGGCCGAAATAAGGGTCGGTCGCAATTTTGAACGCAAGCCCGGAAAACGGCTCGCTGTCATCGGCTTTGCGCGAGGTCGGCTTGCCGAAATCGTCGGTGCCGGTGACCGGCGGAATATCAATCGGTGCCGGCAGATAATCGATAACGCCGTCCAGCATCGCCTGCACGCCCTTGTTCTTGAAAGCGGAGCCGCACAGCATGGGCACGATCTCGTTTTTGATCGCGCGCACACGCAAGCCCTGCTTGATTTCTTCCACAGACAATTCGCCACCGTCGAGATATTTGCTCATCAGAACATCGCTCGCTTCGGCGGCGCTTTCGACCATTTTTTCACGCCATTCCTGCGCTTTTTCTTTCAGCACGGCAGGAATATCACGCAATTCGAATTTCATGCCCTGCGTCGCGTCGTCCCAGTAAATCGCCTTCATGCGGACGAGATCGACAATGCCTTCAAACATCTCTTCAGCACCGATCGGGATCTGGATCGGGACCGGATTCGCTTTAAGGCGAGCGCGCATTTGCTCGTAAACTTTGAAAAAGTCCGCGCCCTGACGGTCCATTTTGTTGACGAAGGCGAGGCGCGGCACCTTATACTTCATCGCCTGGCGCCACACCGTCTCTGATTGGGGTTGCACACCACCCACCGCGCAATACACCATACATGCGCCATCGAGCACGCGCAGACTGCGCTCGACCTCAATCGTGAAATCGACGTGCCCGGGGGTATCGATAATATTGATGCGGTGTTCCGGATAGTTGCCGTCCATCCCCTTCCAGAAACAGGTCGTCGCCGCGGATGTAATCGTGATTCCGCGCTCCTGCTCCTGCTCCATCCAATCCATTACCGCAGTGCCGTCATGCACTTCGCCGAGTTTGTGCGATACGCCGGTGTAAAACAGCACGCGTTCGGTGGTCGTGGTTTTACCGGCATCAATGTGAGCACTGATGCCGATATTACGATACCGCTCGATCGGGGTTTTACGGGGCACTTATCAAACTCTCGGGGACTCTGGCTTCTCTTAAAAACGATAGTGCGAGAAGGCTTTGTTGGCCTCGGCCATACGGTGCACTTCTTCGCGCTTTTTCATGGCGCCGCCGCGACCCTCTGCAGCCTCGGCGAGTTCACCGGCGAGGCGTGCGCCCATGGATTTCTCTCCACGGCCGCGCGCCGCATCGCGAATCCAGCGCATGGCCAGCGCCACACGACGGATCGGACGAACCTCGACCGGAACCTGGTAGTTCGCGCCACCGACACGGCGGCTCTTGACCTCGACGACCGGCTTGACGTTATTAACCGCAAGGTTAAAAACGTCAAGCGGATCCTTGTTGGTCTTCTTTTTGATCTGCTCAAGCGCGCCGTAGATGATCCGTTCGGCAACCGATTTTTTACCGGCTTTCATCAGCACGTTGACGAATTTGGCAACATCGACACTCGAAAATTTCGGGTCGGGCAGTACTTCGCGCTTGGGAACTTCTCTACGACGTGGCATGTTCGGTCTCTATCCTTGCTAGCTGGGGTGGCTCGGTGAACTACGCAGCCTTAGGCCGCTTGGCGCCGTATTTCGAGCGACTTTGTTTGCGATCCTTGACACCTGCGGTATCAAGGCTGCCGCGCACGATGTGATAACGCACGCCCGGCAGGTCTTTGACACGACCGCCGCGAATCAGCACAACCGAGTGCTCCTGCAGGTTGTGGCCCTCGCCACCGATGTAACTGGTGACTTCAAAACCATTGGTCAAACGTACGCGCGCAACTTTACGCAGGGCCGAATTCGGCTTCTTTGGCGTCGTGGTATATACGCGCGTGCAAACGCCGCGCTTCTGCGGCGAATTTTTCAGCGCGGGGACTTTACTTTTTACCCGCCGCAGTACCCGCGGCTTGCGAACCAGTTGATTAATCGTCGGCATACTGAGCGAACATCCTCTTTTACTGAATAAAACCGTCAATTTTGCGGCGATTGAACGATTTTCCGATCCCGAAAAACGCGGGACGGCGTAAAAGCCGTCCCGTGCCTGTTTGATTCCACATCCCCAGCCTCATCCGGCTGGAAATTCATGCTAAAAAAGACTGTAAATTTTATGGGGTTACGTCACCCCTGTCAAGCAACCTGCTCGCGCGATTCCACTGCCGAGCCCTCTTCGGCCGCCGGCTCCGCTGCCGCCAGCAGTTCGGCGGCGTCGGTCTGGCGTTTCCGGCTGTTGTGGTAAGCCAAACCGGTACCGGCCGGAATCAGGCGGCCAACAATCACGTTTTCCTTCAGCCCGCGCAGCTCGTCCCGCTTGCCCATGATTGCGGCTTCGGTCAAGACGCGCGTCGTTTCCTGGAAGGAAGCGGCCGAAATGAACGAATCCGTCGAAAGAGAGGCTTTGGTAATCCCCAGCAGCATGTAATCAAACGTTGCCGGCTTCTTGCCTTCCGTAACGACTTTATCGTTTTCGTCGAGAATTTCAGCTTTTTCGAGCTGTTCGCCGACGATGAAGCGTGTTTCGCCCGGATCGACGATGGTGACGCGCCGCAACATTTGGCGCACGATGACCTCGATGTGCTTGTCATTGATCTTCACGCCCTGCAGACGGTAGACATCCTGTACTTCGTTCGAGATATAGCGCGCCAGCTCCTCGACCCCCTTCAGACGCAGGATGTCATGCGGATCGGCCGGGCCATCGACAATGACCTCACCCTTGTTGACAACCTGGCCGTCGTGCGCCATGACGTGTTTATCCTTAGGAATCAGATACTCATGAGCAACTCCATCGAGGTCTGTGATGACCAGACGCTGTTTGCCCTTGGTATCTTTACCGAACGAAACCGTGCCCGTAATTTCCGCCAACAGGCCGGCATCCTTCGGTGAACGCGCTTCGAACAACTCGGCCACGCGCGGCAGACCGCCGGTAATGTCGCGGGTTTTGGAGGTTTCCTGCGGAATCCGCGCCAGCACCTCGCCAACCGAAACTTCCTGGCCATCCTTGACGGTGATAATGCAACCGATCTGGAAGGTGATATTGACCGGCAATTCGGTGCCGGCGATCTTGACCTCGGTACCCGAGGCATCGAGCAATTTGACCTGCGGGCGCAAACCTTTGGCCTGTGCGGTGCCACGGCGCTTGGGGTCGACCACCACGAGTGTCGAAAGACCGGTCACTTCGTCTGTCTGCTTGGCGACGGTCACACCTTCTTCGACGTTTTCGAAGCGAACCTTGCCCGCGTATTCGGTAATGATCGGACGGGTGTGCGGATCCCATGTCGCCAGAACCTGCCCCGCCTTGGCCATTTCGCCGTCCCGCGACAGCAGCGTCGCGCCGTAAACCACCTTGTGGCGCTCGCGTTCGCGACCATGCTCGTCGTGAATCAGCACTTCGCCACTGCGCGATATTGCAATGAGTTCATTGCGCGCATTGGTCACATAACGCATGCCCGCCGAGTAACGAACCACGCCAGCCGATTTGCTTTCGACCTGGCTGACCACGGCGGTACGCGATGCGGCGCCGCCGATGTGGAAGGTACGCATCGTCAACTGGGTGCCGGGTTCGCCGATCGACTGCGCTGCTATGACGCCGACCGCCTCACCAACGTTGACGATCGAGCCGCGGCCCAGATCGCGACCGTAGCAATTGGCACACAGGCCGTAACGGGTATCGCAGGTCAGCGGCGTGCGTACCTTGACCTCGTCAAGTCCAACCGCCTCGATCGCATCCACCGCGTCTTCGTCGAGCAGCGTGTTGGGCGGATACATGACCTGGCCGTTTTCCGGATTGCCGATTTCGCTGGTGCAAACGCGGCCGAGTATGCGCTCACGCAACGATTCAACCACCTCACCGCCCTCGATCAGGGCCTTCATCGCCACACCGTTGGAAGTGCCACAATCATCCTCGATGACGACCAGATCCTGCGTCACGTCAACCAGACGGCGCGTCAGATAGCCGGAATTTGCCGTCTTCAACGCGGTATCTGCCAGACCCTTGCGGGCGCCGTGCGTCGAAATGAAGTACTGCAACACGTTCAGGCCTTCGCGGAAGTTGGCCGTAATCGGCGTCTCGATGATCGAGCCGTCCGGCTTCGCCATCAGACCGCGCATGCCGGCGAGCTGACGAATCTGCGCAGCCGAACCGCGCGCACCCGAGTCGGCCATCATGTAGATCGAGTTGAAAGATTCCTGCGTCACCGGATTGGACTTCTTGTCCTTCAACGGCTGGTAGGTCTTCGTTTCATAGTTCCACGCCGACACCTCCTGGGTGCCAAGCTGATCCATCATCGCTTTCGCGACGACGTCGCCGGCGCGACCCCAGATGTCGACCACCTTGTTGTAACGTTCGCCCTGTGTAACGAGACCGGACGTGTACTGCGACTCGATCTCCTGCACTTCTTTTTCAGCCGCAGAGATGATGTCGTTTTTTTGCGTCGGCACCAGCATATCGTCGACCGCGATCGAAATGCCGGCGCGTGTCGCCATGGTGAAGCCGTTGTACATCAGCTTGTCCGCAAAAATCACGGTTTCGCGCAATCCGCAACGACGGAACGACAGGTTGATCAGCTTCGAGATTTCCTTTTTCTTGAGCGCCTTGTTGATCGCTTCAAAAGGCAGGCCCGGAGGCAAAATTTCCGACAGCAATGCGCGGCCAACCGTGGTCTTGTAACGCGTGATCTTCTCGCGTTTTTCGCCCGCGGCATCGATTTCGATTTCCTTCAGGCGCACGACAATACCGGCATTGACCTCGATGTTCCGCGACTCATACGCCCGCGAAACCTCGCCAACGTTCGAGAAGTGCATGCCTTCGCCCTTCGCACCCATTTTTTCGCGCGTAATGTAATACAGGCCGAGCACGATATCCTGCGACGGCACGATGATCGGCTCACCGTTGGCGGGCGACAGAATGTTGTTGGTCGACAGCATCAAAGTACGTGCTTCGAGCTGCGCTTCCAGCGACAACGGCACGTGGACCGCCATCTGGTCGCCGTCGAAGTCGGCGTTAAACGCCGCGCAAACCAGCGGATGCAACTGGATTGCCTTGCCTTCGATCAACACCGGCTCGAATGCCTGAATACCCAGACGGTGCAGGGTCGGCGCGCGGTTCAGCATGACCGGATGTTCGCGAATGACTTCTTCGAGAATATCCCAGACTTCCGGCACTTCCTGCTCGACGAGGCGCTTGGCGGCTTTGATGGTGGTCGCCAGCCCCAGTGTTTCCAGTTTGTTGAAGATGTACGGCTTGAACAATTCGAGCGCCATCTTCTTCGGCAGGCCGCACTGGTGCAACTTCAACTGCGGGCCGACCACGATCACCGAACGGCCCGAGTAGTCGACGCGCTTGCCCAGCAGGTTCTGGCGGAAACGGCCGCCTTTGCCCTTGATCATGTCGGCGAGCGACTTCAGCGGACGCTTGTTGGCGCCGGTCATGGCCTTGCCGCGACGACCGTTATCAAGCAGCGAATCGACCGCCTCCTGCAGCATGCGCTTCTCGTTGCGCACGATGATATCCGGCGCTTTGAGCTCGAGCAGACGCTTGAGACGGTTGTTGCGGTTGATGACGCGACGGTAGAGGTCGTTCAGGTCTGACGTTGCAAAGCGGCCGCCGTCCAGCGGCACCAGCGGGCGCAGTTCCGGCGGCAGCACCGGCAGCACTTCCATCACCATCCAGTCGGGCTTGATGCCCGACTTGTAGAAGGCCTCAAGCACTTTCAGGCGCTTGGCAATCTTCTTGATCTTGGTTTCCGAGGTCGTCGCTGCCAGATCCGTGCGCAGCGTTTCGATCTCCGGCTTCAGGTCGATCGCGCGCAGCAGTTCGCGCACACCCTCAGCCCCCATGTATGCAGTGAAATCGTCGCCGTATTCCTCGGTCTTGGCGAGGTAGTCGTCTTCCGACAGCAACTGGCAGCGCTTGAGCGGCGTCATGCCCGGATCGGTCACTACATAGGCTTCGAAATACAGCACGCGCTCGATATCGCGCAGCGTCATGTCGAGCACCATGCCCAGGCGCGACGGCAGCGACTTCAGGAACCAGATGTGCGCAACAACCGAGGCAAGCTCAATGTGGCCCATGCGCTCGCGACGCACCTTGGACAGCGTAACTTCGACGCCGCATTTTTCGCAGATGACACCGCGATGCTTGAGGCGTTTGTACTTGCCGCAAAGACACTCATAGTCCTTGACCGGCCCGAAGATTTTGGCGCAGAACAAGCCGTCCCGCTCCGGCTTGAACGTACGGTAATTGATGGTCTCCGGCTTCTTTACCTCACCGTACGACCACGACCGGATTTTTTCCGGCGATGCGAGGCCGATCTTAATCGCATCAAATTCTTCTTCAGGCGTTACCTGTTTGAACAGATCCAGTAGTGCCTTCATGTTTCACTCCAGGTTGGCGTGATGCACAAAATCAAAATTTCGATTCAATTTGCGACGCTGCGTCGATTTCAAAACCGATCGTGATCGAGGTCGATGTCGATGGCCAGCGAGCGGATTTCCTTGACCAGCACGTTGAACGATTCCGGCATGCCGGCCTCAATCTTGTGCTCGCCCTTGACGATCGACTCGTAGACCTTGCGGCGGCCTTCGGTATCGTCCGATTTGACGGTGAGCATTTCCTGCAGCGTGTAGGAAGCGCCGTAGGCTTCGAGCGCCCACACCTCCATCTCGCCGAAACGCTGTCCGCCGAACTGCGCCTTGCCGCCGAGCGGCTGCTGCGTCACCAGACTGTACGGTCCGGTCGAGCGCGCATGCATCTTGTCGTCGACCAGGTGATGCAGCTTCAGCATCTGCATGTAGCCCACAGTGACCGAACGGTCGAATGCCTCACCGGTGCGGCCGTCGAACAGCTTGACCTGGCCTGACTTCGGCAAACCGGCGAGTTCGAGCATCGCCTTGATCTCCGCCTCGGTTGCTCCGTCGAACACCGGCGTCGCAAACGGAACGCCCTTTTGCAGGTTCGTCGCCAGATCGAGAATCTCGACGTCGGTCAACCCCTCAATGTCCTCCTGCTTGCCACTGGAGTTATAGATCTTGTCGAGGAATTTCCGCACATCGGCAATCTTGGCCTGCGCCTTCAACATCTCGCCGATGCGCAGCCCCAGCCCCTTCGCCGCCCAGCCGAGGTGGGTCTCGAGTATCTGGCCGACGTTCATGCGCGACGGCACGCCCAGCGGGTTGAGCACGATGTCGACGGTCGTGCCGTCTTCCATGTGCGGCATATCCTCGACCGGGGTGATTTTCGAGATCACGCCCTTGTTGCCGTGGCGACCGGCCATCTTGTCGCCCGGTTGCAGACGGCGTTTGATAGCGACGTAGACCTTGACCATCTTCTGCACGCCCGGCGGCAGTTCATCACCGCTGGTAAGTTTCTTCTTCTTTTCTTCGTAAGCGCGGTCGAACTCGACGCGCTTCTGCGCAATACTTTCCTTCAATTGCTCGATCTGACGGTTGACCTTGTCGTTGGCGACGTCGATGTCAAACCAGTGATAACGATCGATTTCGGTCAGATAGGTTTTGGTGATCTTCGCGCCTTTGGCCAGTTTCTTCGGCCCCTTGCTGGCGGTCTTGCCGACGACCAGCCGCTCCAGCCGCACAAAGGCGTCGTCTTCGACGATGCGCATCTGGTCGGCGAGATCGGTCTTGTAACGCTTCAATTCGTCGTCGATGATCTGCTGGGCGCGCTTGTCGCGCTCGATGCCTTCGCGCGTAAACACCTGCACCTCGATCACCGTGCCCGACATGCCGGAGGGCACGCGCAGGCTGGTGTCTTTCACGTCCGAGGCCTTCTCACCGAAAATCGCGCGCAACAGCTTCTCTTCCGGCGTCAGCTGGGTTTCGCCCTTCGGCGTCACCTTGCCGACCAGGACGTCACCGGCCTGCACTTCGGCGCCGATGTAGATGATGCCGGATTCATCGAGATTGCCGAGCTGCGTTTCCGACAGATTCGAGATGTCGCGCGTGATTTCTTCCGGCCCGAGCTTGGTGTCGCGTGCCACCACCGAGAGTTCCTCGATGTGAATCGACGTATAACGGTCGTCGGCGACAACGCGTTCCGAGATCAAGATCGAATCTTCGTAGTTGTAACCGTTCCACGGCATGAACGCGACGAGCATGTTCTGGCCGAGCGCCAGTTCACCGATGTCGGTCGATGCACCGTCGGCCACCACGTCGCCGCGGGCGATAATGTCGCCGACTTTGACGAGCGGGCGCTGGTTGATGTTGGTGTTCTGGTTGGAGCGCGTGTACTTGACCAGATTGTAGATATCGACGCCGACTTCACCGGCGGTCGCTTCTTCGTCATGCACGCGTACCACGATACGGCTCGCATCGACGTAATCGACGATGCCGCCGCGATCTGCGCGCACCGCCGTGCCGGAATCGACCGCCACCGTGCGTTCAAGACCGGTGCCGACGAGCGGCTTCTCGGCACGCAGGCAGGGCACCGCCTGGCGCTGCATGTTCGAGCCCATCAACGCGCGGTTCGCGTCATCGTGCTCAAGGAACGGAATCAACGATGCCGCCACCGAAACGATCTGCGACGGCGCCACGTCCATGTACTCGATGCGATCGGGTGTCGCCAGCGTGAATTCGTTCTTGCTGCGGCATGACACCAGTTCGTCGGTGAACTTGTTTTTCTTGTCGAGTTCGGCGTTGGCCTGCGCGATTACGTACTTGCTCTCTTCGATCGCCGACAGATAATGGATTTCATCTGTTACATGCGTGTCTTTGACCACGCGATACGGCGTCTCGAGGAATCCGTATTCATTGGTGCGAGCAAACAGCGCGAGCGAATTGATCAGGCCGATGTTCGGGCCCTCCGGTGTTTCGATCGGGCACACGCGGCCGTAATGGGTCGGGTGCACGTCGCGGACTTCAAAGCCGGCGCGTTCGCGCGTCAGGCCGCCCGGCCCAAGCGCGGAAACGCGGCGCTTGTGGGTGATTTCCGACAGCGGATTGGTCTGGTCCATGAACTGTGACAGCTGCGACGAGCCGAAGAATTCGCGGATCGCGGCGGACACCGGCTTCGCGTTGATCAGGTCGTGCGGCATCAGGTTTTCGGACTCGGCCTGCGAGAGACGCTCGCGGACGGCGCGTTCGACACGCACGAGGCCGGCGCGGAACTGGTTTTCCGCCAGCTCGCCGACCGAACGCACGCGCCGGTTGCCGAGGTGGTCGATATCGTCGATCTCGCCCTTGCCGTTACGCAGTTCAACGAGGATGCGGATCACGGCGACGATGTCTTCCTTCGACAGCGTGCCGGCACCGGTCAATTCGGAACGGCCGACGCGGCGGTTGAATTTCATGCGGCCGACGGCCGACAGGTCGTAACGGTCTTCCGAAAAGAACAGGCCGTTGAACAGCGTCTTTACGGCGTCTTCAGTCGGCGGCTCGCCGGGGCGCATCATGCGGTAGATCGCCACCATCGCCGCCATCTGATCGACGGTTTCGTCGATGCGCAGAGTCTGCGAAATGAACGGGCCCTGGTCGAGATCGTTGGTATAAATCGTCTGCACCTTGCCGACATCGGCCTCGGCCTCGGCCAGCTTTTCCAGCAACTCTTCCGTGATCTCGTCGTTGGCATTGGCGATAACTTCGCCGCTGTCCTTGTCGACCACGTTGTGCGCGAGCACGCGGCCGATCACATAGTCCTGCGGCACCGCGATCTTGGTCATGTGCGCTTCCTGCATTTCACGCACGTGACGCTGGGTGATGCGCTTGTCCTTCGCGACAATCAGCTTGCCGGTCTTGGTGGTGAAATCGAAACGCGCAATTTCGCCGCGCAGCCGCTCGGGCAGCAACTCGAATTCGATTTCGGATTTCTTCATGCTGAAGCTGTCGAAAATGAAGAATTCGGTCAGGATCTGTTCCGGCGTGTAGCCCAGCGCCTTCAACAGGATCGTCACCGGCATCTTGCGACGGCGGTCGACGCGGAAATACAGGTAGTCCTTCGGGTCGTACTCAAAATCGAGCCACGAACCGCGATAGGGAATGATGCGCGCCGAGAACAGCAGCTTGCCGGAGGAATGCGTCTTGCCGCGATCGTGTTCGAAGAACACGCCGGGCGAACGGTGCAGCTGCGACACGATGACGCGCTCGGTGCCGTTGATGACAAACGAGCCGGTGCCGGTCATGAGCGGAATCTCGCCCATGTAGACTTCCTGCTCTTTCACCTCTTTGATCGTCGGTTTCGACGCTTCCTTGTCCATGATCGTCAGGCGCACTTTTGCGCGCAGCGGTGCCGCAAAAGTCAGGCCGCGCTGCTGGCATTCCTTGACGTCGAACGGCGGCTTGCCCAACACGTAACTGACGAATTCGAGCCGCGCATTCTTGGAGTGGCTCTCGATCGGGAACACACTCTGGAACGCGGCCTGCAGGCCCTCGCTCTTGCGCGTATCGGGATTCGTAAGCTCCTGCAGGAATGCTGCGTAGGAATCGAGCTGTGTTGCCAGCAAATAGGGGACGGGCAATACGCTCGACCGTTTTGCAAAACTCTTACGAATGCGCTTTTTTTCAGTGAACGAGTAGCTCATTGAGGCTCCTCAACAGTAAAGTCGGACCGGGACCCAACGCACCCGGCGGATGCGCTCGGCGCTGGCCTGTCTGTTGCAAAAAACAAAATAGCAACAGGCCGGCGGTCACCCGCCGGCCCGTCGCACACTGCAAGTCTTACTTGATTTCCGCCGTCGCGCCGGCTTCAACCAGTTGCTTCAGAATGGCTTCGGCATCGGCTTTCGAAACGCCTTCTTTCACGGCCTTCGGTGCGCCGTCAACCAGGTCCTTGGCTTCTTTCAGTCCCAGCTGAGTGACTGCACGCACGACCTTGATCACGTTGACCTTGCTGGCACCCGCAGCGGTCAGGTTAACGGTGAACTCGGTCTTTTCTTCCGCAGCGGCCGCACCAGCACCGCCAGCGGCAGGCGCCGCAACCGCAACCGCCGCAGCGGCTGCCGACACGCCAAACTTCTCTTCCATGTCCTTGATGAGGCCCGAAAGTTCGAGCACGGTCATCGAGGAAATTGCTTCAAGTATTTCTGCTTTGGCCAAAGCCATGGTGATCTCCAATCAAAAATTTCTGTCGAATCAAGCTAATTGCTGCAACTCCGCCCTTAGGCGGCCTGTTTTTCTTTCTGGTCCCGCACGGCGGCGACGGTGCGCACGAATTTGCCCGGCACTTCGTTGAGTGTGCGGACAAACTTTGCGATCGGCGCCTGCATGGTTCCCATCAACTTCGAGAGCAGTTCCTCGCGGCTCGGCATTGACGCCAGGCTCGCCACGTCTTTGGGGGACATGACAAGATTGGCCATCGCACCGGCTTTGATGACGAACTTCTCGTTGCCTTTGGCGAAGTCGTGCAATACTTTCGCGACCTTTACCGGATCGCTTGAAATCCCATAGGCGAGCGGACCGACCATTTTTTCGGACAGTCCTGCAAACGGGGTATCAGCGACGGCGCGGCGCACGAGCGTATTCTTGAGGACACGCAGATAAACGCCCGACGTGCGCGCTTTCTTGCGCAATTCGGTCATCTCTTTGACCTCAAGGCCGCGGTACTCGGCGACGACGATGGCCTGCGCCAGCTTGACCTGCGCGCTGACTTCGGCCACTACCGCCTGTTTCTGTTCCAGATTAAGACCCAAGGTCTACCTCCATTCTGTTAAAGAACGACTTGCGCACGATGCGGAATTCCGAACTGCTGTCTTCCACATTGCCTCGCTCATCGTTCAACCAACGGCGACCTTAGCGCCAGGTATTGCAACAACCTGATTCCGAGGGACACGCCGTCTGCGTAGAGTTCGGGTTCCATCAGCCTCAATCCGGTATTTCTGCCGGATCGGCGGCCGCCTTCGCCCTCAATTAAGCGAATGCAGAATTTGGAATCGCGACGGGGTGAAACTAGATCCCCGATCCTGAAACCTCTGTCCCGCACTTGCCCCTACGGTCTTTGACAACCCGCCGACGACGCCACACTGCACGTCACCCGCGGCCCAAAGCCTTCTCACCCAATCCCAATACTTAAGCCTGCAAGCTCGACTGATCGACGCGGACGCCGACGCCCATCGTGCTCGAAACCGATACCTTCTTGAGGTAAATACCTTTGATACCGGTGGGGCGCGATTTGTTCACCGCGTCCAGCAACGCCTTCATGTTTTCCGCCAGTGCATCCACCGTGAACGAAGCGCGGCCGATCGTGCATTGCACGATGCCGGTCTTGTCTGCACGGTATTGCACCTGGCCCGCTTTCGCGTTCTTCACCGCGGCGGCGACATCCTGCGTCACGGTACCGACCTTCGGGTTCGGCATCAAACCGCGCGGGCCAAGGATCTGGCCGAGCGTGCCGACGACACGCATCGAGTCCGGGGTCGCGATAACAACGTCGAAATCCATCTTGCCGGCCTTGATATCGGCGGCAAGATCATCCATGCCGACGAGATCGGCACCCGCATCGGTTGCCGCCTTGGCACGGTCACCCTGCGCAAATACCGCCACGCGCACGGTCTTGCCGGTGCCGGCAGGCATCACGACGGAACCACGCACGGTCTGGTCGGATTTCTTTGCATCGATGCCGAGGTTGATTGCAACGTCGATCGATTCATTGAACTTCGCGGTCGCGTTTTCCTTGACGATCGTCAGTGCATCACCGATCGGATAGACCTTGCTGCGGTCCACTTTGGTCGCTATTGCGTTATAGCGTTTCGAGATCTTGGCCATTTATACACCCTCCACGTCAACGCCCATGCTGCGCGCGCTGCCGGCAATCGTTCTGACTGCCGCATCCATGTCGCCCGCGGTCAGATCGGGCATTTTGGTTTTGGCGATTTCCTCGGCCTGCGCACGGGTCAGCTTGCCGACCTTGTCGGTATGCGGAACCTTGCTGCCTTTTTCCAGCTTCAGCGCCTTCTTGATCAGCACCGACGCCGGCGGGGTTTTGATGATGAAGGTGAAGCTCTTGTCCTGATAGGCGGTGAT
>JANXSE010000034.1 GCA_025356695.1 Betaproteobacteria bacterium
CTGGCCAAGGCGGCCGATGCCGCCGGCCCGGCTGAAGCCATGCTGCGCCGGGTTGGGCTCGGCGAACGACTGCGTCATTATCCGAAAACGCTGTCGGGCGGGGAGCAGCAGCGCGTGGCATTGGCGCGCGCCTTCGTCATGCAGCCGCAACTGCTGCTGGCCGATGAACCGACCGGCAATCTCGATGCGGCGACCGGCGCCGACGTTATCGATCTGTTGTTCGAACTCAATGCCGAGCGCGGCACCACGCTGATTCTGGTCACGCACGATAACGTGCTGGCGCAGCGCTGCTCGCGCGTGGTGCGGCTCGCCGGCGGTAAAGTCGTTACGGACTGATGCGCGATGCGACTTGCCCTGACTTTATTGTGGCGTGACTGGCGTGCCGGCGAATTGCGCGTGCTCGCCATCGCGTTGATGCTGGCGGTGGCCAGCGTCACCAGCGTGGGTTTCTTTGCCGATCGTTTGCAACAGGCGTTGACCAGCGAAGCCCATCAACTACTCGGCGGCGACGTGGTGCTGGTGGCTGATCACGTCTTCGCACCGAAAATACGCGAAGAGGTTATCGCGCGCGGTTTGCAGATTGCCGAGAGCATGAGTTTTACCAGCATGGCGCGCACTGCGAGCGAAGCGCAGTTGGTGGCGGTGAAAGCGGTGTCGGCGGGTTATCCCTTGCGCGGCAGGTTGCGAATCGCATCTGCAGCGGGTGTCGCCGATGCGGAAACCGATGCTTTGCCGGTGGCGGGAGAGTTGTGGGTCGATGAACGCATGGCGGGCGTGTTTGCGATCGGTGTCGGCGACCGGCTTGAACTCGGCAACAGTACCTTCAAGGTCAGTGCAATCCTGACGCTGGAACCCGACCGCGGCACTTCGTTCTTCAATTTTGCGCCGCGCCTGTTGATGCGCATGGACGACGTCGCGGCGACCGGCCTCGTGCAGAACGGTAGCCGCATTTCGTATTCGATACTGACGGCGGGTGAACCCGCGGCGGCGGCAGCATTTGAAAAATCGATCGCACCGCAACTGGGCCGTGGCGAAAGCCTGCAAAGCCTGACGCACGCGCGGCCGGAAATCCGCGGCACGCTGGAGCGTGCGGCGCAGTTCGTCAATCTGGCCGCTTTGCTGGCGGTGATCCTGGCGGCGGTGGCGATTGCGCTCGGCACGCGCTACTACATCAAACGCCATCTCGACGGTTATGCGGTGATGCGCTGCCTGGGCGCGACGCAGGCGCAACTGCTGTCGCTGTTACTGCGCGAATTCGCTACGCTTGGCGTGATCGCCTCGGCGCTTGGCGCGTTATGTGGTTACGCCGGACAGGCGGTGATCGTCTGGTTGATTGCCGATCTGATGAAGGTGCCGTTGCCCGCACCGTCGTTGCTGCCGGCGCTGCAGGGGTGTGCGGTCGGCATCGTCTTGTTGCTCGGATTTGCGCTGCCGCCGTTGTTGCAGTTGAAGGACGTGCCGGCGTTGCGCGTCCTGCGGCGCGAACTCGGGCCGGCGCGGCAGTCGTCGTTGTTTGCCTACGCGATCGGGCTCGCCGCGTTCGCGGGGCTCGTCATCTGGCAGGCCGGTGAAGTGCGGCTGGGCTCCGTGGTGTTCGGCGGCTTTTGCGCGGCCTTCGCTGTGTTCGGTGTGGTGGCGTGGAGTGCCTTGAAAGTGCTAGGACGCTCAACGGGAGCGAGCGGACCGACCTGGCGTTTCGGTCTGGCCAATCTCGGCCGGCGCGCGGGGGCGAATACGGTGCAGGTGTTGTCGCTGGCGATCGGTTTGACGACGATTCTGCTCTTGACCTTCACGCGCGGCGATCTGCTCGCGACCTGGCAGGCCAAACTGCCGCTGGATGCGCCGAACCGTTTCATCGTCAATATCCAGCCCGATCAGCGTACGGCAGTTGAAGAATTTTTCACCGGCAACGGCATTGCGCAGCCGGAGATTTATCCGATGGTGCGCGGGCGTTATGTTGAGCTCAACGGCCAGCCGGTCAATGCCGAGGGTTTCGATGACCGCGCACGACGCATGGTCGAGCGTGAATTCAATCTCTCTTATATGCAGTCGCTGCCGGCGCACAACGTACTGACGGCGGGGCGCGTCTTTAATGCCGATGACGCAGCGCATGGCGCGCTGTCGGTCGAAGAGGGCATTGCGCGCACACTCGGCTGGAAGCTCGGCGATGTGCTGACCTGGCAGGTGGCGGGGGAGAACTTCAAGGCCGAGATCGTCAACATCCGCAAGCTCGACTGGGATTCGATGCGCGTGAATTTCTTCGTCATCGCGACGCCGGCGCTGCTGGAGAGGGCGGCGACGAGCCACATCACGAGTTTTCATCTGCCCGCGGAGAAGGCGGCGCTGACGCAGCAGTTGTCGAAACGCTTTCCGAATCTGACGGTAGTCGATATGGGCGCGCTGCTCAGGCAGGCGCAGGATCTGGTGGCGCAGGTGGTGCGTGCCGTGCAATTCATCTTCATGTTCGCGGTCGGCTCGGGCGTGCTGGTCTTGTATGCCGCGTTGCTGGCGACGCGCGACGAACGCGTGCGTGAAGCGGCGGTGATGCGCGCACTCGGTGCGTCGCGGCGGCAGGTGCTGGCTTCGCAGCGCGCCGAATTCGCGGTGCTGGGTTTGCTCGCCGGCCTGCTCGCAGCGGTGGGCGCGACGGCGATCGGCTGGCTGATCGCGCAGAAGGTGTTTCAGTTTCCGTATCAGATCAACCACTGGGTGTGGTTGGTCGGGCCGTTGCTCGGTCTGGGTTGTCTGGGCGTGAACCTTCGCGCGGCGGCACGCGCTGTGCTGAATACGCCGCCGCTGGCGGCGCTGCGCGACGCCTGAATGTAGAATGGCGTCATGACTGAATTACTGATCGGCATCACTATCGCATTGCTCGCTGCGGGCACCGGTTTTCTCGCCTGGCGCTTGAGCGTATTGCAGCGGCGGCTCGACGAGCTGCCGGCGGCAATGACGCAGGGCTTCGAGGAACGCCACCGCGCCATGCTCGCCGATCTGCATAACGGCCTCACGCAGCAGGGCGACCGTCTGACCGCAGCGCTGACCGACAATTCCGATCGCTTGCGCGCCGCGACCGGCGAGGAACTCAAACAAACGCGCGACACGCTGCACAAGCTGCAGCTGACGCTGACCGAAACGCTGGGCCAGAACCGCGAGGCGATGCTGGAAAAACTCGCGCTGACGACGCAGGCGCTGACCGGCAAGATCGACGAGCAGCTCGCATTGATCGCCGGCAAGGTCAACGAGCGCCTTGATGAGGGCTTCAAGAAGACCAACGAAACCTTTACCAATGTGATGACGCGGCTCGCCACCATCGACGAGGCGCAGAAGAAAATCGAAACGCTGACCGGCAGCGTGGTCGGCCTGCAGGAAATACTCGGTGACAAACGCTCGCGCGGCGCCTTCGGCGAAGTGCAGCTCGAAGCCATCGTGCGCAATGCACTGCCCGAATCGGCGTTTGAATTTCAGTACACGCTGGCACGCGGCGTGCGCGCCGACTGCGTGCTGAAGCTGCCGCCGCCGACCGGCATGCTGGCGGTGGATTCGAAATTCCCGCTGGAAAACTACGAACGCATGTTCGCCGAAGGCGCCGAACGCGCGAGTGCGGCGGCGTTCAAGGCCGACGTGAAGAAACATATCGACGATATCTCCAGCAAATACATCGTGCCCGGCGAAACCGGCGACGGTGCGGTGATGTTCCTGCCGGCGGAAGCGGTGTTCGCGGAAATCCACGCACGGCATCGCGATCTCGTCGATTACGCGCTGGCGCGCCGCGTCTGGATCACTTCGCCAACCACGCTGATGGCAATATTGAATACGGCGCGCGCAGTGATACGCGATGTCGAAATGCGCAAGCAGGTGCACGTCATTCAGGATGAACTCGGCAAACTGGGCGCCGACTTCGGGCGTTTTCAGTCACGCATGGACAATCTGGCCAAGCACATCGAACAGGCCAAGAATGACGTTGATGACGTGCATGTCAGCAGCCGCAAGATCAGCGAACGCTTTGCCAAAATCGAGCGCGTCGAACTTGAAGCCGGTTCTCCGGTCAAGGCGCTCGAGCCCGGCGACGGCAAATGACGTACTGCGCGGGCGACTGACGCAGCATGTTCGAGGCGTTCAGGCGCTGGCGCCGCCGCCGCATCATCGAGCGCGCCGAACTCGATCCGGCCTTGTGGCAGCAGACGCTGGCCCAACTGCCGTTTCTGCGCGGGCTTTCCGTCGCGGAGAACGAACGGCTGCGGCAGACCGTCATTCTGTTCCTGCACGACAAATCGATCCACGGCGCGGGCGGACTGACGCTCGATGTGGCGATGCCGCTGCTGATCGCGGCGCAGGCCTGCATCCTAGTCATGAATCTCGACATCGAGTATTACGCGGGCTGGGTCGAGGTCATTGTGTATCCGGACGAGTTCGTGCCGGCGATGGACTATGTGGATGAAGACGGCGTCGTGCATCGCGATCATGCGCCGCGTGCCGGCGAGGCTTGGCTGCAGGGGCCGGTGATCCTGTCATGGGCGGACGTGGCGCCGCGCGCGGACGGCGACGGTGTGAACGTCGTCATCCACGAATTTGCGCACAAGCTCGATATGCTCAACGGCGATGCCAACGGTTATCCGCCGCTGCACGCCGGCATGAAGCGGCAGGACTGGGTCGCCGCGTTCGCCGCATCCTATGCGGATTTCTGCTGCCGCGTGACGGCCGATGAAGAAACCGTCATCGATCCGTACGCGGCAGAGTCTCCGGCGGAGTTTTTTGCGGTGATGAGCGAGGCCTTCTTCGAAATCCCGCACGCCGTTCAGGCGCTGTACCCTTTGATCTATACCCAGTTGCGGTTGTTTTACAAACAGGATCCGCAGGGCCGATTGCCCATGTAATTCGCGGGGTAATCGGTTAAGCTTGAGCGGTGTTTAAGCGTCCGCTTTCCTCGCAGTGGGTCTTGACCGCCGGCTTCGGCGGTCTGCTTGCGCTCGTACTCGCGGTCACGTTGCTGGCGCTGGCGCGCAGCGGCACCGATGGTGTTTACGACGCGGTCATCGCAGCGGCCGGCTTGCTCGCCATTTTGATCGGCGGTGTTGCCGCGCAGTTCGTGTTGCGCAACGTCGTCGGCAGCGAAGACGCGCTGCGCCATGCGAAGGAACTCGCCGAGGTCACGCTGCGTTCGATCGGTGACGGCGTCATCACGGTGCGTGCCGATGGCTGCATCGATCTGATGAATCCGGTGGCTGAATTTTATACCGGCTGGAGTTCTGCCGAGGCGCATGGTCAGCCGCTGGATGTGGTGTATCGCGTCGTCGACGATAAATCGGGTGCGCCGCTGGCGCATCCCGGTGGCGACGAGAAGGGCGCGCGCGGCGGCGGCATTGCGGCAAAACTGATGCGGCGCGACGGCTCGTCGTGTGCGATCCGCGATTCGTCGGCGGCCATCCACAGCAGTGCAGGTAATCTCGTCGGCTGGGTGGTGGTGTTTCACGACATCAGTCAGATCGAACAGATGGCGCAGCAACTGACCTGGCAGGCCAGCCATGATTCATTGACGGGGCTGGTCAACCGGCGCGAGTTTGAGCGCCGACTCACCGAACTGGTGACTTCGGCACGCGGCGACGGCCGCCAGCACGCCTTGCTCTACATGGATCTCGACAATTTCAAAACGGTCAACGATACCTGCGGGCATGCCGCCGGCGACGAGATGTTGCGCCAGTTGACGACGGTGATGCAGACGGGCATGCGCGGCAGCGACACGCTGGCGCGTTTGGGCGGCGACGAATTCGGCGTGCTGCTGGAATCCTGCCCGCTCGAACAGGCGGTGCGCATCGCTAACGGCATGCGCGAAGCGGTGCGCGAGTTCCGCTTCATCTGGGAAGACAGGACGTTCGGCGTCGGCATCAGCGCCGGGTTGGTCGGCATCGATGGCGCGGAATCGACCGACCGCGTGCTCGCCGCCGCCGACCGCATCTGTTACGAAGCCAAGAGCAAGGGCCGCGACCGCGTGCAGGTTTATCATCCGGAAAACCAAAGTGCGCACGACCAGAATACCGAACTCAGCATGGTGTCGCAGATCAACCACGCATTTGAGCTCGGCAACTTCCGCCTTTACCGTCAGGAGATCGTGTCACTCAATGCCGCCGAGGGCGACGCCCCGCATTACGAGATACTCGTGCGCATGCTCGATAACAGCGGGCATCCGGTGCCACCGAGTGCGTTCATGCCGGCGGCCGAACGCTACAATCTGCTCGGATCGATTGAACGCTGGGTGATCAGTTCGCTGGTCGAATTTCTCTCCGTGCAGTGCGAGAGCGGGGCGATCCGGCGCGAGGCGGGCCAGCCGACGACGGCGTTTTATTCCGTCAATCTGTCGGGGGCGAGCATCAACGATGCGAGTTTTACCGATTTCATCCGCAAACTGATCAACCGCTTCAACCTGCCGCGCGGCCTCCTGTGTTTTGAAGTCACGGAAACCACCGCCATTGCCAATCTGTCGAAAGCTGCGTCGCTGATGCATGAGCTCAAAACGCTGGGCTGCCGCTTTGCCCTCGATGACTTCGGCATTGGCATGTCGTCATTTGCCTACCTCAAGTATCTGCCCGTCGATTACATCAAGATCGATGGCGTGTTCGTGCGCGGCATGGCCACCGACCCGATGGATCAGGCCATCGTTGAAGCGATTAACCGCATCGCGCATATCCTGGGCCTGAAAACGGTGGCCGAATTTGTCGAAGATGCCACCATCCTCGACCGCCTGCGCAGCATCGGCGTTGATTATGCGCAGGGCTATTTCATTGCCAAACCCTCGGCCTTGTTGCCGCCGGCGGCGGCCGAACCCGCAGTACTGGAGCCCGCATGAGCGTTGGTGAAGTGCGTCAGTTGTACGTGCTGGTCGGCGATATCGGCGGCACGAATTCGCTGCTTGAACTGTTCGCCGAGCACGACGGCGAAATGCGCGGCGTCAGGGAAATCCTGTTGCCGAGCGCCGCGTTTGCCAGTTTCGATCTGCTGCTGGACCGGTTTTTTGCCGAAAGCGGTGTTGCTTCAACGAGCGTCGCCGCTGCCTGTTTTTCGGTGGCCGGGCCGGTCGAAGGCGGCGTTTGTGCGATGACCAATCTGGACTGGCGTATCGACGAAGCGGTGCTGAGCGAGCGTTACAAGATTGCCGAGGTGCGTTTGCTGAATGACTTCGCCGCGGTTGGCCACGGCATCGCCAGTCTGGGCGCACACGACATCGTCACCTTGCAGCGCGGGGTGGCGCAGCCGCATGGCACGCGGCTGGTGGTCGGCGCGGGCACCGGGCTGGGCGTTTGCATGCTGAACTGGCAGGGTGACAGCTATGCCGTGCATTCGTCGGAAGCGGGGCACACCGATTTTGCACCGCTCGATCCGATGCAGGATGCGTTGCTCGCCGCATTGCGTGTGCCGTTCGGCCGTGTTTCGTACGAACGCATCGTATCGGGGCCGGGGCTCCTGCGCATTTTCGGTTTTTTGCAGGACACCGGTGCCGGCGTGCCGTCAAAACAATTGCGCGAGGCGATGCAGAAACAGGACGCGGCGGCGGCGATCTCCGAATTCGCTGTCGGCAAACTCGATCCGCTGGCGGTGCGCGCGCTCGAACTGTTCATCACGGTGTACGGTGAATTCGTCGGCAACATGGCGTTGACGACGCTGTCGCGCGGCGGCGTTTACATCGCCGGCGGCATTGCGCGCAAGATTGCGGCGAAACTTGGCGACGGTAGCTTTGTGCGCGCGTTTACCGACAAGGGACGTTTTGCCGATTTGCTGCGGCGTTATCCGGTCCACATCGTCACCGATCCGAAAATCGGCCTCAAGGGCGCACTGAACTACCTGCGTAACGCGGACTGAGCGCGGCTCGTCAGCTGTATCTCACGCCGGCGGCGGCGATTTTTCGAAGGCGGCGAGTTCCTGCGGCGAATTGATGTTGCTGAAGGCATCGGCAACGTCATCGAAGGCGACTTCGACTACTTTCAGCGTCGCATACCACGTGTCAATCTTGCGCCCGCCTGCTGCCAGAAACGCTTCCAGATGCGGCAGCACATCGCGCCGGCACAGACAGAACACCGGATGCGGCTGGTCGCCGGTTTTGGCGACCGTGAGTTGTGCGTTGTGGGTTTGCATGGCGGAATGCAGCCGAGCCACAACGTCCAGCGGCAGAAACGGCGAATCGCAAGGCGTAGTGGCGACCAGTGGATGCGCTGCCGCAGCCAGCGCAGCATGCAGACCGGCGAGCGGGCCGGCGTAACCGCCTATCACGTCGGCAATGACGCGGTGACCGAACGTCGCATAGACATCGGCATTTTGATTGGCGTTGATCAGCAGTTCGGACACCTGCGGTGCGAAACGATCGATGACCCAGGCCACCATCGGCCGGCCGCGCAGTTCACGCAGGCCTTTGTCGACGCCGCCCATGCGCCGACCGAGGCCGCCGGCGAGCACGACGCCGGTGATCGATGGTGGTGCGGTTGGTGATGCGTTCACGGCAGTTTTATTTGACGAAGCGGTGGGCGCCTGCAAACAGCAGGTAGTGTTTGCCGGTGGCGCGCCCGATCATGGTGATGCCGGTTTTCTGCGCGATGTCGTAACCCATTTGCGTCAGGCCCGAACGCGAGACCAGCACGGGTATCTGCATTTGCGCGCACTTGATGACCATCTCCGAAGTCAAACGACCGGTGGTGTAGAAAATCTTGTCGCTGCCGTCGATCGCGTCGAGCCACATGCGTCCGGCAATGGCATCGACCGCGTTGTGGCGGCCGACGTCTTCGACGAACATCAGGATGTCGGCACCGTGCGCGAGCGCGCAGCCGTGCACGGCGCCGGCCTGCTTGTAGACCGTATCATGGCGCCGCACGTTGTCGATCAACTGGTAATACACCGACTCGCTGAGCGAGACGTCGTCGCGCAGCCGGATGTTTTCAATATCGTCCATCAAGGCGCCGAACACCGTGCCCTGGCCGCAGCCGGTGGTAACGGTGCGTTTTTCCATGCGGCCGTCGAGATCGGCAAGACCGTGGCGGGTGGTGACCGCCACCGCGCCGACGTCCCAATCGGCTTGCACGGCGACGATGTCTTCGAGGCGCTCGACCAGGCGCTGGTTGCGCAGATAACCGAGCGCCAGCGCCTCGGGATCGCCGCCCAGCGTCATCAGGGTGACGATTTCGCGTTTATCGACGTAGAGCGTGAGCGGACGTTCGGCGGCGATCGCGGTCGGTACTGTTTCGCCGTGTTCGTTGCGCGCATCGACGGTAAAGGTCGGTGCGCAGCGCGCTTGCGTCATTTGCGGGCGGTAGGGCATTTATTAGGATCGAGGATCGAGAGAGTGGCGAGATCTGGCGGTCGGTGTTGATTGCTCGATCCTCCATTCTCGATCCTGCAATTATCCGCCGATATACGACATCTCGACCTTTTTCAGGCCGCTGGTGGCATTGGTGCGGATTTCAGAATAGCGGTCACCGCGCGAACTCCACACGCGGTTGATCAGTTCTGCAATGGCTTGATCGTCGGCGCCGCCGCGCAGCAGCGATTTGAAATCGTGGCCTTCGGTGGCGAACAGACAGGTGAAGAGCCGGCCCTCGGTGGAGAGGCGCGCGCGCGTGCAGTCGCGGCAGAACGCCTGCGTGACCGAGGCGATGACGCCGATTTCGCCGCTGCCGTCGAGATAGCGCCAGCGTTTGGCCACCTCGCCGCGGTAATGCGGGTCGGCCGGCGCTAACGGTGCCTCGGCGTTGATCATGTCGATGATTTCACGTGCGGTGACGACGTCGTCCATGCGCCAGCCGTTAGTGTGGCCGACGTCCATGTATTCGATAAAACGCAGGATGTGGCCGCTGCCGCGGAAATGCCGCGCCATGGCGGCCACCGATTGGTCGTTGACGCCGCGCTTGACCACCATGTTGATTTTGACCGGGGCGAGGCCGGCAGCGGTGGCGGCATCAATGCCTTCGAGCACGCGTGAAACCGGAAAATCGACGTCGTTCATTTTCATGAACACGGCGTCGTCGAGCGAATCGAGGCTCACTGTGATGCGTTTGAGTCCGGCGGCTTTCAGCGCGCGCGCCTTTTTGGCGAGCAGCGAGCCGTTGGTGGTCAGCGTCAGATCGAGGCCTGGAATGGCGGCGAGCATTTCGATCAGGCGCTCGATGTTGCGGCGCACGAGGGGTTCTCCGCCGGTCAGGCGGATTTTTTCGATGCCGTTGCGCGCGAACACCGTGGCGAGTCGCGTGATCTCTTCGAAGGTGAGCAGTTCGCGGTGTTCGAGAAACTGGTAGTCCTTGCCGAAGACGGCTTTCGGCATGCAATAGACACAGCGGAAATTGCAGCGGTCGGTGACCGAGATGCGCAGGTCGCGCAGCGGTCTGCCAAGCGTGTCGACATTGCGCGTGGCGGCGTCGGAAACCGGTGGCATTGCGGTGTTCAGATGGTGCTCCAGTGCGGATTGATTCGAGACGGGCAGGGGACGCAGATTATGACAATTTGACATGTTGCGGGCAAGCAAAACACCGGCGGGAAATCAATTGTTTGGTGAGAACCGGGTGCGTGATTGGGAGGAAATTTCCACCGTTTACGCTGCGTTGCACAACCGCGTTCAGAGTGTGGTCATATGGGAAATTGTTTACATGCAATAAGGTGAATGCTTTAATCCAAACGTCGTATTGCGCTCCAAAAAAAACAAAAACGGCGCGGTGCGAGCAGCAATTTCAGCAGTCGGATTCGGCAATATCTCGGGAGGAGCCCTATGGATATGAATCGGCGGCAGTTCTTCAAGGCATGTACGGCGGGCGTCGGGGGGTCTAGCCTCGCGCTGTTGGGTTTCTCGCCACAGGCGGTGCTTGCCGAAACGCGCAACTTCAAACTTGCGCGCACCACCGAAACGCGTAACACCTGTCCTTATTGCTCGGTCGGCTGCGGCATCATCATGCATAGCCTCGGCGACAAGGCGAAGAACGCCCGTTCTGAAATCATTCATATCGAAGGCGACGCCGATCATCCGGTGAATCGCGGCACGCTGTGCCCCAAAGGCGCCGGTCTGATCGACTTCATTCACAGCCCGAGCCGCCTCAAATATCCGGAATACCGCGCGCCCGGCTCCAACGAATGGAAACGCATCTCGTGGGAAGATGCATTTAACCGCATCGCCAAGCTGATGAAGGACGACCGCGACGCCAATTTCATTGAGAAAAACGCCGCCGGTGTCACCGTCAACCGCTGGCTGTCGACCGGCATGCTGGCCGCGTCGGCCTCGAGCAACGAATCGGGTTACATCACGCACAAAACCATCCGCAGCATGGGGATGCTGGTCTTCGATAACCAGGCCAGAGTCTGACACGGTCCAACGGTGGCCAGTCTGGCCCCCACGTTTGGACGCGGCGCGATGACCAACCACTGGGTTGACATCAAAAATGCCGATGTAGTTTTGATCATGGGCGGCAACGCCGCCGAAGCGCACCCCTGCGGTTTCAAGTGGGTGACCGAAGCCAAGGCCCACAACAAGGCCAAACTCGTTGTCGTGGACCCGCGTTTTACGCGCTCCGCCGCGATGGCCGATTTCTACGCGCCGATCCGCGTCGGCACCGACATCGCCTTCCTCGGCGGCGTCATCAATTACCTGCTGTCGAACGACAAGATCCAGAAGGAATACGTCAAAAAATATACGAACGCGGCCTTCCTTGTTAGCGACGATTACGCCTGTACCGATGGTCTGTTCTCGGGCTATAACGCTGACACGCGCAAATACGATAACGCATCGTGGGGCTACCAGAAGGACAAGGACGGTTTCGCGAAGATCGACGAGACGCTGGAAAACCCGCGCTGCGTCTATCAGATTCTCAAGCAGCATTATTCGCGCTATACGCCCGAGATGGTGAGCAAGATCAGCGGCACGCCCAAGGATGCCTTCCTCAAGGTCTGCGAGATGATCGCGACGACCTCCGCGCCGGATCGCGTGATGACCATCATGTACGCGCTGGGCTGGACACAGCATTCGCAGGGCACGCAGATGATCCGTACCGGCGCCATGCTGCAACTGCTGCTCGGCAATATGGGCCTGCCCGGTGGTGGCATGAATGCGTTGCGCGGCCACTCGAATATCCAGGGCCTGACCGACCTCGGTCTGCTCTCCAACCTGCTGCCCGGCTATATGTCGCTGCCGGGCGAGAAAGAGAATAACTACGAGGACTACATCAAGGCGCGGGCGCTGAAACCATTGCGACCGAACCAGATGAGTTACTGGCAGAACTATCCGAAGTTCCATGTCAGTTTTATGAAGGCGTGGTGGGGCAACGCCGCGACCAAGGAAAACAACTGGGCCTTTGATTACCTGCCAAAACTCGACAAGGGTTACGACGTGCTGCAGGCGTTCGAGCTGATGTCGCAGGGCAAGATCAACGGTTACATCTGTCAGGGCTTTAATCCGCTGGCCTCGTTTCCGAACAAGGCCAAGATCGGCGGCGCGCTGGCAAAGCTGAAGTTTCTGGTGATCATCGATCCGCTCGCCACCGAGACCTCCGAGTTCTGGAAAAATTTCGGCGTCTACAACGATGTCGATCCGGCGAAATGCCAGACCGAGGTGTTCCGCCTGCCCTCAACCTGTTTTGCCGAGGAAGACGGCTCGCTGACCAATTCCGGCCGCTGGCTGCAATGGCACTGGAAGGGCGCCGAGCCGCCGGGCGAAGCACGCGGCGATCCTGAAATCATGGCCGGCATCTTCACGCGCATCCGCGCGATGTATGCGAAAGACGGCGGCAAGTTTCCGGACCCGATCGTCAATCTGACCTGGCCGTACAAAATCCCGTCGTCGCCGTCGCCCGAAGAACTGGCGATGGAATACAACGGCAAGGCGCTGGCCGACGTACTGTCACCGCCGGACCCGAAGAATCCGAAAGAACCACCCAAGGTTCTCGCCGCCGCCGGGCAGCAACTCGCCGGCTTCGCGCAGTTGCGCGACGACGGTTCAACGTCCTGCGGCTGCTGGATTTATTCCGGCGCATGGACGCAGGCCGGCAACCAGATGGCACGCCGCGACAACAGCGATCCCTTCGGTGTCGGCCAGACACTGAGCTGGGCGTGGGCGTGGCCGGCCAACCGGCGCATTCTCTATAACCGCGCCTCGGCCGATCCGGCGGGCAAGTCATGGAACCCGAAACGCAAATACATCACATGGAACGGCAAGAGCTGGGGCGGCGCCGACGTGCCGGACATGCGGCCGGATGCGGCACCTGATGAGGGCGTCAATCCATTCATCATGACCGCCGAAGGCGTGGCAAAGCTGTTTGTGCCTGCAGGTCTCGTCGATGGACCGCTGCCCGAACATTACGAGCCGTTCGAGTCGCCAGTGCCGACCAATCTGATGGCGCCGAACAATCCGAAGGCCTTTGCCAATCCGGCGGCGCGTGTTTTCAAGGGCGACATGGAGGCCTTCGGCAAACCGAAGGACTTTCCGTACGCAGCGACGACCTACCGCCTGACCGAGCACTTTCACTACTGGACTAAACACGTTGAGTCGAATGCGATCACCCAACCGCAGCAGTTCGTCGAAATCGGCGAAGATCTGGCGGCGGAAAAAGGCATCGCGCACGGCAGCAAGGTCAAGGTGAAATCGAACCGCGGTGAAATCACCACCGTCGCGGTGGTGACCAAACGGCTGAAGGCGCTCGACTGCAACGGCACCAAGGTGCATACCGTCGGCATCCCGATCCACTGGGGCTTCAAGGGTGTGGCGCAGAAGGGGTACATTGCCAACACGCTGACCCCCTTCGTCGGTGACGCCAATACGCAGACGCCGGAGTTCAAGGCGTTCATCGTGAACATCGAGAAAGCATAGGGGGCGCCATGTCATCTTTGCAAACACTCGATATCACGCAACGTTCGGCCACCACCACGCCGTCGCCGCAGGTGCGCACCGCTGGCGTCGAAGTGGCCAAGCTGATTGACGTTTCCAAGTGCATCGGCTGCAAAGCCTGTCAGGTCGCCTGCAGCGAGTGGAACGATATCCGCGACGTGGTGGGCACCAATGTCGGCGTCTACGACAATCCGGCCGACCTGTCGGCGGATTCGTGGACCGTCATGCGCTTCACCGAATACGAGGACAAAGAGCAGAATCACCTTGAATGGCTGATCCGCAAGGACGGTTGCATGCACTGCGCCGACCCCGGCTGCCTTAAGGCCTGCCCGTCGCCCGGTGCCATTGTGCAATATTCGAACGGCATCGTTGATTTCGTCGAAGAGCACTGCATCGGCTGCGGCTACTGCGTGACCGGGTGCCCATTCAATGTGCCGCGCATTTCGAAAAAAGACAACAAGGCCTACAAATGCACGCTGTGTTCCGACCGCGTCTCGGTCGGCCTTGAGCCGGCCTGCGTCAAGACCTGTCCGACCGGCGCGATCACTTTCGGCAGCAAGGAAGACATGCTGGAGCACGCGGCCGAACGCGTGGTCGATCTGAAGGAACGCGGCTATCAGGGCGCCGGTGTCTACGATCCGGCCGGGGTCGGCGGCACGCACGTGATGTATGTGCTGAAGCACGCCGACAAAGCGGAAATCTATGCAGGACTGCCCGCCAATCCTGCAATCAGTCCGCTGGTTGGTTTATGGAAGAGCGCTTTCAAGCCGCTGTCGCTGCTCGTTATGGGCGTGTCGGCGCTGGCAGGGTTCTTCCACTACGTGAAGATGGGGCCGAACGACGCCGACGCCGAAGACGAGAAGTCCGATTCGACTGCCGCGCATTAGGAGCCGACGATGAGCACACCGCAACAGATCGAGCGTTATTCGGAACACGACCGCTTCAATCACTGGCTGACGGCGATTGCTTTCGTGCTGTCGGCGCTGTCGGGGCTTTCGCTGTTCCATCCGTCGCTGTTCTGGCTGACCAACCTGTTCGGCGGCGGCGCATGGACGCGCATCCTGCACCCCTTCATCGGCCTGGTCATGGCGCTGATGTTTGTAGGCATGATGGTGCGTTTCTGGCATCACAACGCGATACAGGCCAACGACCGTCAGTGGATCAAGCAGTGGCGCGACGCGATTTCGAATCGTGAAGACCGATTGCCCGAGGTCGGTCGTTACAACGCTGGACAGAAAATGATTTTCTGGCTGATGGTCGTCTGCATCACGACCTTGCTGGTGACTGGCATATTGTTCTGGCGACCGTGGTTTGCTGATGCGCTGCCGATTATCGTTGTGCGGCTGGCGACATTGCTGCACGCGCTCGCAGCGAGCGTGCTGGTGCTTGGCGCGATCGTGCATGTCTACGCAGCGATCTGGGTCAAGGGTTCGCTCAGTGGCATGATGCGCGGCACGGTCTCGGAGAAATGGGCGCGCAAACATCACCCGGCGTGGTTGCGCGAACTCACCGGCAAATAAGGTTCTCGTTTAAATTAAGGCGCGGCGTCCGCTGCGCCTTTGTTTTTTGGAAATCCGCTTGACCGCACAGAAAATATTTTCGGCCGAAGAAATCGCCGCCCAGGCCGGCGGCGAAATTCCCTTCCTGCGTCTGCCGCGACGCTTGACCGTATTCAGCGACCGCGCCGCGCGCCTGCGACAGCTGGCGTATGGCCATTCGATGGCGGGCTATCTGGAATTCATTGCCCATATCGCCGATGCCCAGCAGCGCGCGCTCGATGCGCCGCCGCAAGTCGGGCTGCCGTCGGATGCCACACTGGCGCAAAGCCGCGAACACGGCATGCCGCCTCTCAACGCGCAGACTTTCCAGCGTGATCCGCGCTGGTGCGACATGCTGCGCCGCCTGCTGCGCGATCTCGCCGCCCATACCGACGGCACCGCGCACGATATCGTCAACGCGCTTGAAAACGAACGCGACGAACTGTACGAGGCGCAGGCGAGCAAACTGCTCAACGGTATCACCTTCGGTCTGAATGTTGCTTGGGCGCCGCTGATCGGCGCTGGGCTGCAGGTGTATTGGACGCATCTGATAACGACACTGGGTGCCGCGGCGTTTGCACGCCTCGATGTGCCCAATGTCTGCCCCTGCTGCGGCATGCAGCCGGTGGCCAGCATCGCGCGCATCGGCGCGCAGGAAAACGGTTACCGCTATCTGCACTGCAGCCTGTGCGCGGCTGAATGGCATCTGGTACGCATCAAGTGCGCCGCCTGCGACAGCACCAAGGGCATCAGCTATCAAAGCATCGCAGACGGACGGCCCGCCGAGCGGCACGCGGTCAAGGCCGAATGCTGTGAAGAATGCGACAGCTACCTGAAAATTCTCTACATGGAGCGTGACGCCCAGGTCGAACCGGTGGCCGACGATCTTGCCACCTTGCCGCTCGACCTGCTGGTGGCCGACGCCGGCAAGCTCTGCGCGGGTGTCAATTTCATGCTGCTGCACGGCGAGCCGGCGCCGGCCGAAGCGGGCGTTTGATCGGCGGCCCGATCGCCGTTAACCTGTGCGTTTGAATGGTACGGATGCCGGCGCACACACGGCAGCCATGACCACACCATGACGACAGTACGCGGCTTCGATTTTCCGGACGAACTTTATTACATGGTCGAACACGACATCTGGGCACGGCCCGATGCCGACGGCGCGTTGACCGTCGGCCTCACCACGCTGGGTTGCCACGTGTCGGGTGAGTTCATCGAATTCATGCCGAAACCGGTAGGCACAGAGGTCGAGCGCGACCGCGCGATGGCGGTGCTCGAAATGTCGAAGACCATCCGCTCGGCGCGCGCGCCTGCGTGCGGGACTATTATCGCCATCAATGACTGCGTAAAACGACAGTTGTCCTTGCTGAACAGCGATCCATACGGCGACGGCTGGCTGCTGAAACTAAAGCCCGCGGATTGGGAGCAGGATATCAAGAATCTCGTCAGCGGCCCGGCCATTGTGCCGGCCGTGGAGCGTTACATGGAGTTGTACCTGATTCCCGCTTTCGGCGACGATGCCGGCCGAGCCTGATGAAACAACATCTCGCCATTGTGGTGTGGGCAGCGAACCCGGATGTCCCGCATCTCTGCGCGACACCGTTTTTTCACGCGTCGGCGGCAGCCGCCATGGATGTCGACGTCGAGGTTTATTTCGCCAGTGCGGCGGTTCTTTTGCTTAAAAATGGCGTCGCTGCGAAGCTGCACACAGGGCCGCAGCAGCGCGAAACCGTTTACGAATTCATGCGTCAGGCGCTTGCGCACGGCGCGCGTTTTTACGCCTGTTCGCAGGCGCTGTCCGAGTATGGCCTCACGCTTGTCGACTTGATCCCGGAGACGAGCGGCGCCGCCGGCGCGGCGGCCTACGCGGCGCGCAGTCTCGACGACGATTGGGTGACGGTCATCTATTAGGGCAACTCGAACGTTAATACGGGGCGAGCGCAGACTGGAAGCGTACTGCGGCGGGTTCGCCCTTGTGCGTTCGCGTTGCAGGTAGGCTAGAATTCGTCTGTTAGCGGGTGTCCGCGAAAGTTTATGCGGCTGAATAAGATTACGGAAAGGTAGGATTCATGAGAAAAACAGCGCAGGTTAAAGCAAATACGACGGCCTCGACTGCGGCGCGCGCCGGGATGGCATTGCTGTGTGCGGCACTTATTGTGGGCCTTGCGCAGCACACGAGGGCTCAGGCTGCAGAACGCAGCGGCAAGGATGTGGTCGATGCGACGTGCGCAAACTGTCACGCCACTGGCGAAAAAGGCGCGCCGAAAATCGGCGACAAGGCCGCCTGGAGCAAACTGGCCGAACAAAGTCTGAGCAGTCTTACTACGGTCACGCTGAAAGGCATTCGCAATATGCCTCCGCATGGCGCCAACATGAAACTGACCGACATTGAAATCAAGCGCGCGGTGACCTATATGGTGAATCAATCGGGCGGCAACTGGGTTGAACCGACCAGCAAGACCGCGGCGTCGGTTGAGCGAACCGGCGAGCAGATTGTCAAAATGCGTTGCGGTCAATGCCATGAAAAAGGCCTCCACGGTGCGCCGAAAATCGGCGATGCCGACGCATGGATCCCGCGCCTGAAAAACGGCCTTGATCCGGTGGTGCGTTCGGCGATCAATGGTCACGGCGGTATGCAGGCGCGTGGCGGCATGGCCAATCTGACCGACAACGAAATGCGCAATGCGATTACCTACATGTTTAATAAGGGCCGTGTTCCGGAAAAGACCGCGAAGTAACGGATGGAGGCGGACATGAACCTGTCCGCCGGTCTGGCGGACGGCAATAGGCCGTCCAGAGATCCGGGATAGATGCGTGCAAAATGTGCCTGATGCCGACGTCATCGTAGTCGGCGGCGGTATCTCCGGTCTGGCCTGTGCCTGGGGCCTGCAACGCCGCGGCGCAAACGTCCGTTTGATTGAAAGTGCGCTACGCGCCGGCGGTTGCATCGCCACGGTGCGCAAGCAGGGCTATCTGCTTGAGGCCGGCCCCAACAGCGCGCTCGACACATCCCCCCTGGTCGGGCGCTTGCTGGATGAACTCGGCATTAGCGCCGAGCGGGTCGATGCAAATCCGGCGGCCCGCAATCGCTATGTGGTGCGTAATGGCGCACCAATCGCGCTGCCGATGTCGCCGCTGGCGTTTCTGACAAGTTCGCTTTTTTCGGCAACGGCCAAGCTGCGCCTCTTCGGCGAACCGTTTATATCGCGCGGCACCGCGGCTGACGAGTCTGTCGCCTCGTTTGTACGGCGGCGGCTGGGCGGCGAATTCCTCGACTACGCGATCAATCCTTTCGTCGGCGGCGTCTATGCGGGGCGGCCGGAAGAACTCTGCGTGCGCGCCGCGTTTCCAAGGCTCTACGATCTGGAACAGAAATACGGCAGTCTGATCCGCGGGCAGGTGCTGGGTGCGCGCAGTCGCGCGCGCGAATCGCAAAAATCCAAGCATACGGCATCGATGTTCTCGTTCCATGGGGGCATGGAAACAGTCACTGCTGCCATGGCCCGGCAGTTACGGCACGTTGAACTGAATGCAGCGGTCTCCGGTATTGCCGCCGACGGCGGTGGATTTACGCTATCAGTGGACACGTCGGGCACGCGACGCACGTTGCGTGCGCCGGCGGTGGTTCTGGCAGTTCCTGCCTACGCTGCCGCGCCGCTGATCAGGCCTCTGCTGCCTGCAGCGGCCGATGCGCTGGAGGGCGTACCCTATCCGCCGGTGGCAGTGGTCTATTGTGGTTTTCGCCGCAACGCAGTGGGGCATCCGTTGGACGGCTTCGGGATGCTGGTGCCGCAATGCGAGGGCGCGCGCATCCTCGGTTCGATATTCTCCAGCACGCTTTTTGAACAACGCGCGCAAACCGGTCATGTTCTGCTGACTACCTTCATTGGCGGTTCACGCCAGCCAGAGCTGGTTGCGCTGGAAGATGACGAACTGGCCGCGCTGGTCAGGACGGAGTTGGCGAAACTGCTGGGGGCAGGCGCGGCGCCGGATTTTTGCGAGGTGCGGCGCTGGCGCCAGGCGATACCGCAATACACGCTCGGGTACGGGGCGCGCATGGATGTTCTGAACGATGCGGAACGTGCGATGCCAGGCTTGTTTTTTTGTGCCAACTACCGGGGTGGCATTTCGATTTCCGACTGCATTCAGTCGGCAGATCGCGTGGCGACGGCGGGTTATGAATTTCTGGGACGATCCGGTGCCGCAGGCGGATGATTGTTGCGGCGCCGCGAGTTGATCCAGATCAACTACGGAACCATTGCCGCAGCTTACATTCCACGACTATCGTCGAATGGGCTAAGTGCATTCGCCGCCGATTACCCAATGAAATCAAATGGCATCGTTCGAACTACATAGTGCAATCCGGCAAAAGAAAAAATACGATGGAAAGGGAAGCGCGAAACATGGTTAACAAATTGACGGCCATCCGACTGTTGGCAACGGCATTTTTCCTGACGTTTGTTTCCTTTGCGCAGGCGGCGAGCAGCACGCCTGCTACCCCCGAAAAGCCGGATGCATCAGTCTGTCTAGGCTGTCACGGCAACCAGGGATTCGAAATGCCCGGGCCCGACGGCAAGATGAAGTCCCTGCACGTTCCCGGCGAAAAATTCGAAAAAAGCGTGCACAGCAAATTTCTCGTTTGCGTGGACTGCCATACGGACCGCGGGGAAATCCCGCACAAGGAAGGGCTGCCGAAATCGAAAGTCGATTGCGGCGGTTGCCACAGCGATCAAAAAGCGGCCTGGCTCACTTCGGTGCACGGCCAGGAAGCGCAAAAAGGCAATCTGAAAGCGGCCACCTGCTCAAGTTGCCACACCAAGCACGAAATTCAGCACGTCGCGACTGACGAGGCCAAACTGGCTATCGTGCAGAATTGCGGCAGCTGTCACTCGGAAAATCTCAGGAGTTATACCGATACCTACCACGGCCAGGTCAACACGCTGGGTTACACGTATACGGCGAAATGTTTCGACTGCCACGCCAACCATACGATCCAGCGTGTCAAGGATCCCAAATCGACGGTGCACCCGGACAACCGGTTGCAGACCTGTCAAAAATGTCACAAGGGGGCTACTTCGGGCTTCGTGACTTTCCAGCCGCATGCCAATACGCACGATTTCAACCGCTACCCAATCATGTGGGTGGCGTCGAAGTTTATGCTGGGTCTGCTGGCCGGTGTGTTCGCCTTCTTCTGGTTGCATTCCGCATTGTGGTTCTATCGCGAATACCGGGACCGCAAGGACGGAAAGAGTCGGCCGCATGTCAAAGCCGAGGCGATTCCGGGAGCGAAACCCGAGAAATACTATCGGCGCTTTGCGCTGGGTTGGCGCATCGGACATTTCTTCTTCGCGCTGAGCGTGATGACTCTGGTGCTGACCGGCATGGCGGTGTTTTATGCCGAAACGCACTGGGCGAAGGCGATCATCGATGCGATGGGCGGGCCGCGCACTGCCGGGTACGTGCACCGGATTTGCGCCGCCATCATGCTAGGTATTTTCCTTACCCATCTGGTTTACGTGACGATCAAGCTGGGCAAGGTCTGGAGGACATTTGACTGGCTCGGACCGGATTCACTGGTGCCGAACCTGCGCGATTTGCAGGGTGCAATCGACATGTTCAAGTGGTTTTTCGGCACCGGGCCGCGCCCCATGTTCGACCGCTGGACCTACTGGGAGAAATTCGATTACTGGGCGGTGTTCTGGGGTATGGGCATTATCGGTTGCAGCGGCATGATGCTGGCATTCCCGAACGTCACTGCCTCGGTATTGCCGGGATGGATTTTCAATATCGCAACCCTGGTGCACGGGGAGGAAGCCTTCCTCGCCGCGGTGTTCCTGTTCACGGTTCACTTTTTCAACAATCACCTGCGTCCGGACAAGTATCCGCCGCCCGATATCGTGATGTTCACAGGTGCGGTCGCGCTGGAAGAGTTCAAACGTGAACACGCAGTCGAGTACAAGCGCCTGGTTGACAGCGGGCAACTGGAGAAATATCTGGTTGATGCGCCGTCGCGCCCGATGACCATCGGATCGCGGATTTTGGGCATCGTCTTGATTACCTGCGGTCTGTCGTTGCTGGTCATGGTCATGACCGGGTTTCTGGGAGGCGTGGGCGTGGCGCACTGATCGGTAGCTGGCGCGACTCGCCGCCGGCTTCTCCGGGACTTGTTTTCCGGAAAGGCGGCCGGGTTGCAACGGCAGGACCGTCGGCGGTTGGCGGGGCGCCACAGTACGGAGTAGGCGGTGGCGTGCGCGTAGTGAGGACAAGGTGCTTCCGGATACGCTCAAGTTCAAGGTCGGTTTCTACGTCGCTGTTGCGTTGACGGCGGTGATGCTGCTGTTTACCGCTTTGGTCATCAAGCATCAACGTGGCCAATTGCTTGAGGAGGCCACCGACCACGTTGCGCAGATTTCGGAAATAATCACCCGCAGCACACGTTATGCAATGCTGCAGAACCAGCCCGACTACGTGGCGCGGATCATTCAGGACGTCGGGCACCAGGAAAATATTTCCAAGGTCAGGGTCATCAGCAAGGAAGGGCGGGTCATACACTCGACCTTTCTGCCGGAAATCGGGCAAATCGTTGACCGCAAGGCGGACGCCTGTGTGCTTTGCCACAAGGGGGAGCAGCCGCTCGAGCATCTGCCTCAGGAGGACCGCTCGCGTGTATATAAGGGGGCCGACGGACGCCGACTCCTTGGCAGCATGGAAGTCATCCGCAATGAGCCGACCTGCTACACGGCCGCCTGCCACGTGCATTCCAAGTCCCAATCGGTGCTCGGCGTTCTCGACATTGTTTATTCATTGGACCACATCGACCGCGCCGTGCAGAAAAACACCATGAACATTGCGGGCGGGGCGGTGGCATTCGTGCTGCTGGCCTCTTTGCTGGTGTCTTTGTTCGTGCACCGGCTTGTCTACGTGCCATTGAAGGACCTGGAGACGGGGGCGCAGCGGATGTCTGCGGGGGACCTTGACCAGGGCATACCCGTGCGCAGCGACGACGAGTTCGGACAGCTCGCAGCCGCTTTCAATGCCATGACGGTGGCGCTTAAAAATTCGCAGGGAGAACTTCGCGAATGGGGGCATACGCTGGAGGAAAAAGTCGCCAAGCGCACGCATGAACTGCGGATTGCCGAGGCCGAGGCAACGCGCTCGGAAAAACTGGCCTCGGTCGGCCTGTTGGCGGCTGGCATCGCGCACGAACTCAATAATCCTCTGACCGGCGTGCTGACCTTCGCGCATTTGCTGCGCAAGAAAACGCCGGATGGCAGTGAAGACGCCGAAGACCTTGACCTGGTCATCCGGGAGACCAAACGTTGCGCCGCCATCATCCGCCGGTTGTTGGACTTCGCCCGCGAGAAGAAACCGGAAACGAAATATGCGGACATCAACCAGGTGATTGAAGAGACCGTGCGAATTGTCGAGCGCCCGGCGTCGTTTCAGGATGTCGAAATATCGCTCGATCTCGACCGTACGGTTCCGCAGATCTGGATCGACGCCGATCTGATCAAACAAGTTATCATGAACATGGTTGTCAATGCCCAGCATGCGATTGAAAGCTCGGGGGCCATTACGGTAAGAACGCGTCGCTGTGCGGAGCTTGTTGCCGCCGATCCGGGCGGCAAGGCGGTGCCGATGGTGGAAGTGGACATTGTCGATACCGGTTGCGGTATTCCGGCGCAGAATCTGCAACGGATATTCGACCCGTTTTTTACCTCGAAAGCCGTCGGCAAGGGCACCGGACTCGGATTGTCGGTAAGCCACGGCATCGTCCGCTCCCACGGCGGCTCAATCGAGGTTGAAAGCGCCGTCGGCGAAGGCACTACATTCAGGATACGTCTGCCCGTCGATCCGCCGGAGCGAATGGAAGCAGTTGATGCAGGAGCAGCAATATGAGCGCGAGAATTCTGGTCGTCGACGATGAAGAGGTCGTCATCCGCAGCTGCCTGCGGATCCTCGGCGCGGGCGGACACCAGGTCGAAGCGGTTTCCAGCGGCAGTGATGCGCTGCGCAAGGTGGACGAAGGGCAGTTCGATCTGATGATCCTGGATATCATGATGCCGAAGATCGACGGCCTTGAGGTGTTGCAACGGGTCAAGGAGTCTCACCCCGACATCGACGTCATCATGATCACCGGACTGTCGCAGATCGAGACGGCGGTGCGTGCCATGAAACTGGGCGCGTTTGATTATCTGCCCAAACCATTCGACCCAGACCAACTCACCATCGTCGTGCGGCGGGCACTGGAGCGGCGCCAGCTGATGCGGGAGAACCTCGACCTCAAGCAGGCGGTCAGCTCGAAATACCGTTTCGACAACATCATCGGTTCAAGCCAGCCGATGCAGAACGTCTATCGTCTGATCGCGCAATGCGCGCCCACCAATAGCAGCGTACTGATCACCGGCGAGAGCGGCACCGGCAAGGAACTTATCGCGCGCGCAATCCATTACAACAGCCTGCGCAAGGACAAGCCGTTTGTCGCCGTCGACTGCAATGCCCTGAGCGAAACTCTGCTTGAGAGTGAATTGTTCGGCCATGTGAAAGGCTCGTTTACCGGTGCGGTCGCCAGCAAAAAGGGCATGTTCGAGGTCGCCAGCGGCGGCACATTGTTCCTTGACGAAATCGGCAACATTTCGCTGTCGATACAGGCAAAGCTGCTGCGCGTGGTGCAAGAGCGCGAATTCAGGGCCGTCGGCGACACGAGGACGCAGAACGCGAACATCCGCCTGATCACTGCGACCAACAAGGACCTGCAGGCCATGGTGGCCGACGGCAGTTTTCGCGAAGACCTCTATTACCGCATCAACATATTTCCGGTCCATATGCCGTCATTGCGCGAACGACGCGACGACATTCCGGCGCTGGCGTTTCACTTTCTGAATGCGCTCAAGGAAGATACCGGCAAGGATGTCAGCGAAATTTCCGGGGATGCCATGACGGCGCTGACCAACTACGACTGGCCGGGCAACGTGAGGGAGATGGAGAACACGCTGCACCGGGCCATGATACTTTCCTCTGATAAAGTAATTAGACGCGCCCACCTTGGCGATATCGGCCAGAAGCAGGGCGCTATCGAGGTGCCGCGAACCTCGGAAGAACTCAAGCGCATCAAAAAGGCGACCCGCGAAAAATCGGTTGAAGACGTCGAGAAGCTGTTTGTTCTGGAGGCCCTCAAACGCAACGAGTGGAACGTCACGCGCAGCGCCGAGGACACCGGCATGCAGCGTGCGAATTTTCAGTCGCTGATGAAAAAATACGAGATCAAGGTGCGTGGTAACGCCCACGGTCCCGACACAGAAGAAGACTGAACGGCTCCGGCGGCTGCCGGCCGTGACAGCGCGCGGCGCAAGGCCGGCGGTCAGTGCGCCGCGTCGTCTTCCACTTCCTCGTAGCCGGTCAACATCGCCTTAAAATGGGCGGTGCGGGTGTGTCCGAGGCTGGCGAGGTAGGGGTGGATGAATATGAAGCCGGCAAAGAATATGAAGATCAGCACGTGTATTGTGTCAACGACACGCACGCCGCCGAACAACTCGATGGCCGCCGAGAATTTCTGCACATCCCATAACAGCAGGCCCGTGAAAAACTGCACCGGCACCAGCAACAGCATGATCACCTGGTAGGTCATGCTCTGCATGGCGTTGAATTTCTGATAGGCGTTGACGTGGTGCGGGTTGGGGTCGCCGCGAAAAATGCCGTAGCCGTAATATTTTAATTGCCGGAAGCTGGCCTGAAAGTGTTTCAGCGGGCTCAGCTCCGGATGGTAGACCTTGATCTTGTCGGAAAAGAGATAGAACAGGAACCAGATAAAAAAATTGGCGATCAGGACGAAGCCGGCGATGTTGTGAGTGACAACGGCGGTCTTGAAGGACATCAGGTTGAGCAGGCCGACGTAGCGGATCTGCAGCCCGGTGACGATCATGAGGATGAAGCCGAGGGCATTGGTCCAGTGCCAGATTCTGACCGGCAACGGATGAACGTAGAGTTTTTGCATGGCTGAAATCCTCTTACTTGTTCGGTCCGCCGTCTGACGCGGCGGGCTTTGTGGTGTTTGCGGAGATTTTGGCGGCTTCTTCTTCGCGCAATTTTTGCGCATAGCGGCGAAACAGCCAGCGCAGGGTCTGGTGGCCGACCGGCACCGCGAGACCGCTCAGTACCGCGAGTATCAACAGCCAGTCGAGCAGCTTGATGCGAGTGCTGCCAATCGCATAAAAGCCGCGCACGGAGTCAACTGATACTACGGTGTTGAGGACCTCTTTTTGCGCGTCATAGCGCAGCGGTCGGCCGTCCGGGCCGACGATCGACACGGTCACGCTTTGAAAGGCGTTGCCGCCGGCGCTGTGGCAGGTTGCACAGTCGCTGATGGCCTTGTCCTTCGTTCGCAACTGGTGAATCTCGGCGCTGTCGCTGACTTCAAGTCGCCCGCGCAGTGTTGTCTTGCCCTGGGCGCCATCGCTGTTGAATTGCTTAAGCAGGCTTTGCAGGGCGAGGGCGTTCAGTCCCTGGCCCTTCTCATCGGCGGAGTGAGCGCGTGTTTCGAACTGCGGAACGCCTTCCTTTTCCTTCACGCGCTGTTGCGAAACACTGTCGAACAGCCGCAAATCGACACGCCGTTTTGCGTTCGGCGAATGGCAGGCCGGGCAGGAAATGACCTGCAGGTGCGTTTCCGCATTCGGCAGCCAGTCCTGGTGCGAACGCAGAACATTGGCATGGCAGCCCTGGCAGGCGTTTTTCGCCTGTTCACTGGTGGAAGCTGCAGACACGTCATGCGCCCGGTGGCAGTCGGAGCAGATCGGCGCATTTGATTTATCGGATTGGCTGCGCGCGAGCCCGTGCACGCTGCCGGCATAGGCTTCGAAGATGGAGCCGTGACATTTCTGGCAGGGGACATCTTTCAACGAAAGCCGCGCTGATTTTGGTTTTACCGCGTGCGGATTGTGGCAATCGGTGCAGACGGGCGCGATCGGATTGCCCTCGCGCAACAGGCTGGCGTGGATGCTGCCTTCGTATTGCTTGAATTTGTCTTCATGGCAGGTCTTGCAGACACTCATTTGGGCGACAGAATACTTGCGCGCGCTGTCAATTTTTCTGCCGGCTCCCGGGTGGATTTTGGGGTCGACAGCGGCGTGGCAGGCGGTGCATCCCATGCCGCCGTGAACGGATGCTGCGAACACGCCGCCGTTAACGTGCAGTGCGAGCGTGTCGCCGTCGGCAAGTTTCTTTTGCATGCCGTTCGAGCCGTGACAGGCGAGACAGATTTTGTCCTGTTCTGAAAGGGCCGCGGCGCCCGCCAGGTTCGGTAGGATTGCCGCCAACAACAACAGGAACGGAAAAAACAGCATGCCGCCAGAATGCTTGAAGAACGGTGCTTTTAACCCAGATTTGCCGACGCCTGCCACGATAGACTCCCTGATTGATCTGCTTGGATGCTACGCGTCATGTCAAATTCGGCAATTGATCATGATCAAATAGCATACCGAATGTTGGCGCGGAACACCCGCGTAATGTTTTGGCGTGCAAAATAAAACCGGAGGGCACTGGGCCCTCCGGTTGTCGGGGTTTTAACGGCGGTGCTGTGCCGCCTTGTCGCAGTTTTATTTGCGCAGTGCCTGTGCCCCGGTTTTGGCGAGCATTACAAGGCCGACGATCGGTGCGAACAACACGAAGCAGAGTCCGATCACGGGGGCAGTCACGAACAGAACGGTTTGTCTAGCTTTTTCGTGTTTGTCGAGGGCTTTGATGCCCATCCAGGCGATCATGCCCATGCCGATGACCGGGAAGGCGACGAGGTAGGCGAGGCCGATGAAGGGGGCGCCGAGGAAAAGCACCACATTTTTCAGAAAGCGTGCGGCTTTCTTCGGTGCGTCATGCGCGGCGAGCGCGCGAGCCGCCATCCATACCAGCGTTGCCAGACCGATGATCGGTGCTGCTAGCACGAAGGCGAGACCGGCAAACGGCGCTGCGATTAACAGAGCTGCGGATTTCAGTGCGCTGCGTGGGGTTGCAGCCGGCAGCGCTACTGCAGCTGTTTCTGCAGCGGGGACGACAGTCCGTTCGCGCAACGCCAGTTCCGCGCTACCCTCGATCATTTCGGGGGAAAGAGGTTTGTGCAGGAAACCGGAAACTCCGGCGGCCTGCGCGCGCGCCTGGCTCGCTTCGCTGCCGTAACCGGTCACAATCACGACCGGCAACCACGGTTGACTGGCTTTCACACGTTCGGCGACTTCAAGTCCGCTCATGCCCGGCATCTTGATGTCGGTGAAGACCATGTCGTAACGTTCGCTGTGCAGTTTGTCGAGAGCTTCCTGGCCGCTGGTCGCGGTGATCACCGCGTAACCTTTGCGTGTCAGCACGCGATCGAAACTTTTGCCGATCACCGGGTCGTCGTCTACTACTAGTATTTTTTTGATGGCATCCATGATGGTTCTCCTTGAATTAAATTTCGTAAAGTTTTGTTTAGCCGGCGGCCGTTGCATATTGAGCCGTTCCGCCGTCATGAAAATTCCGTTCGTGTCTCAAAGTCCATTTCTTTTGCACCGTCGCGTCGTTTGCGGCAGTGATGATTTCGTCCGGGCCCACCGGTTTGGCGAGGTAGTTGAAAGCGCCGAGCCGCAGGGCTTCGACGGCGGTTTCAATGGTCGGATAGCCGGTGATCACGATGGCTTCGCATTCGGGCCATCTTTGCTTGAGTATTTTCAAAAACGAGAGTCCGTCCATTTCCGGCATCCGCAGGTCGAGCAGGACAATGTCGAAAGGCTCCTGTTCCAGCATCCGGATCGCTTCCGCGCCACCGCTCGCCAGTCGCACGCTGCGGTTAG
>JANXSE010000039.1 GCA_025356695.1 Betaproteobacteria bacterium
GATTCGCAAGGCCATGCGCGGGCTGGGTCTGACGCAACAGGCGGCTGCCAAGCGCATGGGCATCACGCAGCCGAAAGTATCTGACATGATGCGCGGTGATTTTTCGAATCTGTCCGAGCGCAAGCTGATGGATTGTCTGACGCGCTTGGGTTACGACATTGAAATCAAGGTGCGGCCGACGAAAGCGGCGGTGGGGCATCTGGTTGTTGCGGTGGCTTGAAGCGCTTACGGGATGACCGCGAAACCGTGGTCTTCCCTTGGTGTTCCTGGTGTTACTACTGCTGGAATCTGGCACCAAATGAAAAGGTGGGATTACCAATGATTAGAGCGGTATTTTTTGCCGTGATCATGATTGTGACAAGCGCTGCGAATGCGGCATGGAACTATTCTAGCCAGAAAGACAAAATGGGTGGCACCGAGGCAAAGTTCGCATCAACCAGAAGCATGAACGCTTTTACGTTTTCGTCGCCCTACGGGAGCCCGCAGCATGCCCGGCTCGTGCTGCGCTCGCATCCACGGTATGGCCATGATGTAATTCTCTCGATCGAACGCGGTCAGTTTATGTGTCAAATCGACGGATGCAAGCTGCTCGTAAAATTCGATGATAAGAATGCTGAAACCTATCATGCAAATGGTCCGGAGGATCACTCGACGACCGTCGTCTTTCTCAACGACTACCAACGGTTCATGCTAAACATGGAGACCGCGAAGCGCCTGTACGTTGAGGCAACATTTTATATGCAAGGATCCCGCATATTCGAATTCAACGTCGCAAACCTTAAATGGGATTCGCCGTTGGCAGAGCCAACCATAGAAACCTCAGAAAAATCGGCCCATTTGATGCGCGAATGCAATACGCAAGCTGGCAATCGCAAGGGAACGGACCGAAAGAACTTCATGGTTGACTGCCTTAAAAGCGGCGTTCCTAATGTCGGCGAGAAGCGTAACGAGTGCGAGTCAAAAACCGAGGGGCAAATGGGCAACGAACGCACTGCAGCAATCGCTGATTGCCTTGCTGCTGCAACGACGCCTAAAGGGGGATACATTATTTTGGTGGCCGCATTTGACGATATGGAAAAAGCGAAACAAATTCAAGAGAAAATTGTGTCAGCTGGAATCGTGGCGTACACCGAAGTAGTGCCAACTGCCAAAGGAAAAGTCGCGCGCGTACGCGCCGGCCCGTATGCATCGCGCGAATTAGCAGAGAAAGCGCGAAACCATCTTAAGTATATGGGGTTCGCAGGAAATATTGTGCCAAATTAAATAATTTGACCAATGAGAGCCCAAGGGAACAGGCTACGGTCATTTTTCAGAATTTGTAGACGTAGCCGTTCCTTGCTGTTTCGCGCCGGCAAAAAGGCAAGTTGTGATTGCGTTTCGCAAGCGCTCGTCTGTAATCACCGCCCGTTAAACACCGGCTTGCGCTTCTCCATGAACGCGCGCCGGCCTTCGATGTAGTCCTGGCTGCCGAAGCAATCGGCAATGACTTTTTCGCACAGCGCGGGGTCGCGGTTTTTTTCGTCCTTGACGTATTCGTCGATGACGCGCTTGGAGGCGATGATCGACAGAGGCGCGTTGTTGACCATGGTCTGCGCATACGAATTGACGAAGTCTTCGAGCATGCCGTTCTGCACGACCTGATTGACAAGGCCGACGCGCAGCGCTTCGGCGGCGGTGTAACGGCGCGCCGTGAACATGAGCTCTTTTGTCACGGACGGTCCGCACAACTCGACCAGCTGGCCCAGCGATTCGCTGCCGTAGCCGATACCGAGACGCGCCGCCGGCACGCCGAAATGAGAGTCTTCGGTGCAGATGCGCATATCGCAATTGAGCGCAACGGCCAGCCCGCCGCCGAGACACCAGCCGCGGATCATGGCGATGGTCGGTTTGCCGGTGCCGCGTAGCGCAATGCGGAAACGCGCCGAATCCTTGTTGTATTCGACCAGTTGCTCGGGTGTGGCACGGGCTTTTTCGAATTTCGAAATGTCACCACCAGAAATGAACGCCTTGCTGCCGGCGCCGGTGACGATGACGACGCGTACTGCAGCATCATTGGTGAAATCTTCCATCACTTCGGCGGCGGCGCGTGTCATTTCGCGCGACATCGCATTCAAGCGCTCCGGGTTGCTGAATGTCAGTGTGCCGACGCCGTTTTTTTTCGCCGACAGGATTTTGCCTTCTTCACTCATGGTGTGCTCTCCAGGGATTCATTTGATCAGTTCTTGCCCGATACCGAATGTCGATATTTACCGACGCCGCGTTCTCATCCCCACCTTGCCCCCCCGCTTCGTTCTTCCCGGGGGAGAAAGGTTTCTTCAGATGATGCCGCCCTTGCGCAACGCGCCGATTTCATCTTTCGACATACCGAGCCAATCGAGCACTTCATCGGTGTGCTGGCCTGGTTCCGGCGTATTCAGACGAATGTCGCGCTTAGAACCCGTCATGTTGAGCGGGTTGGCGACGTAGTGCGTCTTGCCGAAAATCGGACTGTCCACCGGTTCCGCCATGCCGACATGTTTGACCTGCGGGTCGGCGAACACACGGTCGATCGTATTGATCGGGCCGGCCGGGATGCCGGCCGCGTCGAATTTTTCGGTCCAGTATTCGCCGGTCTGCGTTTTGGTGATGGCGCCGATTGCGCCGTTGACGCCGGCGCGGTCTTTGGTGCGGTCGACCACCGTGTTCCATTCGGGTTTGGTTTTCCACTCCGAATGACCGAGCGTATCGCACAGCCGTTCCCACAAGCGCCCTGAACTCGCGGCGATGTTCATGAAGCCGTCGCTGGTCGGAAACACGCCGGTCGGCGTCAGTGTCGGATGATCGTTGCCGGCCTGTTTGGCGACTTCGCCTTTGACCAGATAACGCGAGGCCTGCAGGTCGAGCATGAAAATCAGCGATTCCATCAGGCTCGTATGTACCCAGCGGCCGACACCGGTGCGGGTGCGGTCGAACAGCGCCATCATGATGCCGAGTGCCAGCAGATTGCCGGCAGTGAGATCGCTGATCGGAATGCCGACGCGCACCGGGCCGTTTTCCTTGAAGCCGGTGATCGACATCAGTCCGGCGACGCCCTGCGCGATCTGATCGACGCCGCCGCGTTCACGGTAAGGGCCCGTTTGACCGAAACCGCTGATGCTGCCGTAAACCACACGCGGGTTCATCGCATGCACGTCGGCCCAGGCGACTTTCAAGCGGTCTTTGACCGGCGCGCGCATATTTTCAACCAGGATATCGGCGCGCGCGACCAGACGCTTGAATACTTCGTAACCTTCTTTGGTTTTCAGATTGAGTTGAATCGCTTTTTTGTTGCGATGCAGATTCTGAAAATCCGAACCGTGGCGGCGGCCGATGACGTCTTCACCCGTGCCCACCGGCGCTTC
>JANXSE010000059.1 GCA_025356695.1 Betaproteobacteria bacterium
TGCTCGACGAACTGCACAAGATGCAGGAATGCAAGGATTAGGCAAGGTCTCGCCGAAGATTGATTGCGAAAATTACTGCGGTTCGAGTCCGATCTTCCTGACGACCTCGGCCTGCTTGACGACGTCCTTCTTCAGAAACTCGGCGAATTCCTCGGGCGTGCTGCCGACCGGAATCAATCCGCCGTCGGCGAGCATCTTTTTTGCCTCGGGCGTTGCCACGGCTTTGGCGACTTCACCGTAAATCCTACGCACAATGGTCTGCGGCACGCCGACCGGAAACCAGATGCCGTGATAACAGGTGAGATCGAAACCGGCAAGGCCCGCCTCGTTAAAGGTCGGCACGTCGGGCACCTGCGGCTGGCGGCGCGGCCCGCCGATACCGAGCGCGCGCAGGCGCCCCGCATTGACATAAGGCACCGCCGTCGTCGGACTCGCCACCATCGCCTCGATATGGCCGCCGAGCACATCGTTAAAGGCGACCGCTGTGCCCTTATACGGCACGTGAATGAGATCGATGCCCGCCATCGCCGCAAACAACGCCGCGCTGACGTGCGGCGGACTGCCCACACCGGCCGACGCATAGTGCAGTTCGCCCGGGCGTTTTTTCGCCAGTGCGATAAATTCCGCCACGGTTTTCGCCGGCACCGACGGATGGATTACCAGCAGGTTGCCGTAGGTGACGTTGATTTGCGACACCGGCTGAAAATCGTTGAGGGTGTCGAACGGCAGTTTCTTGAAATAGGCGGGGTTCGCAGAATGCGAACAATTGGTGATCAACATCGTGTAGCCGTCTTTTGGCGCGCGCGCCACGGCTTCGGTGCCGATGGTGCCGCTCGCCCCGGTGCGATAGTCGAAGACGAAGGACTGACCGAGGTTTTCCATCATGCGCTGAGTCACCGCGCGTGCCGGCACTTCGATCGGACTGCCCGGGCTGAACGGAATGACCACGCGCACCGGCTTGTTCGGATAGCTGTCGGTCTGCGCGCAAACGACCGCGGGCGCGAGCCCGAGCGCCGACGCAACAATGGCGATCTTCAACCGCATTTTGTTCTCCTCCAAGACCAAAACGTGAACATACTCTAGCGCGGATGCGAACTCCGCGCTGCAATTTTTACGCGCGCAGCATGCCGGTGCCGGCCGCTCAGGCGGCCTGTTTGCCGGCTTTGCGTCTGACTTCCCAGCCAACCGGCTCGTCGTCGAATATGCCGAGCTGCGTGAGTTCGGATTTGATCCACTTCTTCTCGTCGGCCGTCGGCGGCATCACCGGCCGGCGCGTGTTGCCGACCGGGCGGTCGAGCAGTTCCATGGCGTATTTGATGTTCGCCGGATAGTTGTGCAGCAGCACCTTGAGCAGACGCCGCAGTTTGAACTGCAAGGGTTGTGCGCGCGAATACACGCCCGTTGCGCAAATCTGGTAGAGCGCCTGCGTCAGCTTCGGCGCCACTTCGCTGCAGGCGGAGAAACAGCCACGCGCCCCCAGCGGCATCGTGCTTAACAGCATTTCGACGCTGCCGTAGACCGCTACCGGTTTGCCTTTGCGCGCTACCAGTTCGCAGGTGTCGGTGAAAATGCGCATGTCGAAACTCGCGTCCATAATGACGACCAGGCCCGACAGGCGGTCGATCAGTTTTTCCAGCGTATCGGTGCCGAGATCGACGCCGACGGCCTCCGGATCGTTACAGAGGATGAATTCACCGCCGGCCGCATCGGCTACCGCGGTGAAGTGCTCGACGAGTGCGCGCTGCCCCGGACGCCAGTGATAGGGCGCCATCATGGCGACACCGGTATTGCCGAATTTGGTGGCGTGGGCGGCAAGGTCGGCAGCAACATCGGTGCCGGCGTGCGAGACATTGACGAAGGTCGGCACGCGGCGGCCGACGCTGCTCGCCAGCACCTTTGCCAGTTCGCGCCGCTCCGCTTCCGTCAGGCTGACCGCCTCGCCGCTCTGCATCGGATGCGCGATCAGGCGCACGCCGTTCTCGATCAGAAAGTTGATCTGTTTGGCGAAGGTATCGTAATCGACCGCGCCCTTGGCATTGAACGGCGTGACCGGTGCGCCGGCGACGCCGGAATAAATCGAACTCATGTAGACACTTCCTCTGCTGCCCGCTGTTCAGCTAGCAGCTCTAGATTTTGATGGCAATCGGCTGGCCGCTCCGCGCCGATTTTTCAATCGACTCGAGGACGGCAATGCCGTTGACCGCCTGCTCGGGCGGCACCATATAAGGCTGTTTCGCTGCCACCGCATCGGCAAACGCTTCAAGCACGGCGCGTTCCTTGTCGGCCACATCGAAGGTATGGCGCTGCGGCTTGCCCTCGAGCGTGCACGACACCAGTTCGGTGTCGCCGCGCATTTCGAGCCAGCCATTGCTGCCGAAGACGTGCACGCGATAGAGCTCGCCGGTAACAAAACACACGCCGAGATAACCGGTGACGCCGTTGGAAAACTTGAACATCATCGAGGTGTTGTCGTCCATGTCGATGTCGGCGGCCATCTTGCGCTTGTCGCTATAGGCGTAGAGCGAGGTGACGAGGCCGCCTGCCGCCTGCAACATCGAGTCCAGCGTGTGGATGCCGCGCGCGGTCATGCCGCCACCGGGCGCCTCGACGCGCGTCGAGCGCCAGCTGCCGCCTTTCAGCTTGAAGCCCGTCGGCCCCGCATGATGGCCCTCGACATGCAACACGTCACCGATTTCGCCGGCCTTGATACGCTTCATCATTTCAAGAAAGCTCGGCGCGTAGCGGCGATTGAAGCCGAGGCCCAGCGTCACGCCGGCTGCTTTGGTCGCATCGACCGCGCGTTGCGCTGAAGCCTGCGTCAGCGCGATGGGCTTTTCTACGTAAACGGCCTTGCCGGCCTTCGCCGCCGCAATCACCTGCGCCTCATGCTGCGAATGCGGCGTCGCCAGCACCACGGCGTCGATGCTCTTGTCGGCGAGCACCGCCTCGTACGAGGTGACAAGCTTGATGCCGGCCTTGGCCGCGTAGTCCTTGTGTGTATCGGGGTTGCGCGTGATACCGCAGACAAATTTGATCTTCGCGCTGCCGGCGCAGGAATCGATCAGCTTGCGCCCCCAGTTACCCATTCCATAAATTGCCACATTCAGCATTTCAACTTCTCCTCAATGATCGTTGCACCGCGCACTACTTCTTCGCCGGCTTTTTCGACGCGCTTTTTGGTGCGTTTTTTGGTGGGATCAGCGGCAGCATCAGATACGATGCCATCCTGCCGCCGGTATGTATCGTGTTCGTCCCCCCGGTATTGTACGCTGCCGGGTAATGGGTATACGGCGCACTGCCGACGCCGTCGCGCGGCTGCACGTCGAGGCGCAGACGGTGGCCCTTGCCGAACACCATGCACATCGGCCAGATTTCGATTTCGCACTCGACCGGCCTCCCCGCTTCCAGCCACCAGCGTTCGTCGTGTGCATGAAACGGCCGGTACGGCAGCGAACGCTTTGGATCAAGTTTGCGGTGCGAGGCGCGCAGCCAGCCCTTGGCCACCGGCACCTTCTGCCCCTGCTGGCCGACTTCCCACACGTCGTTGCCATCGGCATCGATGTTACGCACGGTGACGAACATGTCCATGTCTTTGACATTGCTCGATACCCACAGCACCAGCTTGACCGGCCCGGTCATCTCGGTCGCCTCGGCAAATGGCGCCGTTTCGAAGGTGATGCCGATGCGGTGCATGCTGCCCGCCTGCAGCATGGTCGAAGACGCTGAAGCCACCCCCGCGTGCGAGACGCCCGTCGCGGAATAGCTGACCTTGGCAGCGCGCACCGGCGCTTTCTTCAGCAGTTTTCCTTCTACCCCTTTATCGCCAGGAATCGGTTTGGTTTGTTCGGCATTCAGGTAGAACTTCGTCCAGCGCGTGCGCTTGAGCGGCCATTCGTTCTCAAAACGGAACTTATAATCGTTCATGCCGCGTCCGCCGGTGCGGATCAGCAGCTTGACCGGCGGCTCGTCAAGAATCCCTGTATTGATACCCTTCAGCCAGTAATCAAACCAGCGCAACTGGTCGCGACGGCCGTCCTCGGTGTAGAAAGCGTGGTAATGCGTGCCGGTATGGATGCGCAGCTTCTTGTGTTTCGATGCGGCGTTGACGTAGCCCTCGGTGTTGCCGCGCAGATGCAGGTTGGCGCCGCTCCAGTTGCCGGCACTGTAAAGCGGCACCTTGATCTTGTCCCAGTGCGCCGCGGCGCCGCGGTCATCCCACCAGCCGGTATCAAGACTGTTACGCATGTAGTTGAACAGGCGTTCGTTGCGAAACGCGTCGGGGTTGTATTCCTGCGGATCGCCGAGCAAATGGTGCGCCATCTGCGTGGCGTACCAGGTCGAGAGGTAATAGAGCTGGAAGATGCCGCCGTGAAACACCGCGTCACGGTAGGTGTCGGCATAACCTTCCCACGGAATGATCGCTTTAAGCGACGGCGGCTGCAGGGTTGCCACGCGCCACTGCTGCGTGGCGTGGTATGAAATGCCGGCCGAGCCGATATTGCCGCTGCACCACGGCTGCTGCGCCGCCCATTCGATGGCATCGTAGTAATCGAGCGTCTCCTGAAAGCCGCCCGGGTCCGACAGCCCCGGCGATTTGCCCGAACCGCGCGTATCGACGCGCACGCAGACATATCCGCGTGGCACCCACCACAGCGGATTGACCGTTTCCCACGTCATATGGGGATTGGCCTTCTCTTCAAGATCGTCCGGCGGCACCCAGACTTTGTCCTTCTGGTAGCAACTGATGTTGACGATGGCCGGATATTTGCCCTTCGACTTGGGACGAAAAATATCGGCAATCAGCGTCGAGCCGTCGCGCATGATGATGCGCACGTCCTTCTCGACGATCATTTTGTGCTTCGGCTGCGACAGCCGACCAGTCTTGCCCTTCATCGTATTTGCTCTCCGTTTATCAAGCGTTAGCGTGTAGGGTGCGCACTGCGCACCACTCACTGTGTTGCCGCGTGCGCGATGCGCACCCTACCAGACTGTAAACCCGCTCTTGTGGCGCAGGCGCCCCGCCTGCGAGAAGCGCCTTACGTAATTTTCTTCGTTGCAGGCGAGTCGCCTGCACCACAAAATCATGTCAATCGATCCTGACGTTGTTGTCCTTAATAATTTTCGCCCAGCGCTGCGATTCAGACCGCACATAGGCATCGAACTCCGCCGGCGATGCATTCAATGTCACCGGGATCAGGCGTTTGGTCAGGTAATCGTGCATCTCCGGGTTCTTCATTTCCGCAACGACCGCCGCATGCAGCTTGTCGACGATCGCCTTCGGCGTTTTCGCCGGCACGAAAATGCCGTTCCAGTTCAGGCTGCCGATGCCGGGAAAACCCGCCTCGGTCAGTGTCGGCACCTCGGGCAGTTCGGCGATGCGCTGCGCCGAAGTCACCGCCAGCGCCTTGATCTGGCCGGCGCGAATGGCACCAATATTGGACGCGACGTTCGAATTCGAAATCAGGATTTCACCGCGCATCAGCGCCGGCAGCGTTTCACCGGCGCCACGCGAAGGCAGATGCGTCATTTTGATGCCGGCGACCGCCGTCAGCGCCAGCATGTCGAGATGCGAGTACGAACCCAGCGGTGCCTGGTAGTTGAACTGGCCCGGGCGCTCCTTGATATAGGCGATCGCTTCTTTCAGCGTGTTGCCCGGCAGCTTCGGCCCGGCGACAATCGCGTTCGGGATCGACGCCAGCAGCGTCACACCGGCAAGATCGCGCATCGCATCGATTTTCATCTTCGAGGCGAAGAGCAGCGGGTTGATCGAGTTGGTCGAGATATTACCGACCAGCAGCGTATAGCCGTCTGGCGCCGCGGTCGCCACCAGTTCAACCGCGATATTGCCGGCAGCGCCGGCGCGGTTATCGACAACGAACTGCTGTTTCAACCGCTCGGATAGCTTGGGCGCAAGAATGCGCGCGACGATGTCGGTGGCGCCGCCCGGCGCATAGGGCACGATCACCCGCACCGGGCGTTGCGGATAGTCCGCAGCGGGTTGCGCGGCCAGCGCGCAACCGGTCATCAAAAAACCTGCAAGCAGACTCATGCGAAACATAGGTCTCCTCCCGTGTCTCTGCTGTTAAAGCCGGCGCCGAAAACGATTATCCTGGCAGTTTCAGTGTGGTCTTCAGCCAGGTCGCCACATGATTGGCGACGATGTCCTCGCAACCGTTGTAGAAGTGATCGCAGTTCGGCACGATTTCCACTTTGCACGGACCGCCGGCAGCCGCCGCGTATTCCTCGGCCGGATAACGATCTTTCGGTTCCTGGTCGCCGCGGATGCACAGCACCGGGCATTTGATTTTCGGCGCGAGTTCTACGGTTGGCGGCACGGTCTGCGCGCGATCCAGAAAACTTTCCGCACTGATCACCCACCACCAGCCGGGCATAAAAAGCAGTTGCTTCGGACGCCCCGCCTTCACTGCCGCCTGCGCCTGCGCGAGGATTTCCGGAAATTGCTCGCCGGGACCGACACGGTCGCGCTCACCGCTCGCCTGCATCGATGTGGGGCCGCCGCGTCCCGCCGACAGCAGCACCAGTGCCGGCGTCTGCGGATAATCG
>JANXSE010000074.1 GCA_025356695.1 Betaproteobacteria bacterium
TTCGTCGCGCTCGATCTCGTGCACGCGCATGAGGCGGCCGGCGGCATCGATTACCAGTTCAAGCACATCATCACGCAGGAGGTCACCTACGGTCTGCTGGCGTTTGCGCAGCGCCGCCTGTTGCACCGCACCGCCGCGGGCTGGTACGAAAACGCACATGCCGGGGCACTCGACGCAGTATATCCGCTGCTGGCTTACCACTGGTCGCGCGCAGCGGATGCGCCGCGCGCCTTTCACTTTCTCAACAAGGCCGGCGAGCAGGCGTTCCGCCGTTATGCCAACCGTGAAGCGGCGGATTTTCTCGAAGAGGCACTGCAACTGCAGTTCGCGGCCGGGGAAGAACCGGCGCTGGAAGCGCGCGCCGCCTGCGAACGTGTACTGGGTTTCTCGCAACTGTGGCTAGGACATCTTGACGAAAGCGGCACGCATATCCGCAAAAGCCTTGCCATGCGCGGTCGTGATATCCCCGCCACGCGCGGCGCTCTGGCGCGCGGCATGGCGGGGCAGCAACTGCTGGCGACCATCAATCATTTTCTCGGTCGGCGCTTCATTCGCCATGACGGGCCGTTGAAGACGGTGGTGAGCGATGTCGCCGAGAGCCTGATCCGCCTCGGTCATCTGGCGTGGTTTCAATCAGACATACTGATGTCGCTCTACATCTCGCTGCGCAGCCTGAATCTTGCGGAGCGTTCGCCGCTGTCCGCGGACACCGCGCTGATTTATTCGGTGATGACCACCATGGCGGCGACGGTGCCGCTGCACGGCCTGGCGCGGCGTTATCGCGCTCTGGCACTGGAGGCAGCGGCGAAGGTCAACGACGCCGGTCTGAGTTCACAGGTCTTGCTGTTTGTCGCGCTCTACGAGGGCGGGGCGGGTGACTGGGATGTCTGCATCAACCGCGTCGCGCGCGCGGAAAAGCTGAGTCGCGAAATCGGCGACCTGCGGCGCGCCGAGGAGTGCTGCGTGATCCACGGTTATCTGCTGCTGCATACGGGCGGGATCGAAGCGGCGCGGCGTTACTATGAAGAGGCGGCGGCTTCAGCGCGCCGCCGCGGAGACCGGCAGACGGCAGGGTGGGGCCAGCTCGGTATTGCGCGCATTCATCTGGCGCAGGGGCGTCCCGATGCCGCGCTGGTGGCGCTTGAACTTGCCGCGCCGTCGGTGACCGATGCGCTGGGTGGCGTCGAGTTGCATGGCATGTCGGCGCTGGCGCATCTGCGCGCGGGCGATGCTGCGCAGGCATTGCGCTGCGCGCGCAGCGGGCTGCAAATGCTGTGCACTTCGCGCCCGGTTTCATTTACTACGCTGACCGGCACCGCCGGAGTGGCGGCCACCTTCAACGGATTGCTTGCGCACGCGCTTGGCGAGGGTGCGGCCGGCGACGCCGCAGTGTTCAAACGCGAGGCGCGGCAGGCGCTCGGCCTGCTCAAACGCTTCGCCGGCATCTTCGCCATTGGCTGGCCGCAGTTTTATCTGCAGCAGGGCAATCTGGCGCTTGCGCTGGGTTCGCGCCAGCACGCGCTCAAGGCCTGGCGCCAAAGTGCCGAGTCGGCGGCCGCGCTGGCCATGCCCTACGATGAAGCGCTGGCGCTGCTGGTGCTGGCGCAATACGAAGGCGGTTCGCCGGGCACCGTCGCCCATGCGCGCGCGTCGGCGTTGCTGGAGGGCATGGCACTGCCGGAGCCGCCCTCGCTGTTCCCGCACGCACGCCGCTGAGCCGCTCTGCGGCGGCTTACACCGAAAGAACGATCGGTGAAATCGTGTGCGTTTACGCACTTACCGCGGCTTGCCCCGTCCCTAGACTGCTTCCAACCCCGACGTTTGGCCTAGGTCGCCGAAGGTTTCGGGGAGGGTCATCGGTCAACGCACAGAGGGGGGCATAGCGATGAAAAACATGGTCATTTCGGATGCGGCAAAAAATTTTTTGCAAAATGCAATCGAGTCGGTGGCCGCGCGCCAGCCGTTTGAACTGGTGGCCGGCGACCACGAGGCGCGGCGGCAGGGCGTACCGCGCGCGCACCTGACGAAACGCCAGATCGAAGTGCTGGGCCTGTTGTGCGAAGGCATGACCAACAAGGACATCAGCCGCACGCTCGGCATCGGCAATGCCACCGTCAAGATCCACGTGTCGAGCATCCTGCGGGCGCTGAACGTGACGAGCCGTCTGCAGGCGACGATTGCGGCGCGCCGTTGCGGCCTGGTCGATGATGGCGAGGCGGGCGTCAGTGATTCCGGCGCGCATCGCGGCATGCGCCAGCCGGTGGTCCTGCGCGTCGTGTGGGACGGCAGCAGCGCGCAGATTATCGGCGTCGATCAGGAAACTGTGATTTGATCCAGGGAATCGCTGATGAAGTGTTTCAGTTAATCAGCGATTGGGGACATACAAGGGGGTTCGCCTCCTTGTTCAGTGTTTCCCTAGCCGGCGCGGCGGACGGCGGCGACCAGACCTTCGAGGTGCGCCACGTCCTGCACCACCAGCGCGTGGCCGTCGCGCGCCACCAGGCCCTGTTTGACCATGCGCGATATTTCGCGCGTGACCTGTTCGCGGTAGGTGCTGACCTGGGCGGCGATATCGGCGTGCTTTGGCGCCGGCTCGATGCGCGAGCGGTTCTTGGCGATGCCGGACTGGCGCGCCAGCCGCAGCACTTCCGCGTGTACGCGGTTTTGCACGCCCAGCGTGCTGAACTCGAAAACACGTTCGGTCAGTTCGCGTACCGAGGTCACCAGTCGCAACAGCATATGGTCGCAGACTGACGGGTGAGCGTGGACCAGTTGCAGGAACGCCGCTGGACTCATGGCGGCGACCAGCGTTTCCTTGGATGCGACGATATCGGCCGAGCGCGCGTAACCATCGATGGCGGAAAAATCGCCGAACCAGTCGCCGGCCGAAATATCGCGATAGGTGACCTGGCGCCCAGCGGCGGAGAAGGCCGTCGCGCGCACCATGCCGGTAACGATCAGATAAACGTCGCGGTCGGCCGAATCGCGTGAAATGACCTGCTGCCCGGAGAGGTAGCGGCGCCAGCGGCAATCGCGTGCGACGCGCATCAGCGCGTCTTCAGGCAGTTTGTTGAGAAACCGGATCTTGCGAAGTCCGAGCAGGGACGGTTCGGCAGTCGTTGTGCGCTGCATCGGCTTCTCCACGGAGGCGATGCGGAATTGTAGGCACTAATGGGGGCGGCTGCAAAAGGCCCGCCGCCCTGTTTGCGCCGCAGGGTAGAATGTTTGCCATTGCCGGCGGTCAGCCGGGCCATGCCGGTGCGGAGAATGCAATGGGTAAATTCGAATGCGGGCGCTACGTGCGTCTTGGTCTGATTGGCGGTGGCGTTGCGTGGTTTATTTTTATCGCCACGCTGGCTTACGCGGCATTGTTTGTGCCCGACGTACCGGCCGCCCCCAACCAGCTCTTCACTGCGCGCGGCGGCATTCAGGCCGGCGGCTTCATCGCCGGCTGGTGGCTGGCGATCGCCGCGCTGGCTTCCTGCGTGCTCGGTTATATCCGCGAATACAAAGGGCCGCTGTGTCTGCTGGGCGTGGTTCCGTCGGCGCTCTATGTTGCCAATCCGTTTTCGGTGATGGTGTTCGTCAAGTTCGTCGGTCACTGACGCTCCGGCGTCCGCAGACATTCGCGCAACAATAAGCGGCTGAGGGCAAGGCGCCGGCGCAGCGGTTGACGATTTGGTATACCAACGGTATTCTTCGGCTATGTCAGCCACTTCCGCACGTGTTACACGTACACCGCCCAAAGGCGGGCGGGCCCCCGCCGATGCCGGCCCGTACGAAAAACTCAAACAGATGATTCTCGACGGCGAACTCGCCGGTGGCGAACCTTTGGTCGAGCGGCCGCTCGCCGAGCGCCTGGGGGTGAGCCGCACCCCGGTACGCGAGACCATATTCAGACTCGAACGCGAAGGGCTGGTGCGCGTGATCGAGGGTAAGGGCGCATTTGTTGCTGCATATACGCTTGAAGACATGATCGAGATCTATCAAATGCGCGAAGGGCTGGAGCCGCTTGCCGCCCGCCTCAGTTGCGAACACCTTGCCGAAGAAGACCTCGAGCACCATGCAGAACAACTCGGGCGCTACCGCGCGCGGCCGGCACTGCGGCAGGAAGACCCGGGCAAGTGGCGGCGCCTCGGCCGCGATTTTCACAATATGTTTATCCACGCATCGAAGAATGCGCGCCTGATCAGTGCGATCGAGGGCATGCAATACCAGATCGAATTGTTTCGTGGCATGGGCCGCAACATCAATCCGCGTACCGATCTGAAAAGCGCGCTCGACGAGCATTGGGAGATTTTGCAGGCCTTGCGCGCGCGTAACCCGCAGCGCGCGGAAAAAGCGGTGCGCGCGCATTTGCAGAACGGGCTGCGCTGCCGTCTGGAGGCGCTGCACGGGGTGCGGCGCTGAGGCTTTCGGCAAAGAAACGAATTTTGATGAGGAGAAATGTGTGAGCGAGGCTGAAAGCGAAAATAAAGTCTGGGCGTCGATACCGGTTGGCGACGACCTCGGCTCTCTCGATTACGTGCTGACCGAGCAAATGGTCGCCGATTACCGGCGCGTGGTGGATAACCCGCATGCGGCCTACCCGACGGTGGCGGCGCGCCATCCGGCCAACCTTTTTTATCGCAAGTATGCAGCGGTGATGCGCGTGCCGAACATGGGACACGATTCCGAGTATTACAACCCGCCGGTAGCCGGCAAGCGCATCACCATTTCCGGATGTATCGCCGACAAATACATCCGCCGTGGCCACCCGTACATCATCGTTGAGGCGGTGGCCGTCGATGAAGACGGGCGCCTGCTCGAAAAAAGCAAACTGGTCGGGCATGCGCGCGAAGTCGGCAAAGAGGCCGCGCACGAAACAATCGCCCAAAAGTGGGGGGCGTGATGGCCGTTCAATTGAAGGTGGGCGACCGGTTGGCGCCGGTGACGCACGAGGTGACCGAAGAGAAAATGATCGAATTCGAGAAATGCGTGTGGGACCGCGGCCGCAATTCGCACAGCGATATCAACGCGGCCAAGGCCGACGGTATCAAACGCACCATCGCCTCGGGGCAGAACCAGATGGCGTTTCTGCACGAACTGATGGAGCGCAATTTCGGCGACGCCTGGGTCTACGGCGGAAAAATTTCTGTGCGCTACATCCATCCGGTTTATGCGAACGACCGCCTGACGGCGCACGGCCTCGTCACCGAGGTTGGTGAGGTGGATGGTAAACCGCGCGTGACGCTGCAACTGTGGTGCGAAAACCAGGACGAACGCAAGACTTCGGCGGGCACGGCCAGCGCTGCCCAGCCCTCGGCGTTGCGCAGCTGGATCAAAGATGACGCGAGCGAGAGGGCGGCAAAATGAGCGAAGGTGCATTGGACGGCGTGCGTGTCATCGAGCTGACGCATGCCTGGGCCGGACCGTATTGCGCGATGATGCTGGGTGACATGGGCGCCGAGGTCATCAAGATCGAGAATCCGAAACAGAAAACCGAGGCGCGCGGCGGTTTTCCCTATGTCGCCAACGAGAGCGTCATCTTCATGATGCTCCACCGCAACAAAAAAAGCGTGACGATCGATCTGAAGAACCCCGAGGGCAAAAAGATTTTTCTCGACCTCGTGAAGACGGCCGACATCCTGATCCAGAATTTCCGCCCGGGGCTGATGAAAAAACTTGGCCTTACCTATGACGAACTGAAAGTCATCAACCCGGCGCTGGTGTATGCGTCGTTGTCCGGTTACGGCAATTCCGGGCCGAAGACCTCCTTTCCCGGCGTCAACATGATTGCGCTGGCCGAGTCGGGCCTGGCGGCGACCACCATCATCGGCGATCTGCCGCCGGTGCCGATGGGCTACGCCTTGTGCGACGTGGTGGCGTCGATGTGGGCGACCCATGGCATCGAGGCCGCGTATATCCGTCGCTTGAAAACCGGCAGGGGACAGCACGTCGATATGTCCTTGCTGGAGGCCGGCCTGTCGTTGATGGTCAGTCCGGTGGCGCAGCATTTTCACGTCAAGGGCGACTGGGTCGCACAGACCGGGCGCAACGACAGTAACGCGCCGTCCGGCTTCTTCAAATGTTCGGATGGACAGTATCTGACGGTGTTCGCCAGTTATCCGGCGTTGTGGGACCGTTTTGTCGAAGTGATGAACCTCAAACATCTGCCCGATGATCCGCGTTTCGCGACGCGCGATGCACGCACCCTCAACGCCGAGGCGCTGCACGATCTGATTGCGCCGATCTATGCCGCCAAGCCGGTTGATTACTGGGTGGATCTGCTGGTGAAAGCCGGTGTTCCGGCCGCGCCGGTCAATACGGTCGGCCGCATGATTGAGGATCCACAGGTGATTGCGCGTGAAATGATCGTCAAGCAGCAGCATCCGACCGCCGGCGAGATCAGCGTGATCGGCGTGCCGGTGAAATTGTCGGAAACGCCGGGCAGCGTGCGCACGCCGGCGCCGTTATTGGGCCAGCACACGGCCGAGATCATAGGTGCGCTTGGTTACGGCGGGCAGTTCGATGCACTTAAACGAGACGGCGTTATTTAAAAGCGGTTGGTCGCTATAAAGAGGGGGCGGCGTTATGCCGAATTTCAAGATCAAAAGAAATCTGCAGGCAGGATGCAGGCGCATCGGGCAGGTGGCCGCGGTGTCTATGCTGGTTTGCATGCATTCGCATGCCGCGGAAAACGCAAAGCCAGCGCCGCTCGGCGATTATCCGTCTCGCTATGTCGAACTGACGATCCCGTTTGCACCGGGGGGCGGTGTCGATCTGTTCGGGCGCACGGTTGCGCAAATGCTTAACGATCAGAAGCTCGTCAGCAAGCCGATCCAGGTGGTGAATAAACCCGGCGCCGGCGGTTCGCTTGGCATGACGTTGATGGTTCAGCGCAAAGGCGACCCGTACAATCTGCTGGGCATTGCGATCCATGCCATCGTCACGCCGTTGACGCTCGGTACCGGTTATTCGTACAAGGATATGACGCCGGTTGCCAAGGTGTTTTCCGAATACGAAATGATGGTGGTGCGTACCGAGTCGCCGCTGAAGAGCCTGAAGGACGTCGAGGCGGCGCTGCGCAAGGACCCGGGTAGCCTCACCATCGGCGGCGCCTCGCTCGGCAATTCAGACCACATTACGGTGGCGCTGTTCGCGAAAGCCATTGGCGTCGATCCGACCAGGGTTAACTACATTCCTTATTCCGGCGGCGAGTCGAATCCGGCGATCATCGGCGGCCATGTTGATGTCGGCATGGGCGGACTGGATCTGATCACACACGTCGAATCGGGGCGCATGCGTGTGCTGGCGATCAGTTCGCCGAAGCGACTGGGCAGCCGGTTTCAGAAACTGCCGACGTTTGTCGAGCAGGGGTATGACGTCGTGAACGAAAACTGGCGGGGTCTGTTCGGTCCGCCCGAAATGCCACCGGCCGTCGTGCAATATTGGCGTGACGCTCTGGGGAAAATGGTGCAAAGCGCGGCGTGGAAGGCCGAGCTTGAAAAAAACCAGTGGGTGAATACTTTTGAGACCGAAACCTTTCGCGCTTCACTCGATCGGGAAAACCAGCTCTATAGCGCGTTGCTCAAACAGCTGGGCTTGTCAAAGCAGTAGACGAGGCTACGCGCCGGTTTTGGTTCAGCCCCTGAAGGTCTAGGCCAGCACCGGCGGCAGCTCCTTCGTCAGCGCCGGGCGTTCGGCCGTGGCTTTGCCGTGCAGCGCAAAGCCGAGCAGTTTGCCGTCGGCGGATTTGAACAGCGCCTTGAGACCGTCGCTATCTGCAGTAATTTCCCACGCACCGGCTGCATTCATGGCGGGTGGTGAGACGATGGTCGGGCAGGCCGGTGTTTTCACCAGAACCGGCATCGCCGGATAACTCACCGGTGTGGCTTTGCCCGCGAGTGTGGCGGCCAGCGCGCGCGTCGAGGTCATCAGCGGCATCACATAGGGCAGGACCAGGCCTTCGATTTCGACGCAGTCGCCCAGCGCATAGACATCTGCGGCGCTGGTTTCATGCAGCCGGTTGACGACGATGCCGCGGTTGGTTTTGAGGCCGGCCGCTTGTGCGAGCGCCGTGCGCGGACGCAGGCCCACGGCGGAGAGCACCAGATCGGCATCGAACATGGCGCCGTCGGCGAGCGTGACTTTGAGTTTGTCGCCGGCTTTGGCAATCGTGGCGACACTGGTGCCCAGATGCCAGGTGACGCCGATGGCGGCAAGTTTTTGCTGCAACAATGCGCCGCCTGCGGGCGGCAGCAGGCGTGACAGCGGATACGCGGCGACATCGATCACGTGCACGGCGTGACCGCCGGTGGTCAGGTCATTAGCGAATTCAATGCCGATGAGGCCAGCGCCGATCAGCGCGACCGTCGATTTTTCTCCGAGGGCGGCGCGAAATTTTGCGTAATCATCGAGATCGTTGACCGTCATCACGCTGTCGGCGCCGTCGCCGCCGATGGGCAGGCGAATCTGGTCGGCACCGAGCGCGATCACCAGTTTTGAATAGCCGATGGTTTCGCCATCAATGCTGACGGTATGCGCGGCGGTATCAATGGCGGTGACACGCGTATTTGCACGCACCGTTGCGTTGATCTGCGTCGCCATCTGTTCTGCAGAATTCATCGCAATGCTTTGCGCTGTTTTGTTTGAACCGAAGGCCGAGGACAACATCGGTTTGGAATAAAACGAACCGCTGTCGGCGCTGATGAGGGTGAGCGGTGTTTCCTTGTCGAGCTTGCGCAGTTCGCGCGCGACGTTGTAGCCCGCGAGGCCGCTGCCGAGAATGACGATGGGGTTCATGCGTTGCTTTCAGATGATTCAAAAAAGCCGCCGGTCGCGTGACCGGCGGCTATGACGGCTATTTTATCAAGCATCTGCCCGCATACTCATCCCGGAGATCACGCCAGGTCGTAGCGATCAAGGTTCATCACTTTGTGCCATGCCGCCACGAAGTCGTGCACGAACGCCTGCTGCGAGTCGTTGCACGCATAGACTTCCGCGAGGGCCCGGAGCTGGGAGTTGGAACCGAAGACGAGATCAACGACGGTACCGGTCCACTTGAGCTCGCCGCTGGCCCGATCGCGCCCCTCCAACACACCTGCAGAGGTGGCAGAATTTTGCCACTTCGTGTTCATGTCGAGCAGGTTAACGAAGAAATCGGTCGTCAGCGTCTCGGGCCGCTTGGTGAAGACGCCGTGTGCGGCCTTCCCGATGTTGGCATTCAGGGCGCGCATGCCGCCGACCAGAACCGTCATCTCGGGAGCGGTCAGCGTCATCAGGTTAGCCCGATCCACCAGCAGTTCAGCCGCCGATCCCTCGTGTTCCTTCCGCAGGTAGTTGCGGAACCCGTCTGCGGCCGGCTCCAGTACGGCGAACGATTCCACATCGGTCTGCTCCTGTGACGCGTCCATGCGCCCCGGCGAAAAGGGAACCTTCACCTCAACCCCGGCCTTCTTCGCCGCGGCCTCGACCGCTGCGCAGCCGCCCAGCACGATCAGGTCGGCCAGTGAGACCTTTTTCCCGTCGGACTGCAGGCCGTTGAAATCCTTCTGGATATCTTCCAGTGTTTGCAGAACCTTCGCCAGTTCGGCCGGCTGGTTGACTTCCCAATCCTTTTGCGGCGCAAGGCGGATGCGCGCGCCGTTGGCCCCGCCGCGCTTGTCGCTGCCGCGGAACGTCGCCGCCGACGCCCAGGCCGTCGTCACCAGTTGCGAGATCGAAAGTCTGGATGCGAGGATCCGGGTCTTCAGCGCAGCAATGTCCTGTTCCCCGATCAGTGCATGATTTGCGGCGGGAATCGGATCCTGCCAGATCAGTTCCTCCTTTGGTACGAGCGGGCCCAGGTAGCGCGCGCGCGGCCCCATGTCGCGGTGGGTCAGCTTGAACCAGGCGCGGGCGAAGGCTTCGGCCAACTCCTTCGGATTCTCCATGAAGCGGCGCGAAATCTTCTCGTAGGCAGGATCCATGCGTAGAGCCATGTCGGCGGTGGTCATCATCGGGGCGTGGCGCCGGGTCGGATCATGGGCATCCGGCACGGTGGTCGCCGCGACAGGATCTTTGGGCGTCCACTGGTGAGCGCCGCCGGGGCCCTTGGTCAACTCCCACTCGTAGCCGAACAGGGTCTCGAAGTAGCCGTTGTCCCACTTGATGGGGTTGGGGGTCCAGGCACCTTCGATGCCGCTGCTGATCGTGTGTACGCCCTTGCCAGAGCCGAAGCTGTTCTTCCAGCCGAAGCCCTGCTCTTCGAGGCCGGCGCCCTCTGGTGCGGGGCCAACATATTTACCCGGATCGGCGGCGCCATGTGCCTTGCCGAACGTGTGGCCGCCGGCGACGAGCGCAACTGTTTCTTCGTCGTTCATTGCCATGCGCGCAAACGTCTCCCGGATATCCCGTGCCGACGCGACCGGGTCCGGCTGGCCATTCGGCCCTTCCGGGTTCACGTAGATCAGGCCCATCTGAACGGCACCAAGAGGATTCTCGAGTTCACGGTCGCCGCTGTAGCGCTTGTCGCCCAGCCACTCTGCCTCAGGTCCCCAGTAAATTTCCTCCGGTTCCCAGACGTCCGCGCGCCCACCGGCGAAACCGAAGGTCTTGAATCCCATCGACTCCAGGGCGACGTTACCGGCGAGAACCATCAGGTCGGCCCAGGAGATTTTGCGGCCGTACTTCTGCTTGATCGGCCAGATCAAGCGGCGCGCCTTGTCGAGGCTCACGTTGTCCGGCCAGCTGTTGAGGGGCGCGAATCGCTGCGTGCCGGAGCCGGCACCACCGCGACCATCGGCGATACGGTAGGTGCCTGCGCTGTGCCACGCCATGCGGATGAAGAACGGGCCATAGTGGCCATAGTCCGCGGGCCACCAGTCCTGCGAATCCGTCATCAAGGCATGGAGGTCCCTGACGACGGTGTTCAGGTCGAGGCTCTTGAATGCCTCGGCATAGTTGAACGCCTCACCCATGGGGGCGGACAGCGGGGAGTTCTGATTAAGAATTTTGAGATTGAGCTGGTGGGGCCACCAGTTTGCGTTTGTGGTGGTTCCGGCCACTGCGTTTTTGCGAGCGCCGCCCGGGAACGGGCACTTTGATTCGGTTGACATGGTTCTCTCCTTGGGTTGTTTGCAATTTACTAAACGATCCAGTGTCGAGTTTGGGCACCGATCGATCAAATAGGTTTTGCCAGGGGACCATTGATTCGCCGGCGACGGCGGCTTCGATGTTCCTGGCGGTGATGATTCGTCTTTTACCGGCCGGTTCCTCGACTGGATTGATCTGCGGTTCTCGTGCAGTCGATCAACTGCATGGAACGCATTCTGGCGGTCGGCCGGTCATTGATCCAATGGATTGTTAATATCGGATCAATAGGAAATTCCTATTAATCGGGGCGTGGCCGGACGAGCCGGCGAAGGCGTCGGCTCAGCCTGTGACGACGCGGGCGTCGGGCAGCAGGGTGACGCCAGGCAGCTTGCAGGCGAGCACAGCCTGCCGCAGCGCTTCGATGGCGGCGGGGCGCGGGAAGCTACTGCGCCAGGCCAGCGCAATGCGGCGGCTGGGCGAGGGGGCGGCAAACGGGCGTGTGATGATGAGTGGGCTCGATGACGAGCGAGCTTCTGCCGCAGTGGATGGCAACACCGTGATGCCAACGCCGGAGGCGACCATCTGCCGGATGGTCTCCAGCGAGCTGCCTTCGAGGGCCTGCTGGATGTGGCTCGACTTTGCACGCGCCGTGCGTGCACAGGTCTGCATCACCTGGTCACGGAAACAGTTGCCGGCACCGAGCAGCAGCAGCGTTTCGTTGCAGAGCTGGTCGGCGGCAATCGTTTTTTTGCCATGCCACGCATGTCTGGCCGGTAACACGACGCGAAAGGGCTCGTCGTAGAGCGACTGCGTGACGATGCCCGGATCGGCGTAAGGCAATGAAAGGATGACGACGTCAACGTCGCCGGCCTTCAGTGCGACGCCCAGTTTTGCCGTGTAGTTTTCCTGCAGCAGCAGCGGCATCTTCGGCGCAGCCTTGTGCAGCGCCGGAATGAGCTGCGGAAAAAGATAAGGGCCTACGGTATAGATGGCACCGACGCGCAGTGGCGTCGCCAGCTGGTCTTTGCCGGCGGAAGCCAGTTCCCTGATGGCGGCCGTTTCTTCAAGTACGCGCTGCGCCTGTTCAACGATGCGCGCACCGAGCGGTGTCACGCTGACGTCGTTGCTGTTGCGTTCGAACAAGGCAATGCCGAGTTCTGCTTCAAGTTTTTTCACCGCCACCGAAAGCGTTGGCTGGCTGACGAAACATTTTTCCGCGGCACGGCCGAAATGGCGTTCGCGGGCGACGGCGACGATGTAGCGCAGTTCGGTGAGAGTCATGACCGGATTATGCACGAGGTCGATACACGGTTGCCGCACAGGTGGCTGCGCGACGGCCGAAAGCTGCGCTTATTGTGCCTTGATAGAACCTTCCTTGACGACGCGTTCCCACTTCTTCATGTCCGCCACCATATAGGCGCGGAATTCAGCGGATTTCATCCGCAATACGGTGGCGCCATCCGCATCAAACTGCTTCTGCACGTCGGGCCGGTTTTGCACGGCGGAAACATCCTGGTGCAGGCGCTCGATAATCGCCGCGGGCGTGCCGGCGGGCGCCAACAGGCCGAACCAGTTGACGGTCTCGTAACCGGCGACGCCCGCCTCGGCGATCGAAGGAACGTCCGGCAGAATGGCATTGCGCTTGAGTGAGCCGACGCCAAGCGCGCGCAGCCGTCCTGCGCGCACCTGTGACACGGTTGCCAGCAGTCCGCCGAAAAAGAGGTTGGTTTGGCCGGACATGACGTCGAGCATCGCCGGCCCGGCGCCTTTGAACGGCACGTGCACCATGTCGACTTTCGCCGTGAATTTGAACAATTCTCCGGCGAGATGCGTAACACTGCCCACGCCGGCCGAGGCATAGAACAGCTTGCCCGGCTGCGCTTTTGCGAGAGTCACCAACTCGGCCACCGAATGGACGGGCAGGCCGGGGTTGACCGCCAGCACGACCGGACTCGCTGCAATCGCGGCGACTGCCGCGAACGAATCGATCGGGTGATAACGGTGCTTCAGGTCATACAGCCACGGATTGACCGTGTGCGCCAGTGACACCAGCAGCAGGGTGTAGCCGTCGCGGGAAGCATTGGCCGCGAGCTCGGAGCCGATCACGCCGCCGGCGCCGGCCCTGTTGTCGACGATGACCTGGGTGCCGACGCGTTCGCCGAGTGCCGCGGCGACTACACGCCCCGTCACGTCGCTGCCGCCGCCGGGTGGAAACGGCACGATCATGCGAATCGGCTTGGTGGGATAGTTTTGCGCGCAGGCCGATGCCGCGAGCAACATGACCAGGGCGCCGGCGCTGGCGAGGCTGCGAACAGCGCTAAGCATCTTTCCACATCTCGCGTGCCGTCTCGACCAGCAGGCGCAACTTGGCGAACTGCTGTTCCGCCGTCATGACCGTGTTGCCGACGTTGCCGGAAAACCCGCATTGCGGGCTCAGGCAGAGCCGGTCCATGGAGACATAGGCCGACGCTTCCTTGATGCGCTTTTTCAGCATCTCCTTGTCTTCGAGCTCGGGTGACTTGGTCGTGACCAGTCCGAGCACGACCGTTTTGTCGTCGGGCATGATTTTGAGCGCTTCGAGCGGCCCGGCGCGCGGGCTGTCGAATTCGAGGAAATAAAATTGCGCCTTCAGGCGCCGGAACAACTGGTCGGCCATGTATTCGTAACCGGCATCGGCCTGCCAGAAACCTTTGCGATTGCCGCGGCAGACGTGGATGCCGACGGTCATGCCCGACGGCGCGCTGGAGAGCACCGCGTTGATGACGTCGACGTAGGTTTCGACGAGCTTGCGCCAGTCGTCGCCACGGCGCTCGATGACGGCGCGAATTTCCGGATCGCCGAATTTCACCAGCGAGGTTTCATCGACCTGCAGGTAGGTGCAGCCGGCCTTGTGCAGGGCGGCGAACTCGCTGCGGTAGACCTCAATCACGTCGCTCCAGAACTGATCGAGCGAGGTATAGGCTTCGCGCAGGATGGCATCACTGCCGCCCATGAAATGCAGCACGATCGGCGAGGGCACCGTCATTTTCGGCGTGCGCGTGGTAATCGATTTAACGAACGCCAGGTGTTCGGCGAAGATCGGCCCGGTCCATTTGACCGGCTTGTGTATGACCAGCTTTTCGATCGGGATCGTTTCGCCGCGCTCGTTGCGATGGAAAAAATCGCCGGGCTCGGCGGTGAGGCCGCCCGAACCGAGTGCCTTACGGAAGAAATCGACGATATAACTCTGGCGACGGAATTCGCCGTCGCTGATCGACTGCAGGCCCGCCGCTTCCTGTTGTGCCACGACTTCGCGGATTGCGGCGTCTTCGATCTTGGTCAACTCGGCGACCGAGATCAGCTTTTTTTTCATTTGCGTGCGCGCTTCGATCAAGTGCGCGGGCCGCAGCAGGCTACCGACCTGGTCGGCACGGAAAGGCGGGTTGTGCGGCGCGTTCGGCATAGCGTATCCTCGATGATCGGCAGGCGGGAAATATAGCAAGTATAGCGGTGGCGCTGCCCGGTTTTTTTTCGCTTATTGTGAATGGCGAATGAGCAATTTCACGGCATGATGACGGCAAAGTGAAAACGCGGCCTGCGCCTGGTGCGGTTATTTCTGCAGCAACATCAATCCAGAACAATGCCCGCCTGTTTACCGAGCGTACTGATGCGGCGGCGTTCCGCTTGCATGAAGGCGACAAACTCGGCGGCGGTTTCCGGGCGCACGGTAGCGCCCTGTTTGGCCACCAGGTCGCGTACTTCGGGCGCATTTAGTGCTTTGACCGTTTCGGCATGCAGCCGCGCAACGATCGAAGGCGGCGTTTTTGCCGGCAACATGACGCCCCACCACTGGGTGATTTCAAAACCCGGCACCGATTCGGCAACGAGCGGCAACTGTGGCAGCAAGGGATCGCGTTGTGCGCCGGTGCTGGCAATCACGCGGATGCGGCCGGCGTTGGCGTGCGGCATGGCGACCAGTGGCGATGTGATCAGAAACTGCAATTGTCCCGACATCACGTCGGTTAATGCCTGCGCGGCGCCTTTGTAGGGGACGTGATTGGTGGTGATGCCGGTGAGCGTGTTGAGCATGGCGCCGCCGAGATGCGCCGGCGTGCCGTTGCCGGCGGAGCCGTAGTTCAGTTGCCCCGGCTTTGCCCTGGCCAGCTTGATGAGGTCGGTGACGGTGGCAACACCGAGCGATGCGTTGACGAGCAGCACGTTGGAAACGCTGGCCATGCGCGACAGCGGCAGAAAATCGCGGTCCGGATCGAAGCTGAGTTTTGCGCCAAGGGCGGGCAGGGTCGCAAACAGTGTCGAGGTTGATGCAACCAGCGTGTAGCCGTCGGGCGCCGCCGCTTTGCCCAGTTCGATGCCGATGATGCCGCTGGCGCCGGCGCGCGCGTCGACCACTACCTGCTGGCCGAGCTGCTCGGACAGTTTGTTGGCGAGGATGCGTGACAGCACGTCCTGTGAACTGCCGCTTGCACCGGGAACGACGAAGCGCAGCGGCCGGTTGGGAAATGACTGGCCTTGTGCAGTGGTCGATGCGATCACGCACAGGGCGAAGATCGCCGGTCCGAGCCGCGTTGCTATTTTCGGGCGCATGCGGTTTCGCTTAGTAATACGACGGTTTGACCCCCGGCGGCGGCGAGTAACGGAAGGTGCCGCGTTTTAGAATGGCGTCCTTGCCGCCGACCGCCGCAATCCTTGCGGCCTGATCGGATTTTGCGAGTTTGTCTGCGGCTTCCGGGTCGACAACTTTGCGCAGCGCCGCTTCGCATTCGCGCCGCACTGCTTCGAACGCCGGATCACGCCCGAGATCGTTGCGCTCGTTGGGATCGCTGACCAGATCGAACAGCATCGGCGGCAGGCCGACGTAGTAGACGTACTTGTACTGCCGATGACGAATCATGTAGGAGCCGCAGATGGCACCGGCGGCGTGGTATTCCGAGAGTATGGTGCGATCGGGCGCATTGCCGCGCGCAATTTCCAGTAGCGAATGGCCGGGCAGCGCAGCGTCTCTGGCATCGCTGCGTGCACCGGTCGACTGGATGATCGTCTGAAAGGCATCGGCCAGGGTGACGGGGACATCGCACACCACGCCACCCGCGATGTCCGGGCCGGCCATGATCAGCGGTATGCCGGCGGATTCTTCATACATCGTCGATTTGCCCCACATGCCGCGTGTGCCAAGGTTGTCGCCGTGGTCGGAGGAGTAAATGACGCGCGTGGTGTTGAGTAATCCACCGGCTTCGAGTGCGGCGAGTATCTTGCCGACATTGTCGTCCATGAAGGTGGTCAGCCCGAAGTAAGCCGCAAGCGCCCGGCGCACCATCGCGTTGTCGAATTCGTCGTCGAAGCACAGGCATTTGCGCATCGCGTCGGTGAAGGGGTGTTGCGGCCGCTCCGCCTGCTCGTACATGAGCGGCCACGGCACTGCGCTTTCCGGATACAGGTCGTAGAACTGCTGCGGCGCGATCAGCGGAAAATGCGGTGAGACGAAACCTACGTAAAGCATCCACGGCTTGTCACCGTGTTTCGGCGCTTCTTTGGCAAGCCATTCGACGGTATGCGCGGCAATGTCGCGGTCGTATTTAGTGTATTCGGATTCGCCGGGCCCGGCTTCGGGGCCGAGGCGTTTCGAGCCCGGGCGTACCGGCAGTTCGTCGCGGATGAGTCCAAGCAGGTCGCCGACACCGTCGACAATGTGCAGCGGCAGAATTTCTTCGTCGAAGCCGTTGCGCCGCGCATCCGCGTCGAGGTAATGCAGTTTGCCAATGGAGGCGACGTGATGGCCCTGTTCCATCAACCGGTGGCCCCAGCTGGCCGGTTTGCCTTCATAGGCAATCGCGTTGTCCCAGCAGCGCACTTTGTGCACATACTGGCCGGTGGCGAAAGACGCGCGGGCCGGCACGCAGATCGGGCAATTCGTATAGGCGGAGGTGAAGCGTGTGCCACGCGCCGCGAGTTTATCGAGATTCGGTGTCTTGATCATCGGGTGCCCGTAGCAGCCGGTGACGCGTTTATTGTGTTCGTCGGAGAGAATTACGATCGTATTGGCGGGTTTCAATTCGGCAAGCTCCAGCAAGGGTCAATCGAGCGATTTCATCAAGGATGGAGAATACCGCAAATATCACGCACGGCGGTTGCACCGGCCGTCGCTTTTCGTTTAATGTGAAGGCCGCATTCATTCTTCACAGGCGCAATCATGGCAACGGCAAAACGCGGCATGCGTCGCGGACTCACTGCATACGGCGACGAGGAGTTTTCGCTCTTCCTGCGCAAGGCCTTCATCAAGGCAATGGGTTACAGCGACGATGCGCTGGAACGCCCGATCGTCGGCATCACCAACACCTTCAGCGGTTTCAACGCATGCCACCGCAACGTGCCCGACCTGATCGAGGCGGTCAAACGCGGCGTCATGCTGGCCGGCGGCCTGCCGGTCGAGTTTCCGGTGATCACGCTGCACGAATCATTTGCGTTCCCGACCAGCATGTACCTGCGCAACATGATGTCGATGGACACCGAGGAAATGATCCGTGCGCAGCCGGTCGACTCGACGGTGCTGATCGGTGGTTGCGACAAGACAGTGCCGGCCCTGCTGATGGGTGCGGCGAGTGCCGACGTCCCGGCGATCATGCTGGTGACCGGGCCGATGATCACCGGCGACCACAAGGGCGAGCGGCTCGGCGCCTGCACCGACTGCCGGCGTTTTTGGGCGCGTTTTCGCGCCGGTGAAATCGACGCGCAGGAAATCAACGCGGTTGAATCGAAACTGGCGCCGAGTGCCGGCACCTGCATGGTGATGGGCACGGCCAGCACCATGGCCTGCGTGACCGAGGCAATGGGCATGATGCTGCCGGGAGGCGCCTGCATACCGGCGGTGATGTCGGAGCGCCTGCGCAATGCCGAGGCGACCGGTGCGCGCGCGGTGGCGATCGCGAAAGAGAAACTTACGCCGTCCCGCATCATGACGCCGGATGCTTTCGAGAATGGCCTGCGCATGCTGCTCGCTATCGGCGGCTCGACCAATGCCATCGTGCATCTGGCGGCGATGGCGGGACGCCTCGGTATCGAACTCGATCTCGAAGGGTTCGACCGCATGGGGCGCGACACGCCGGTGCTGGTTGATCTGAAACCGACCGGCCAGCATTACATGGAGGACCTCGACAAGGCCGGCGGCGTAACGACGATCCTGCGCGAACTTAAACCGCAGCTGAAACTGAAGGCGCTGACCATCACCGGTAAAACGCTGGGCCAGAACATCGACGCCGCGCCGGCGGGCTGGGCACAGAAGGTGGTGCGACCGTTCAAGAACCCGATCTTCAAGGGCGGCAGCATCGCCGTGCTGCGCGGCAATCTCGCGCCGGGTGGCGCCATCGTCAAGCAGGCCGCGGCAACGCCTGCGCTGATGCAGCACGAAGGCCGCGCCGTGGTATTCGATTCGCTGGCTGACATGGCGGCGCGTATTGATTCACCGGATCTCGACGTCAAGCCCGACGACATTCTGGTGCTGCGTAACGCCGGACCGAAAGGCGCGCCGGGTATGCCGGAAGCCGGTTACATCCCGATTCCGAAGAAGCTGGCACAAAAAGGCCTGAAGGATATGGTGCGCATGTCAGATGCGCGCATGAGCGGCACGGCCTTCGGCGCGATCGTGTTGCACATCACGCCGGAGTCGGCAATCGGTGGCCCGCTGGCGCTGGTGAAAAACGGCGATCGCATCCGTCTTGATGTTGCGGGACGCAGGCTTGAACTGCTGGTCTCCGATGAGGAACTGGCAGCGCGGCGCAAACAATGGAAGGCGCCGAAACCGCACAAAGGCGACGAACGCGGCTATCGCAAGCTGTTCATGGAAAATGTGCAGCAGGCCGACCGCGGTTGCGACTTCGAGTTCCTGACGGCGCCGCTCACCACACGCACACCGTCGAAATGAACGGGCAGACCGTCGCGATTCTGGAAAACCGTCTCGGCGCACAAATCGTCGAGCTGGTTGAGAAACGCGGCGGCAAGGCGCTGCATGCGCCGGCATTGTCGGAAATTCCCGATCTCGATCCGACGTTCATTGCGCAGTTGCTCGCCGAGTGGGAGGCCGCGCCGGTGAAGGCGGCGGTTTTTCAAACCGGTGTCGGTACGCGCGCGCTCTTCAAAGCAACCGACGAACTGGGCCTCACGCAAAAACTGTTGGCGTTGTTGTCGGCGTGCACGGTGGTTGTGCGCGGGCCGAAACCGACCGGCGCCTTGAACTCGCGTGGTGTGCGTATCGATTTGAGCGCGGGCGATCCGTATACGACGATGGAAATTGTTGCGCAGCTGGCGACGCTTCAACTCGAAAGCGAGCGCGTGGTAGTGCAGCGTTATGGAGGCAAAAATGTCGAGCTCGAAGCGTGGCTGCTGGCTCAGCGGGCAACAGTATTGGAAATCCCGGTGTATCGCTGGGCGATGCCGGAAGATACCGCGCCGCTGGTGAAACTGATCGACGCGCTGTCGCGACGCGAGGTCGCCGCGGTGGTCTTCACCAGCGCATCACAAGTGCACAACCTGTTTGATTTTGCAAAAACGCAGGGCGCAGCGGCGACACTGACGGAACATCTGAATGCGTCCAAAGTCGCGTCGATTGGCCCCGTCTGCACGGCCGCACTGGCACAGTTCGGCGTGCTTCCGCAGATCGAGGCGAGCCCGCCGAAACTCGGGCCGCTGATGAACGCGCTCGAAGCGGCGCTGGCGCAATAGCCGGATCAATGGCTGCCAACGGCGCGCAGTGGGCACCACCGTTGCTGGCGGCGTCATGTTTTGTCGCGCTGTGGATTGCAGTGACCTGGTTGCTCTCGTACACCAGCGGCTGGGTGGCGCTGGCGCGGATTTATCGCGCCAGTCGCGAGGCGGGCGGCATTCCGGTGCGCCTGCGCGCCGCGCGCATGGGGCGCAACCTCGTCGGGCAATTTCGCAATGTGTTGACGCTGTGGGTCGGCAGCGATGGCCTGCAATTGCGTCTGCAGTTCTTTTTCCGCATCAACAGTCCCGATCTGTTTTTTCCGTGGACCGACGTGTCGGTGACGCGCGGTCGGCAGTTCTTTTTTGACTACGTCGAATTGAAATTTCGTCAGGCGCCGGAGATCCCGCTGCGCATCTACGGAAAATCTGGCGAACTCGTGCGCGAGGCGGCTGGTGATGACTGGCCGGAAACCAAACCACGCGTTGCCGGAACCGTTTAGCTCCGCTTTAGACCTGCACGGAAACGGTTTCTGTCCGGCCGTCGAGCGCCGCCGCCAGTATTGCCCACGGCAGCGCCGCACAGGGCGTGCGCGAGGGCAGATCGCGCACGGTTTTCAGCAGCGCGTGCCGCATCGGATCGGTGGCGGCGTCCGGCGGTTCGGCGTGTGCGAGCAGCGCCGCACTGAAGGACGCAACCGATGTCTGCAATTGCGCCCGGCTTTTCCCCCGCACGTATTCCGACATCATCGATGCCGAGGCCATTGAGACACCGCAGCAGCTGCATTGATACGTCAGCGCATCGATGCGGTCGCCGGTGATTTGCGCATAGACCGTCATTTCATCGCCGCACAGCGGATTGACGCCGTTGGCCTGATGCGTGCGCTCTTCAAGCACGCGGTAACCACGCGCGTTCCTGATGTGTTCCATGATGAGATCGTCGTAGCCGCGGGCTTCTGCCATGGCGTGTGCTCCGTGTGGTCGCAGCTCTGTGAAATGTACTGGCGACCATCATAATCGCGGAAATTCTAGGACAGCGAAACGGTGGAATCTTTGCGCTGGCGCAAAGCCTTGCGAATCAGATTTCTGTCGCGGGCAGGTCGGGCCGGCGCAACACCAGCGCCACGCCGGTGACGCCGATCACCATGCCGGCCAGTGCCATCCAGTTGAGGTGTTCTTCGAAGGCGAACCAGGCCATGGCCGCGGTGGCTAGCGGGGTCAGATAAAAGAGGCTGGACACGCGCGTCGCCTCGCCATGTTTGATCAGGACAAAGAGCAGCGAGACGGCGCCGATCGACAGCACCAGCGCGAGCCAGCCGATGGCGAAGACGAACTGCGTGCTCCACTCGACGTGCATGGTTTCGGTCAGCAATGCCAGCGGCAGCAGCAGCGCGAAGGCGGCGACGAACTGGATCACCGAGCCGGCGCGCAGATCGAAGCTCGGGCAGTAGCGTTTCTGATAGAGCGTGCCGGCGGTGATGGCGAACAGCGCTTCGATTGCCCACGCGATGCTGACGGCATCAAGGCCCTGCAGATTGATTTTCTGCCAGACCACCAGGGCGACGCCGCCGAAACCCAGGGCGAGGCCGAGCCATTGCACGCGCGTCACCGATTCGCCGAGCATAGGTGCGGCGGCAAAGGCGGTGAGGATGGGCTGCAGGCCGGTGATCAAAGCAATCATGCCGGCCGGCATACCGTGATAGACGGCGGAGAAACAGCCGCTGAGATAACCGCCCTGGATGAGCAGGCCGGCGGTGGCGATATGCGCGGCCTCGCGGCCGTTTTGCGGCCACTGCACGCGCAGCAGCAGCGACAGCGGCAGCATAACGGCCAGCACCACGGAAAATCGCAGCAGCAGTACGGTGAACGGTTCGGCGTATTGCACGCCGAGTCTGGCGCCGATGAAGCCGCTGCTCCAGAGGACGACAAAAAGGGCGGGTGCAAACGCAAATACCGCGCTGGCCCCGCCCCGGTTCGGCATGTGACGTTACAACTGCCCGCGTCAGGCGGCGGCGCGCGAGGCGCGCTTGCGATCCTGTTCCGACAGATGACGCTTGCGGATGCGGATCGACTTCGGCGTGATTTCCACGAGTTCATCGTCGGCGATGAATTCGATCGCCGATTCGAGCGTGACCTGGATCGGCGGCACCAGACGCACTGCTTCGTCGGTGCCCGAGGCGCGCACGTTGGTGAGCTGCTTGCCCTTGATCGGATTGACGACGAGATCGTTGTCGCGGCTGTGGATGCCGATGACGATGCCTTCGTACAACGGATCGCCGGGGCTAACGAACATGCGGCCGCGTTCCTGCAGTTTCCACAGCGCGTAGGCAACCGCTTCGCCGGATTCGGCGGAGATCAGCACGCCGTTGCGGCGTTCGGCCATGTCGGGTTTCATCGGGCCGTAATCATCAAAGACGTGGCTCATGAGGCCGGTGCCGCGTGTCGAGGTCATGAATTCGGACTGAAAACCAATCAGGCCGCGCGCCGGGATGCGGTAATCAAGGCGCACGCGGCCCTTGCCGTCGGACTGCATGTCCTGCAGGTCGCCGCGGCGTGCGCCGAGTGCTTCCATGATCGTGCCTTGATTGGTTTCCTCGACGTCAACCGTCAGCATTTCATACGGCTCCTGTTTCTCGCCGTTGATTTCCTTGATGACGACGCGCGGACGCGAAACGGCCAGTTCATAACCTTCGCGGCGCATGTTTTCGAGCAGAATCGTCAGATGCAGCTCGCCGCGGCCGCAGACTTCGAAAATGTCGGCGTCGGTGGTATCGGTCACGCGCAGCGCAACGTTGGCCATCAACTCGCGTTGCAGGCGTTCGCGCAGCTGGCGGCTGGTGACGAACTTGCCTTCGCGGCCGGCGAGCGGCGAGGTGTTGACCTGGAAGTTCATGGTCAGCGTCGGCTCGTCCACTTTCAGCAGCGGCAGCGCATCCGGATGTTCGGTGTCGGTGATGGTGACGCCGATGCCGATTTGTTCGATACCGTTGATCAGCACGATGTCGCCGGCTTCCGCCTCGTCGACCACCGTGCGTTCGAGACCCTTGAATACCTGTATCTGATTGACCTTGGCGTTGACCGGCGTGGAATCGGGGCCGTTCAGGACGCTGATCAGCTGGCCGGACTTGATGCGGCCGCGCGTAATGCGGCCGATACCGATACGGCCGACGTAACTTGAATAGTCGAGCGAGCAGATTTGGAGTTGCAGCGGGCCGTTCGGATCGTCCTGGCGCACCGGCACGTTCTTGAGGATCGCTTCGAACAGCGGTTTCAAATTGTCGCTTTTGTGCGCAAGGTCGCTGGTGGCCCAGCCTTCGAGCGCCGAGGCGTAAACGATCGGGAAGTCGAGCTGTTCTTCGGTGGCGCCGAGTTTGTCGAACAGGTCGAAGGTATGGTTGATGACCCAGTCCGGACGCGCGCCCGGGCGGTCGACTTTGTTGACGACGACGATCGGCTTGAGGCCGAGGGCGAGCGCCTTGCGCGTGACGAAACGCGTCTGCGGCATCGGGCCTTCGACGGCATCGACCAGCAGCAGCACGCTGTCGACCATCGACAGCACGCGTTCGACTTCACCACCGAAGTCGGCGTGGCCCGGCGTGTCGACGATATTGATATGGGTGCCTTCGTAGGTTACCGCGCAGTTCTTGGCCAGGATCGTGATGCCGCGTTCTTTCTCGATGTCGTTCGAGTCCATCACGCGTTCTTCGATATGCTGGTGTGCGGCAAAGGTGCCGGACTGGCGCAGGAGTTTGTCGACCAGCGTGGTTTTGCCGTGGTCAACGTGGGCGATGATGGCGATATTGCGGATGGCGCGCATACGGTGGCCCCTTCAGGGCTGATTTGAAAAGCGCGCGAGTATAGCACAAAATGCGCTATTGCCTTGAATATTTTGGGGATATCTCAGAATTGTTGCGGTGCAGGTATCGATCTCGTGCAGTGCTTGAAGTGGTCTGGGCTAAGTGCGTAAATTAATTCGCTATTTTCCTGATTTGTCTGTATAGTGCGCGCACCTTGAAGCGGTTCAGGCCGCATAAATTCAAGTTGCATCTGTCCCTGACCCCTTCGTTTCAGCTTCCTTCCTCGAATAGCTGCTTCTGCCACGGTTAGCGACGATACCCGTGCGCTGACGGCATTCGCCTGTCGTTTTCGACAGACAAATCAAGTCTGCAGGTCTGCGCTTTTGTTGTTTTCATTGTTATGAAAGCTCGTATGTCATTTGTCTCGCTCAATTTAAATCCTTCTATTATTCAGGCTCTTACCGCCGCAGGTTACACCGAAGCCACGCCCGTCCAGGCCAAAGCAGTTCCGGAAGCACTCGCCGGACATGATCTGATGTGCTCGGCGCCCACCGGCACCGGCAAGACGGCGGCCTTTGTGCTGCCGGCCCTGCAAAAATTGCTGCAGCCGGCGAAACCTGGTCGCGGTCCGCGCGTGCTCGTGCTGACGCCGACGCGCGAACTGGCCATGCAGGTCACCAGCGCCGTTGAAAAATACAGTAAGTTCATGCCGCGTGTGCGTACCGGTACTGTGCTCGGCGGCATGCCTTACCCGAAACAGCGCCGTTTGCTCGAAATGCCGCTCGATATTCTGGTGGCGACGCCGGGCCGTCTGATCGACTTCATCGACCAGGGCAAGGTTGATTTCTCGCGCCTCGAACTGTTGATCCTCGACGAAGCCGACCGCATGCTCGACATGGGTTTCATCAAGCCGGTGGAAAAAATTTCCGCGGCGACCCCGGCCGGTCGTCAGACGCTGCTGTTCTCGGCCACGCTCGACGGCGGCATCGGCACGTTGGCCAAGCGCCTGTTGCGCAATCCGAAACTGATCGAAATCGCAGCGCAAAAACAGCGCAACGACAATATCGAACAGCGCCTGCATTATGTTGACGACGGCAGCCACAAGCACCGTCTGCTCGATCATCTGCTGCGAGATGTTGATATGACGCAGGCGATCGTGTTCACTGCAACCAAACATGGTGCCGATCGTTTGTCCGCATCGCTCAACGACAAGGGCCATGCTTCGGCACCCCTGCACGGCAACATGAACCAGTCGCAACGCAACCGCACGCTGGCCCGCCTGCGCAGCGGCAATGTGCGCGTGCTGGTCGCCACCGACGTCGCCGCGCGCGGCATCGACGTGGCGAGCATCACCCACGTTATCAATTATGATCTGCCGAAAGTGGCCGAAGACTATGTGCACCGAATCGGCCGTACCGGCCGTGCCGGCGCCAGCGGCATTGCGATTTCGTTCGCGTCGCCGGACGAAGGTCATCAGTTGAAGCAGATCGAACGTTATACCGGTCACCAGATCGAGCGCCATGTCGTCGAAGGCATGGAGCCGAAGGTGAAGCCGCGCAGCGGTCCGCCGGCCGGTGCGCAAAAGCGCTTCGGCAACCGCAATGCACGTCCGTCCACCAGCAATACCAATTCACGCTGGAGCGGTGGCAAGACGTTCGGCGGCAACGGTGGTCGGCCGTCGCGTGAAGGTGGCAGCGGCTTCGGTGGCAACCGTCCGCGCGGCCGCGGCTAAGCAACTGCAGTAAGCGGTTCCGGTTTTCGCCGGAATCAAAACAAGAGGGCTGGCGTAGCAATACGTCAGCCCTCTTTGTTTCGCATCCAATCCGCGGTCTTGAACAGCGAATCCAGCAGGCCCATTTTCAGGCTGGCTTCGATTTCGCATTCGCTCATCGCCTGTTTCATGCAGGCCAGCCAGGCGTCACGTTCAGCCAGTCCGATGGCGAACGGCAGATGCCGTGCGCGCAGCATCGGGTGGCCGAATTTTTCGACATAGAGTTGCGGTCCACCCAGCCAACCCGACAAAAACAGATAAAGTTTTTCGCGCGAACCGGCGAGATCGGCCGGATGCAGTTTGCGGATGACGTAATACTCGGGAACGCTGTCCATCAGATCATAGAAGCGGCCGACCAGGCGTCGCACCGTGGCGTCGCCGCCGAGCAGGTCATAGGGGGCTTCGGGCATTGCAGATCCGTGCAGTAGGGTTCCGGAATTTTAGCGGAAATGTTGACGCGCCCGACTGTTCTATACAGAATGGCCGGCAATGCAAACGAGGGGAGGTTATATGAATAAAACGATAATGCTGGCGGCAGTCATGCTGACCGCAGGCACTGCATTTGCGCAAAACGCGCCGGCTGGTTCCGCAGAGCGCGGACAAAAGATTTTCATGCATCAGATGTGCTTCAACTGCCACGGCACCGTTGGGCAGGGCGGTGGTGTAGCCGGACCGAAACTCGCGCCCAACCCGTTTCCATGGGCCGCGTTTGCGCAGCAGGTCAGGAAGCCGCGCGTCGAAATGCCGCCATACAGCGAAAAAAATCTGTCTGAACAGGATCTCGCCGACGCTTACGCCTACCTCGTGTCGATCAAGCCAGGTCCGGCGGCGAAGGATGTGCCGCTACTCAGTGGTTTTTGAGTTTAAGCCGCAAAAACGTAAACAAGCCCCTCGCGCAGAGGGGCTTGTTTTTTGTGCTGCGTAAATCGCAGGATCAGCGGGAGCGGCGGCCGCCGGCTTGTGCATACGAGCGCTGCTGAAACGAGTGCTGGGGCGCGGCACGGAAGCCGCCGTCATGCCGGTAACCCTGCGCCTGACCGTAGGCCTGACGATGCTCGCTGTCACGGCGGAAGTTGTTGTCGCCGCGGTTGCCGTAGCCGCGATGGTCGTTGTTACCGTTGCGCATTTGACCGTCGTGACGCTCGTTGTAGATCTGACGGCTCTGGCGGTTTTCCGCGCCCTGGATACCGCGTTGCTCCCTGCGGTCGATACGGCCGTCAGCACCTGCGCGGCCTTCCATGCGCTCGTTGCGCGCCTGGCCGTTTTCAAGGCGGCCGGCTTCGCGATTGTTCAGTTGCCCGGAGCGCATGCCCTGGTTGATGCGTTCCTGCTCGCCGACGTTGCGCTGCACGTCGGCTTGCATTCGCCGCGACGACCCCGAATTCGGATTGCCGCGGTTGGCATCCTGGCGCTCGCGGTTGATGTCCTGACTGACGCGATCCTGCGCCCGGTTGATTTGCGTGCGTTCGGCATCGCTGACAGTGCCGTCGCGCAGCGCGCGGGATTCCATGCGATTGACGCGCGATTCTTCGCGTTCGAGGCGCGACGCTTCCTGCACGTTGAGGTCGCCGGTGCGCAACCCCTGTTCGATGCGGCGCTGTTGCTCGACATTACGATCGCCGAATGTGACGTTGTTGTTTACGGGCGGGTTGGCGGTGCTGTTGCCGGTGGATTGTGCCGACGCGGCAAACGAGAATGCGGCGAGGGCGGCGGTGACCAACATTTTGCGGGGCAGGTTCATGGCGTTCTCCTGATGACGTTTATAAATCCTGGGTTTCTGCGGCCGCAAACCTGCGGTCGTTGGAGGAATTAAACGCCCCGGTGAGCGTGGAAACCACCCACAAGATGTCAGCAATGGTAAGCATTTGTAACGGCGAATGCAGGCCGAAAAAAAGCACGCCGGCGAGGGCGTGCTTTTCCCACCGCGCGGATGCGATTTAACGCGGCTGGCAGACCACGTCGAGCAGGGCGGGGCGCCCCTGCTTGACGACATCGAGGGCGCGCCGCAGGGAGGCTCCGAGCTTCGAAGGATCGGTGATCGGGCCTTCGGCCCAGACGCCCATGCCCTGCGCGAGTTTGGCGAAATCGATATTGGGATCGGTGATTTCGGTGCCGATGCGCGCGGTCGCCTGTGGCCGGTTGTGAATGGCCGCCATGCGCTGCACGTGCATGATCTCCTGATGGTAGCAGCGGTTGTTGTGCATCAGCATCAGCAGCGGGATCTTGTGGTGCGCGGCGGTCCACAGCACGCCCGGCGCGTACATCATGTCGCCGTCGGGCTGGAAGGTCACCGAGATGATGCCCTTCTCCTTGTTGGCAAGCGCGGCGCCGACGGCGATCGGTGCGTAACCGCCCAGCCCGTAACCGCCGTTGCCGCCGAGCATCTGGTAATGCTCGGTAATCGGCCACAGACGGCGCGCCCACGGCATGCGGTCGCTGACCACCAGCGCCCATTTTTCGTTCTTGATGACATTCCACATTTCGGCGGTCAGTCGCGCAGTGGAAATCGGCGTGGCATCGAAGCCGACTGCGGCGGCCTCCTTGTCACGCGCGCGCATTTCATGGTGCATCTTGGTAACCGCCTTGGCGCGTTCGGCGAATGCCGTTTTGCGTTCGGACGTCGTCGCGCGTTTGACCGCTTCGATCAGGTCCGGCAGTGTCGCTTCCGCATCGCCGCCAATGGCGAGGTCGGCCGGCATGAAGCGCTGGATATCCTGATAGTTGGATTTGCGCGCCACGTCCAGCATCGAAATCGTGATGATCTTCGCATCGGCCTTGTAGAGCGGGCGGTATTCCTTGTAGGGGTCGCTGAACGAATGCAGGTTGCCCCAGGGATCGCCGACTTCCAGCATGAGGATGACGTCGGCGTCGCGCACCAGCGTTTGCTTCATGAAGGTGCAGTCGAGATCGTGCGTGGTCGGGAAATTCATGCGCGAACCCAGATCGACCACCGGCGCACCCAGCGACTCGGCCAGTTCGACCAGCATCTTCACGCCCTGTTGCGAGCGCACCGCGCGGTCGGCGAGGATCAGCGGTTTTTGCGCGGCGACGAGCAGTTTTGCGGCGTCGCGGATGGCGTTGCTGTCGCCCTGCGGCTGGATCAGGCGCGAAATTTTCGGGATCTTCAGTTTTTCCGCGTGTTCGATTTCCTCTTCCTGCAGGTCCATGTCGATGGCGATGAAGGCGGGCGCCATCGGTGCGGTCATCGTGAACTGGTGGGCGCGTACCGTCGATTCGGCGAAATGCTGCAGCGAAGCGGGTTGGTCGTCCCACTTGATGAACTCGCGCACCAGCGCGGCGGGGTCCTGCGCGCTGTGGATCCATTCGACGCCGGGACGGCGTGTTTCGGCATCAATGCCGTTGCCGCCGAACATCAGCATCGGCACGCGGTCGCACCACGCGTTGTAGAGTGCCATCGAGGCGTGCTGCAGGCCGACGGTGCCGTGCACCATCACTCCCATCGGTTTGCCCGAGGCCTTGGCGTAACCGTGCGCCATCGCGGTGGCGGATTCTTCATGCAGGCAGGTGATGATCTCGGGGTTCTTGTTGCCGAGATAATTGATGATCGATTCCTGCAGGCTGCGAAAGCCCGCCGCCGGGTTGATCGCCAGGTATTGCAGGCCGATTTTTTTTAGCACGTCGGCCATGAAGTCGGAGCCGGGGTGCGTGATGAAGGTTTCGCTGGGCAGTTTTTTCTCGGCCTTCGGTTTTTCGGTCGACTTCGCGCCTTCGGTGGCATTGTCCGCAGCGGCCGCGATGCGCGTTGCACCCGCTACCGAGGCTACCGCGGCGCCGGCGGCGGCCGCGCCTTTCAAAAACGAGCGGCGGTCGATTTTGCTTTCTTTTTTGTTGTCGTCGGATTGCATCTTGCTCCCCCTTGAAACACGCTATTTGAATGGCGGTCATGGTAGCACCGGCGATGCATGTCGCAAAGCGGCGCCGCAGTGTGCGGCGGGTGCGGCATTGCTGGTTTGACACCCGCAGGCGGCACAACTATTCTGCCGTTTTGACCGGATTGATTTGCATGAATGTCACAGGCACCGCGGTGCCGGCGAGCCTTGATCTCCTGCGCCGGCTGATCGCTTTTCCAACCGTCAGTCGCGATTCCAATCTCGAATTGATTGAGTTCGCGCGCGCGCATCTGGCGGCGGCGGGCGCGGTGACCCGCCTGACCTATGATGACGACCGCCGCAAGGCCAATCTGTTTGCCACGCTCGGTCCACCGGCTGACGGCGGCATCGTATTGTCAGGGCACACGGATGTGGTGCCGGTGGACGGGCAGGCATGGCGCAGCGATCCGTTCACGCTGACCCAGCGCGACGGCCGTTTTTACGGTCGTGGCAGTGCCGACATGAAAAGCTTCGTTGCCGTCGCGTTGGCGCTGGCGCCGGAATTTGCGCAGCGCGGTCTCCAGTGCCCGCTGCATTTCGCGCTGTCGTACGATGAGGAGGTCGGTTGCATCGGGGTCGGCCGCCTGATCGAAGACCTCGATGCGGCCGGAATTCATCCGGAGGCCTGCATCGTCGGCGAACCGACCATGATGCGTCCGGTGATCGCACACAAGGGCAAACTCAGCTACCGTTGCACGGTGCGCGGCCTGTCCTGCCATTCGGCCTATGCGCCGCAGGGCGTCAATGCGGTGGAGGCGGCGGCCGAGGCGATCGCCTTTCTGAAAAGCATGGCGCGGCGCTACCGCGACAATGGCCCCTACGATCGCGGCTTCGATATCGCGCACACCACTGTACATACCGGCGTCATTCGCGGTGGCACCGCACTCAATATTGTGCCGAACGAATGCGTTTTCGATTTCGAGTTTCGTAATCTGCCCGGCGACGATCCGCAGGCGATGTACGCGGAATTCACCAAATTCGTCGCAACGGCGCTCGAGCCGGAGATGCGGAGCGTTGATCCGGCCTGTGGATTTTCAATCGTACCGCTGTCGGCGATGCCGGCGCTCAGCAACGCGCCGGAGGCTGAAATCGTCGGGCTGGCACAGGAGCTCTCCGGCAATCACGATTTCGGCAAGGTCTCGTTCGGCACCGAGGCCGCGCATTTTCAGCGTCGAGGCATGCCCGCCGTGGTGTGCGGGCCGGGCTCGATCGCGCAGGCGCACAAGGCCGACGAGTACGTCGAGATCGAGCAGGTGCTCAAATGCGAGGAATTCATGCGCCGCCTGATGGCGCGCATCTGCGAGACGGGGTAAGCGCCGGGCACGCGGCCCGGCGGTTGTTCAACGCTACCGGCTCTACGAGTTCGTTGTGGCGACGAACTTCTTGTCTTCCTGCTGGTCGCGCTCGAACAGCAGAAAATCGTAATAACCGCAGGTCTTGGCGACCGGATATTCGCGGCAGACGCCGGGCCGCGCTTCGTAAACCGTGCACTGGCGCTTCTTCGTGTCGAACATCTTGCAGATGTGGCCGAAGTGTTTGTCCTTCTGGCGGCGCAGGGCGATCGCTTTTTCGGCCTTGTCGTAACGCGTGTAGCGCTTTTCGGCCTGTTCGTAGGTGAGGCCGAAATGCTTGGCCAGCCGCGCAATGTCGCGTTTGGTGACCTCGATCAGCGGATAGCTACAGCAGTAGCCGGGGCACTTGCGGCAGTCGTAGGCGGGTTTCTTTTTTGCTTTCTTTTTCCTGGCGGGCGTGGCGGCGACAAGCTTGATCGGGATGATGCGTTTTTTCGTGGCGGGCATGATGTGTTTATGGGCGCAGAGCGCAGAGCGGTAAACGCCGGATTCTACGCGAGCGTCGCGCTGATTGGAACAACCTTGGGCCGCAGCGCAGCGGTGCAATCAGTGCTGCAGAATTTTCGAGAGGAAAAGCTGCGCGCGTTCGGAGCGCGGCTTGCCGAAAAAATCCTCTTTCGGCGCGTCTTCGACAATCTCGCCCTTGTCCATGAAGACCACGCGGTGCGCGACGCGGCGCGCGAAGCCCATTTCGTGGGTCACTACCATCATGGTCATGCCTTCTTTGGTCAGATCGACCATGACATCGAGCACTTCATTGATCATTTCCGGATCGAGCGCCGAGGTCGGTTCGTCGAACAGCATGGCGATCGGGTCCATCGCCAGCGCGCGCGCAATCGCCACGCGCTG
>JANXSE010000079.1 GCA_025356695.1 Betaproteobacteria bacterium
CCGATTTGACGTGGCTGCCGTAGGCGCCGTATGGTCCCATCGTCCACTGCGATTCGCCCTGCACCAGCGCGAGTGCCGACGGGCCGCCGCCCTTGTAGGGAATGTGGTTGCCCTCGATGCCCGCCATCGTCGCGAACATCAAACCGCCGAGATGGCTGGTCGAACCGATGCCGGCCGAGGCCATGTTGAGCTGTCCGGGTTTTGCCTTGGCGAGGTCGATGAATTCACGCAGCGTTTTCACCGGCAGCGCGGCGTTCACGCACAGCGCCGTTTCGGTTTTGACAAACACCGACACCGGTGCGAAGTCCCTGACCGGATCGAAACCGATCTTCGCGTAGACATGCGGCGCGATGGTCATCACCGCCGCGGTGACGGTCGCCAGCGTATAACCGTCGGCGACCGCGCGCGCCGCAGTCTCGACGCCGAGTGTGCCGCCGGCGCCGGGCCGGTTGTCGATGACGATCTGCTGGCCGAGGCGCTCGGACATGCGCGTAAACACGATGCGGCCGTAAATGTCACTGGCGCTGCCGGGCGCGTTGGCGACGATCATGCGCACCGGGCGCAGCGGATAATCCGCTGCAAGCGCCGCCGCGCCTGCGGTCAGGCCGAGTGCGAAGGCCGCAGCAAACAATACGTGCATCTTGTCTGTCCTCCTCGGGAACCCGCGTTCAGTCTCGCATATCGCGCGGCTACTGCAAAGTGCGCGGCTGTTGCATTGACACCGGCGGCAACGCACTTGTATAGTCAATCGCGTTTTTCGTTCCGGCCGGCGCTGCATGATTTGCGCGCTGCCACTTCATTTTGCCAGTCCTATTCAGAAAGCCACGGAGAATTCCATGTCCAGACTTACGCTCAAACAAGCCAACACCATCATCGAGCAGGCGCTCGTCAAAGCCAAGGAAATGAAGATCAAGCCGCTGACCGTTGTCGTGCTCGATGACGCCGGCAACATCGTCGCCGTGCAACGCGAAGACAACGCCAGCATGGCGCGTTTCGATATCGCGCTGGGCAAGGCCTGGGGCGCGGTGGCAATGGGCTGCTCGAGCCGCGCGCTCGGCAAGCGCGCCAAGGAGAACCCCAATTTCTTCCTGTCGCTGGCCGCCACCTCGAAAGGCCGCTTTCTGCCGCAGCCGGGCGCCGCGCTGATTCGCGACGCCGAAGGCAATGTGCTTGGCTCGGCCGGTGCCAGCGGCGGCACCGGTGATGAAGACGAGGCCGTCTGCGCCTTCGGCATCGAGAAGGCCGGCCTCAAGGCCGACGTTGCTGCATAAACTTGTATAAGTGCTGCCGTATAGATTGCGGCGGCACCAATAAAAAAACGCCCTGTGGGGCGTTTTTTTACGTGCGTTGCAGCCGGCTTGACGGGAAACAAGCTACACCCGTCGAACTAGACCACAGGTCGTGTATCGGCGTCCGGATTGATCGGTTAGCTTAGGCCCGTTGTTTTATCTGAATGGCTGCAACGACCATGGCTGGCTGGGGCTGGAACGAATTTCTTGTCGCGGGCCTGCTCGCGGTCTGCATACTGGGGCCGATCTGCGTGGTGCTGCTGACGCAGAACCTGCTCGATTCTTATGAGGACATCGGTACCGAGCATTACGACTTTGACCGCATCATGGAAGCGCTCGGCGAGACGCAACCGCCATCCGGAAAAAACGAGCACTGACCGTTGCGCGCCACCGCTGTAGCGCGCAACGATGGTTACTGATGTCTACGCCGTGCGCTTCAGTCCCGGCATGTCGAAACCGATTTCCTTCAGTTCCGTCGCCAGCGATTTGCCCTGATCGGCGCTGAGTTCCACCAGTGGCGGGCGCACCTTGCCCCACGCCGGATCGTTGGCGTAGATCGCGATGGTCTGCTTCAGCGCCGAGATCATCACGTATTTTTTGCCGACGGTATCGCGCACGAGATTGAGGCGCTGCTGCTGCGCATCGGCGTCGGCGTTCTTCCATTCGGTGTAGAGCTTGTGGATGGCCGCCGGGTTGACGTTGGCGGTCGCCGAGATCGTGCCGACACCGCCGTTCTTCATGTTGGCGAGCAGGAAGGATTCCGAACCGACGAAAACGTCGAAGCCCGATTTCGCGAAGGCGTCGAGGAAGGTTTTCGTGTTGTTCCAGTCGCCCGAGCTGTCTTTCATGCCGGCAATCGCGGTCGGGTAGGCCTTCAGCAAACGCTCGACGAGGCCCGGCGTGATACCGACCACGGCAACGGGCGGGATGTGGTACAGATAAATGCGCAGCTTGGCGTCGCCAACGCGCTGGATCACTTCGCTGTAATGGCGGTAGAGGCCCTCTTCACTGACACCCTTGTAATAGAACGGCGGCAGCATCAGCACGCCGGCGCAACCGTGTTTCACCGCATGCGAAGTAATCTTGACGGTTTCGGTGATCGAGCAGCAGCCGGTGCCCGGCATCATGCGCGAGGTGTCCACACCGGCGGCAACCACCGCGTCGAGCAGCCCCATGCGTTCTTCTGCGGCCAGCGAATTGGCCTCACTGTTGGTGCCGAACACCGCGAGGCCGCAGTTCTGCGACATCAGCCATTTACAGTGCGCGACGAAGCGCTCGGTATCCGGCGAGTAGTCGGCTTTGAACGGGGTGACGACGGGCGACAACACGCCCTTGATGCGGTTTGCAGTGCTCATGGTGTTCTCCGGATTGATGTATTGCGGATGAGGGCGAGATGATACACCACGCGCCGCGTTCCGGCCCCGCGCCGCGGCTTGCTGCGCGGCGGGCGCCCCTGCATAATCAGCACCGCTCGCGGGCGTCGTCCGCGCCGCATGATCCACGTCAATTTCAAATTCCCGCAAGGCTCCGACCATGACGCGCCCACGCAAACGCCCCGAAGAACTCCGCAGTTACAAATGGTACGGTGCGCAGGATTTGCGCGCCTTTGGCCATCGTTCACGCACGCTGCAGAGCGGATTCACGCGCGAGGATTTCGGCGGCAAGCCGGTGATCGCCATCATCAACACCTGGAGCGACATCAACCAATGCCATGCGCATTTCCGCGTGCGTGCCGAGGAGATCAAGCGCGGCATCTGGCAGGCCGGCGGTTTTCCGCTCGAGATGCCGGCGATCACGCTGTCCGAACCGTTCATGAAACCGTCGCCGCTGATGTACCGCAACCTGCTGGCGATGGAAACCGAAGAGCTGCTGCGTTCCTACCCGGTCGACGCCTGCGTGCTGATGGGCGGCTGCGACAAGACGACACCGGCTCTGATTATGGGCGCGACCTCCGCCAATCTGCCGGCGATCTTCATGCCGGCCGGCCCGATGCTGCGCGGCAACTGGCACGGCGAACCGCTCGGTTCGGGTACCGATACCTGGAAGTACTGGGCGGAATTCCGCGCCGGTAATTTAAGCAATAAAGAACTGCAGGAAGTCGAAGAGGGCATCGCGCGTTCGCCCGGCCATTGCATGGTGATGGGCACGGCGTCGACGATGACGTCGATCGCCGAGGTGCTGGGCCTGACGCTGCCCGGCGCGGCGTCGATACCCGCGGCCGATTCGAACCACGCGCGCATGGCCAGTTACAGCGGCCGTCGCATCGTCGAAATGGCGTGGGAGGACTTGAAGCCGTCCGATATTCTCACTGCAAAATCATTCGACAATGCCATCATCACCGCGCAGGCGCTGTCGGGTTCGACTAACGCGCTGATCCATCTGATCGCGATGGCCGGCCGCGCCGGCGTCAAGCTCGAGCTCGAACGCTTCGACGACATCGCGCGCAACACGCCGGTGCTCGCCAACATCCGTCCCGCCGGACAGAAATATCTGATGGAGGATTTTTATTACGCCGGCGGGCTGCGTGCGCTGCTGAATGAAATCGGCGATCTGCTGAATCTCGACAGCCTGACGGTCAACGGCAAAACGCTCGGCGAGAACATCGAGGGCGCGAAAATCTACAACACCGACGTCATCCGTCCGCGCGCGCAGGCGCTGGCGCAGGACGGCGGGCTCGCAGTACTGCGCGGCAATCTGGCGCCCGACGGCGCGGTGATCAAACCGCTCGCCGCCGAAGCGCATCTGCTCAAGCACACGGGCCCGGCGGTGGTGTTCAAGAATTACAACGACATGGCAGCGCGCATCGACGACGACAAACTCGATATTGATGAAAACTCGGTGATCGTTCTACAGAACGGCGGGCCGCTGGGTGCACCCGGCATGCCGGAGTGGGGGCAGTTGCCGATTCCGAAGAAGCTGCTGGCGAAAGGTGTGCGCGACATGGTACGCATTTCCGATTCGCGTATGAGCGGCACCTCGTATGGCTGCTGCGTGCTGCATGTCGCGCCCGAGTCTTTCATCGGCGGGCCGCTGGCTTTCGTGCAGGACGGCGATCTGATCGAGCTTGATGTCGCCGCGCGCAAACTCGAATTGAAAGTCAGCGACGCCGAACTGGCCAAACGCCGCGCGGTGTGGAAGCAGGCGCCGCCGCACTACACGCGCGGTTTCGGCGCGTTGTACGAGCAACGCGTCACGCAGGCCAATCTCGGCTGCGACTTTGATTTCCTGCACCGCGACAACGCGCCGCCGACCGCCGATCCGGAGATTCATTGAGCGGACCGGTATCCGTCGACGGGCCGTTGCTCGCCACGCTGCGCTTTCGCGATTTTCGCAATCTCTGGCTCGGTTCGTTTGCCTCCTATGCGGGGCAGTGGATACAACAGGCGACCATCGCCTGGCTGGCCTACGACATGACCGGCTCGAAGAGCCTGCTTGGTCTGATCATGGGTGTGCGCGCGATCCCGATGTTTTTGTGCGCGCCGCTTGCCGGGGTTGCCGCTGACCGCTACGACCGCCGTTCGCTGCTGATGGGCAGCCAGTTGATTTCGTCGCTCACGGCACTGCTGTTCGGCATCGTGCTGGCCACCGGCAACGCGCAGGTCTGGCACCTCTTTGTGTTCGTGCTGGTGTCGGGGGCCGCGGCGGTGGTCGACCGTCCGGTGCGGCTCACCATCATTTTCGATCTGGTGCCGCGCAATGTGGCAATGCAGGCCGTCGCCATCAACATGATCGCGTTTTCGGTGTCGCGCATCGCCGGTCCCGCGGTGGCCGGTTATCTGATTGGCTGGGTCGGCGCCGAAGGTAATCTGTTTGTGCAGGCGGCCGCCTATTTCGCCGCGGCCTCTACCGTCTTCATCATTACGATCCCGCCGCGCGAGCGCAAACACAGCGGGCTTTCCGCCTTCGGCGAACTGGCCGAAGGTTTGCGCTTCGCGGTGAACGACCGCACCGCGCGCGTGCTGTTGTTAATAGGCACGACGCCGTTTCTGCTGCTGGTGCCGATTTTCGGCGGCCTGCTGCCGGTCTATACGAAAGACGTTTTTCATGCCGGCCCCGAAGTGCTCGGCATGCTGCTGACCAGTGTCGGCGTCGGTGGTGTGGCCGGCGGCTGGTTCGCTTCGAAGTTCATGCATTTTCCGCGGCAGGGCGTGGTGCAGGGCTGCGCGGTGCTGGCGATGTGCGCCGGCTTTCTGCTGCTCTCGGCCGCGCCCAGCGTTGCGCTCGCCTGCGGTGCGCTGATCGTTTCAGGGCTTGCCGAGATGGTGTTGTTCACCAGCAATCAGGCGACGCTGCAGATGGTGGTGCCCGAGGCCATGCGCGGCCGCATCGCCAGCCTGTTGCAACTCTATCCGGGCTTCGCCTCGGTCGGCATTCTGTTCGAAGGCCTGCTTGCCGACGTGATCGGCATTCAGTGGGTGACGGTGCTGATCGCGCTGACCACCGGCACGTTGACGCTGTTTCTGCTGTCGTCGCGTGGCGGGTTGTCGGACGTGCGCGTGCGCTAGCGTAAAATTGCAGGCGGAGGAACTCGCATTGCAATTCAAACTGTCCACATTGTTCGCGGCTCTGGCCTGCCTGTTCGCAGCGGTCGTTTATTTTTATCCGCCGCCGCCTGGCATCGACGCCAACGTCATGCACGCCGCGGCGCTCATGCTGCTGACTGTCGGCCTGTGGGCGACCGGCGCGATTCCCGAATACATCACCTCGCTGTTGTTCTTTCTGCTCGCCGTCGTGCTGGCGGTGGCATCACCGGCGGTGGTGTTCTCCAGTTTCGCCTCGGCGACGATGTGGCTGGTGCTGGGCGGGCTCATCATTGCCGAAGCCGTCGGCGCCACCGGCCTTGGCCGCCGCTTCGCCGGCGTGCTGTTCGAGCGTTTTGTCGGCAGTTATGCGTCGCTGATGATCGCGGTGGCGCTGGTTTCGACTGCGCTGGCGTTTTTCATGCCGGCGACGGTGGCGCGCATGCTGTTGCTGCTGCCGATCGTGGTGGCGCTGGCCGACCGCGTCGGTTTCAACCCGGGCAGCAACGGCTACAACGGCCTCTGCATGACGGCGATCATGATCACCTATCAAAGCGGCTCGGCCATTCTGCCGGCCAACGCGCCCAATCTCGTGCTCGCCGGCGCCACCGAGACGCTGTATTCAGTGCAACTGATCTACGCCGAATATCTGTGGGTGATGTTCCCGGTGCTGGCGCTGCTGAAGGGCGCATTCGTCGTCTTGCTGATCTACAAAATGTTTCCCGCGGCGGTGCAGCCGGAACGGGCGCCGCCTGAATTCACGGCGATGAGTGCGGCCGAGAAACGTCTCGCGGTGATTCTCGTGCTCGCCTTGTTGCTGTGGATGACCGATGCGATCCACGGCGTGCGGCCCGGCTGGGTTGCGCTGGCAGCAGGGCTTGCCTGTTTGTTACCGCAGGTCGGTGTGTTGCCGCCGACGGCGTTCAATGACGTCAAGTTCGGCGCGTTCTTTTACACCGGAGCCTCAATCGGTCTTGGCGCGGTCGTGCACGAATCGGGTCTGGGCGACGTTCTCGGGAAATCGTTGCTGGCGACGCTCAACCTGCAGCCGGGCGCCGACTTCACCAATTTCATGTCGCTCAGCGTGCTGAACGTGGTGACCGGCGCGCTGGTCACCAACCCGGCGATGCCCGCCGTTACCACCACGCTCGCCGCGCCCTTCGCCGAAGCCGCCGGCTGGCCGCTTGCCGCTGCCATCATGACCATCGCCGTCGGCTACAACGTGATGCTGCTACCGTATCAGGTGCCGCCGGTGGTGGTTGGCATGCACGCCTGCCGCCTGTCGATTGCGACGGCGATGCGGGTGTCGCTGCCGATTGCGGCGATCGGAATTGTCGTATTCATGCCGCTCGAATTCTTGTGGTGGCGCGTGATCGGTTACTTCGGCGGATAGCGTCCGCCCGGACCGTTGGCCTGCGCAAGCGGGCGAATTGTGATTTATTTCTCGATTGCCGGTAAGCCAACGCACTTTATTTGGCCGGCTTTCGATCTAGATCAAGTATTCGCGCAACCCCGGTCGGGAACCTTCGTCCAAACTGTAGTTGGCAAAGGTGGACGCTATGGGCGATCGTTATCCAAAAGACATCGAAATCGGTATTCCGGTGCTCGACGAGCAGCACCAGAGGCTGACTGCGTCAATCGCGCGGCTTGAGGGGCTCGTTGAGCGTAAAGGGCAGCGGGAGATCGGCGCGGCATTGAGCGATCTCGCGCGCGTGACCAAGGAGCATTTCGACACCGAGCAGCGCTTGATGGCGGCCTACGATTTTCCGGGACATCACGAAGTCGCCGGCGGCGCGCATGCGCGGCTCTACGAGGACGTGGTAAAGCTGCAGTCCGAAGTAGGGGCAGGCCGGCGCCTGCTGGACGCCAAGGCACTGGTCTCGCTACGCGACTGGCTGACGCGCCACATCTCCGAGGACAGGCAGCTTGCCGTCTATCTGAAATCGGCAGACGCGGTGGTTGGCGTGGCCAACCAGATCATCCTGCGCGCGCATGCGATCGGCGCGTCGGACATACACATCGATTCGTACGCGGCGAATGCGCCGACGCGCGTGCGTTTCCGCAAGGACGGCGCGCTGTTCGACTTCGTGGAAATTCCAACGGCAATGCGCGGTCCGCTGATCTCGCGCATCAAAATCATGGCCAACCTCGACATCTCCGAGCGCCGCAAACCGCAGGACGGGCGCATCGACTTTGCGCAGGGCAATCATGATCGCATCGAGCTGCGCGTGGCGACCATTCCGACGGCGAGCGGCCTTGAGAACGTGGTCATGCGCCTGCTGGCGACCTCGCGCCTGATCCCGTTGGGCGAACTCGGTCTGGCCGAAGACATGGTCGCACAGTTGAAGGCACTCGCCGTCAAACCCTACGGCATGTTCCTCGTGTGCGGCCCGACCGGTTCCGGCAAGACCACCACGCTGCACTCAATCCTCAGTTACATCAACACGCCGGAGCGCAAGATCTGGACCGCCGAGGATCCGATCGAAATCACCCAACTTGGCCTCTGCCAGGTGCAGGTCAACCCGAAGATCGGCTGGACCTTCGCCGGTGCCATGCGCAGTCTGTTGCGCGCGGACCCCGACGTCATCATGGTTGGCGAAATGCGCGACGTCGAGACCGCCAAGATTTCGATCGAGGCCTCGCTCACCGGCCACCTCGTGTTCTCGACGCTGCATACCAACAGCGCACCGGAGAGCGTGGTGCGCCTGCTCGATCTCGGGATGGATCGTTTCAATTTTTCCGACGCGTTGCTCGGTATCCTCGCACAACGGCTGGCAAAACGGTTATGCCACAAATGCAGACAGGCGTATGCGGCCGGGCCCGACGAAATCGACAGTCTGCTGAACGAATACTGTCTTGGTGTGCCGCTTGAACGCGCAGCGGTGCTCGGCGCCTGGCGGACCGCCTACGCCAAGTCGGGGCAGTTCACGCTGTACCGTGCTGCCGGCTGCGAGGAGTGCTACCACCTCGGTTATGCGGGACGCGTCGCGTTGCACGAACTGCTGATCGCGACTGCAACAGTGCGCCGTCTGGTACAGACCGGTGCGATTGTCGAGGATTTGCGCAACGCCGGTATCCGCGAAGGCATGCGTACGCTTAAACAGAATGGCATTGAAAAGGTTCTCGCCGGAGAGACGGATATTCATCAGATCCGCGCGGTTTGCACCTGATACGCAGTCGTCGTTGCTGATATTTCGATTTCGCCGGGATCAAAAACGTTGTTTGAAATCGTGCGCTGCGTCCCGGGGTTTTCCCTTGCGGCCGCATCTGGCAACGCACCGATGTATTTGTGCCTGCGCAACGATAACATCCGGCTCGCTGGGTGCGCCACCGAACAGAGTAACTCCCCGCATCAGCCTACCTTCCGGTTAACCCGTCACAGTCCGGCACGCGTTGCAGCAGATCATACGCGCGCCCGATACGGGATTTCACACCCGATTGGAGCGCACATGAACAACAAGGCAATTATTTCCGCCATCACGGCCATGTGCCTGGCGGCAAGCGGGCTGAGTTTTGCCCAGGGCCGGGGCAATGACCGCGGTCGTGGCGAGGGCCAGCGCGGCGAGCAGCAGGAGCGGCGCGACAACGACGGGCGGCAGGACCGTCGTGAAGATCGCCGTGAAGACCGCGGCCGCGGCTACGACAACGAGCGGCGCGACGAACGCGGCGCAGGCCCGAACCACGGCTTCTACCGCGGCGGGCGTCTGCCGATGGAATACCGTCATCGCCACTATGTAGTCGACGACTGGCGTGGCCACAATCTGAGTGCGCCGCCGCGTGGTTACCACTGGGTGCAGACCGGCGGCGATTATGTGTTGATCGCGATCGCGACGGGCATCATCGCCTCGATCATTCTGAGCCGTTAAGCAAAAAGCCCGGCCGGTGGCCGGGCTTTTTCGGCAATCGCAACCAGCGGTCTGAAAGATATTCGGCACGACAAGGCTTGAACCTTGGCGCGCGAATGAGTACGCTCGACGATTGACCAACCCATCGTGTGGCGACCATGACCAACGAACTCCGCATCATGACCTCCGGCGCTTTCACCGCCGCCCATCTGCAGCTGATCCCTGAAGTCGAAAAACTGACCGGCAAAAAAGTCGTCACCGTGACGACCTCGGTCGGCACCGGCGAGACCTCGATCGCAAGCCGCTTGAAACGCGGCGAAGTCGCCGACGTGGTGATCGTCGCGCACGACCTGTTGCAGCAGTTCATCGCCGACCGGCTGGTGTTCGACGCAGGCCACAAAAAAATCGCCAGTTCGATGATCGGCATTGCGGTACGCGCGGGCGCGCCCAAACCCGAGATCGGCAATGCCGAAGCCTTCAAGCGCTTTCTGCTCGCCGCGAAGTCGGTGGCCTATTCGGCCAGCGTCAGCGGCCAGTATCTGATCGGGGAAATTTATCCGCGTCTCGGCATCGCCGATGAAATGCTGCCGAAAAGCCATCTGATTACGGGCGGCGTGCGTACCGGTGCGGTGGTGGCGCGCGGCGACGCAGAGGTTTGCTGCCAGCAGATCAGCGAAATGCTGCCGGTGGAGGGCATCGCATACATCACGCCGCTGCCGCTGGATTTGCAGAAGGTGTCGTTTTTTGCGGCGGGTGTCGGTGTGAATAGTCCGGACCAAGCCGCGGCGCAGAAAACGATCGATTTTCTCGCGTCGGCGACGGCTGCGGCGGCGATCCGGAAGAGCGGGTTGGAGCCGGCGTAGGTTTTGTTGGTGATGGATCCCGGAATACGCTGCGCTCCTTCCGGCTACAGCTGGTGTTTGAATTTGACGTGCCGCGCTTCTCCGCGGCGTTTCTGTTAGCGAAAAGTTGCGACCATGACGACCGAACTTCGCGTAATGACCTCCGGCGCTTTCACCGCGGCGCATCTGGCGCTGCTGCCGCAGGTTGAAGCGCTGACGGGCCGGAAAGTCCTCACGCTGACCACTTCGATCGGCACCGGCGAGACGTCGATTCCGAACCGCCTGAAACGCGGCGAGGTGGCCGACGTGGTGATCGTGGTGAGCGGCGTCATGAACCAGTTCATCGCCGACGGCCTGGTGCTGGAGGCGGGGAGCAAGACCCTCGCCCGTTCGACCATCGGCATCGCGGTGCGCGCGGGTGCGCCGAAGCCCGATATCGGCACGGTCGAGGCGTTCAAACAGTTTTTGCTCGACGCGAAGTCACTGGCGTATTCAGCCAGCGTCAGCGGCACTTATCTGGTCAGCGAACTGTTTCCGCGTCTCGGCATCAGCGAGGCGATGACGCCGAAGAGTCGCTGGGTCGGCAACGGCGAGCGTACCGCCGCGGTGGTGGCGCGCGGCGACGCGGAGATTTGTTGCCAGCAGATCAGCGAAATGCTGCCGGTCGAGGGTATCGCGCACATCACGCCGTTGCCGGCGGAACTGCAGAAGGTATCGCTGTATGTGGCGGGTGTCGGTGCCAATAGTGCGGACCAGGAAACGGCGCGCAAGATGATCACCTTTCTTGCCTCGCCGGTGGCCGTGGCGGCAATTACACAGAGCGGGCTGGAGCTGGCGTGAGTCGGGAAACATCAGAACCCCGCAATGCGCTTCGTTCCTCCCGCGCGACAGGAAGCGGCTGACATGAACGAGACGAACGAACAGGGTGTGCCGCAGGAACCGGTCAACGGCAAGCTGATGGCGTTGTCGGTGATTGCGCGTCTGATCTGCGTGCTGCTCGGCACGATGGTGATCTTCCGCTTTTTCTTTGAGTGGACGTTCATGCCGACCATGCTGGCCGGCGCCTGCGCACTGGTGGCGGCGGTGATCCCGCCGTCGCGGCGCGGCGGCAGCGACCGGCGCTCGCTGGTTATCATCGTGCTGTCGATGCTGGGCCTGCTGTTGCAGGGGGCCGATATCATCGTTTACTACTATCAAAACGATTTCAACGGCAAACACTACTGGTGGTCGGGGGCGTGGGCCTATTTCACCGGCCTGACGCTGATGGCGCTGTATGGCGCCATCACCTTTTTCACGAGCCGGCGCAGGGCCGGCCCCGTTTGACCCGATTTGGCGCAATTGCTCCCGCCCGTGCCTGAATTGCAAAGTGCGGTCGCGAACCGACAACCCGCGCTAAAATGACCCTAGCTGGATTTTGAGCGCCGCCCACAGGGCCCTGTTCGGTGGAGGCGGCATGCGGCGTAGGCCGCCGCTCTCCGACCGCTGGCGACTTCCGTAATTTGACTGTACGTTTTCGAGGCGGTATCAAACATGAGCGAAAAAATCATTGAAAGCATCAAGGCCGGCAAGTACGACCACAAGGAACTGGCTAATCTCTACGCCAACGCCGAGCGTCTGGGCGAGAGAGAGGTGCTGTCGCTGGCCAAATCGGCCCTGAAAGAACTCAACACGCGCGCTTACGCCAAGCTGTTCGTCAAGCCGGTGCGCGACAAGGTGCAGAAAATCATCGCGCAGATCGCCGCCGCCGAAGGCTGGGCGAACTGGGAGGACAACGCGGTCGCCAACGGCATTCGCGCCGCCGCGCCGATGACGAACGGTGACGAACTCGCCGAATACAGTTTTTCCTATCGCGGACCTTCGTGGAAAAGCACTTCGACGCTGTCGGTGTTCCAACATGACGAAGAAAGCGCCGTACAGTACAAGGTGAAATCGCGCCACGGCGAGAGCAGCGTCGTCAACAGCAGCGAAGAGGCGATCGAGCTGTTTCGCAACGCCATCAAGGCCTAGTTTTAGCACGGCATGCTTCTCAGGAACGATGACGGCGTCGCCGTGTTCGCACGTCAATCGCTCCGGACTTTCTCCTCGATCCTGCGTAATCCCCGTCGCATCGTCGCGCGCTGTCTGGCGCTGATCGTCTGCGCATGGCTGCCGGCCATGCAGGATGCGCACGCGCGTCTTGAAGACGGCAACGCGGCGATGCAGAGCGGCGATTACGCCCGCGCAATGCGCGAACTGCGCCCGCTGGCGGAAGACGGCGACCCTGAGGCGCAACTCGGCGTTGGCATTCTGTATTTGCGCGGCTATGGCGTTCCCGCCGATTACGCCGAAGCGGCGAAATGGCTGCGGCTGGCGGCCGACCGCGGTGTCGCGCTGGCGCAGCACAACCTTGGCGTCATGTACGAGAACGGCCAGGGGGTGGTGCGCGATTACATCACGGCGCTGCGCTGGTACCGGCGCGCCGCCGAACAGGGCGATCGCGAGTCGCAGCACAATCTGGGTTTGATGTATCAGGAGGGCCGCGGCGTTGTCGGTGACGATGACGAAGCGCTGAAGTGGTACCGCCTGAGCGCCGCACAGGGTCTGCCCGAAGCCCAGCGCGCGCTGGGCATGATGTATCTGCGCGGCCGCGGTGTCGCCGGCGATGCTGCGCAGGCGCTGCAGTGGTTTCGCCAGGCGGCCGCGCAGGGACTGGCGCTCGCGCAGAACGATCTTGGCAATGCGTATCGCGCGGGCAACGGCGTGGCGCAGGATTACGCCGCGGCCTTGCAATGGTACCGGCAGGCGGCCGATCGCGGTGTCATCGATGCGCAGCAGACCCTCGGCTTCATGTACGAGCGCGGGCAGGGCGTCGCTGCAGACGGCGCTGAAGCAGCAAGGTGGTATCGGCGGGCTGCCGAGTCGGGCAATGCGCTGTCGCAACATTCGCTCGGCAATCTCTATATGACCGGCAACGGCGTTGAACAAGACTATGCCGCCGCCCGCGACTGGTTTCGCAAGGCGGCCGACCAGGGTCTGGCTTATGCGCAAAATTCGCTTGGCGCCATCTATGCGATGGGCGCCGGCGTGACGAAAGACGAAGCCGAGGCGGTGCGCTGGATCCGCAAGGCGGCGGAGCAGGACGACGCCGTCGCACTCTACAACCTGGGCCTTTGTTATGCGCTGGGGCGCGGCGTCGAAAAAAATGATGCCGAGGCCTTGAGGTGGACGCGCCGCGCAGCGGTGCAGGGGCACCCGCGCGCGCAGGAAATCATCCGCCAGATCGAGATGCGCTAGCTTTTTCATCGCCGGTTGCGTTGCAGTGCAAGGTTGTGCGTCCGCGGCTGGCGCGCTAGTCTTGCGCATTCAGCCAATTCACGGAATTGCCATGGACAGCGCAGCCGATTCGCATCGCATCACCGACGTCGCAGCACTTGAACGCATCTACGGCCATCCGGCCGGCGCTGCCGTCGAGAAAGAACTCGACTACCTGCATCCGCATTACAAACTGCTGATCTCGAAGTCGCCGTTCGTGGTGCTGGCGACCGGTGGGTCCGAAGGCCTCGACACCTCGCCGCGGGGCGATGCGCCGGGTTTCGTCGTGGTGGAAGACGACAAGACGCTGCTGCTGCCCGACCGCAAGGGCAACAACCGCATCGACAGCCTGCGCAATATCGTCGCCGATCCGCAGGTAGCGCTGATTTTTCTGATTCCGGGTGTGGGCGAAACGCTGCGCGTGAACGGTCGCGCCTCGATCACGACGTCACCCGCGGTGCTTGAGCGTTTTCGTGTCGACGGCGCGCTGCCGCGTTCGGTGATCGTGGTCAGCGTCGATACCGTGTTCTTCCAGTGCTCGCGCGCGTTGTGGCGCTCGAAGCTGTGGGATGCGGCGACGCAGATCGAACGCACGAGCCTGCCGAGCCTCGGCACCATGGTGCAGGACATCAGTGGCGCGAAGATCAAGGCCGAGGCCTACGACCATAATCTTTATCCGCGGTTGAAATCGTCGCTCTATTAAACTAATCGCGTCGCAACGCGAGTGCGAGGGGAGTTCCATGATACGGCGCAGTCACTGCTGCGCGTTGCTGATGCTGGCGTTCGTCGCCGGCGCAGGCGCGCAGGATTTTCCCAATCGGCCATCGCGCATGTTCATCGGCTTCGTTCCCGGCGGCACCGTCGATATCGTCGCGCGGCTGGTGGCACCAAAGATGGCGCAGTCAATGGGGCAGGGCATGGTCGTCGACAACCGGCCGGGTGCTGGCGGCAACATCGCGGTCGAGCAGGTCGCCAAGGCGGTGCCCGACGGTTACACGCTGGTGCTGACCAATCCCTCGCTCGCCATCAGCGCGAGCGTTTACCGCAAGCTCAGTTACGACGCCGAGCGCGATCTCGCGCCGGTCGGGCTGGTCGCCAACTCCTGCCACCTGCTGATCATCCATCCGTCGCTACCGGTGCGCACGGTGAAAGACCTGATCGCGCTGGCCAAGGCGCGGCCTGGCCAGCTCAATTTTTCGTCTGGCGGCACCGGCAACTCCGATCACCTGCCGGGCGAGATGCTGAAGGCGATGGCCGGCATCGACATGGTGCATATCCCGTACAAGGGTGGCGCGCCGGCCGCCGCCGACGTGATATCGGGGCAGGTGGCGATGTATTTCTCGGGCATCGCAGTCGGTCTACCGCTGGCGAAAGCCGGGCGCGTGCGCGGCATTGCGGTGACGACCCTGACGCGCTCGCAGATCGCGCCGGAGTATCCGACCATGGACGAATCCGGCGTGCCCGGTTTCGAGACCGCGCTGTGGATGGCGCTGTTCGCGCCGGCCGGCACGCCGCGGCCGGTGATCATGAAGCTTAATGCCGAGGTGATGAAGGCGCTTGATTCGCCCGACCTCAAGGAACGCCTCATTCAGATCGGCGCCGAGCCGTACGGCAGCACGCCCGAGAAGGCTGCAGCTTATCTGCACACAGAAATCGAAAAATACGGCAAGCTGGTGCGCGCGATTAATTTGAAGATCGACTAGCAAGTTCAACGTGCCGTCACTCCCGCGAAAGCGGGAGTCTAGAATTTGATTGTGTTTGAATAACTAAAAACACTGGATACCCGCTTTCGCGGGTATGACGGTGCGTAAATATAACGACGGAGGAGAAAATGAAAAACCGCATCCGCTGGATCGCAATGCTGTTGTGCACGTTGTTCGCAATGCCACTGGTCGCCGCGCAAGCCACGCGCGAAGTGCCGAAATTCGAAGTCGATCCAAACTGGCCGCAGCTGCCGTCGAAGTGGGTGTGGGGGCAGGTGTCCTCGGTGTCGATCGACGAGCGACAACATGCCTGGGTACTGCAGCGTCCGGGCACCATCCGCACCGATCAAAAAGGCAAAGCGGCGCCGCCGCTGATCGAGTTCGATGAAGACGGCAAATTCGTGCAGGGCTGGGGCGGGCCGGGCGAGGGCTACGACTGGCCGGAGATCGAGCACGGCGTCTACGTCGACACCAGGGGTTTCGTCTGGGTCGGCGGCAACGGCAAGAACGACCACCAACTGCTCAAGTTCACGCGCGACGGCAAGTTCGTCATGCAGATCGGCAAGAAAGGCCAGAGCAAGGGCAACAAGGACACGCAGAACGTCAATCAGGCTGCCGACACGTTTTATTACGCCAAGACCAACGAGCTGATCGTCGCCGACGGTTACGGCAACAAGCGCATCATCGTGTTCGACGCCGATACCGGCGCCTTCAAGCGCATGTGGGGCGCCTTCGGTAACGAACCGCTCGATGACGTGCCGCCGCCGCCAAAAGTGCCGGAAGCCTCGCGCATTCCGGCCAGCATGGAAACCGGGCGCGGGCCCGAGCAGTTCGTGCGGCCGGTGCATGCGGCGCGCGTTTCCAACGACGGGCTCATCTACGTCTCGGACCGCGGCGGCAAACGCGTGCAGATCTTCACGCTCGACGGCAAATTCGTCTCGCAGAAATTCATCGACCGCTGGTGCGAAGAGCCGCACTGCGGCAACGGCCAGACGGTGGCGAGCACGGCGTTTTCACATGACCCGGAGCAGCGTTTTCTCTACGTCGCCAGCCGCAGCCCGCAGCGCGTGTGGGTGCTCGACCGAAAGACGATGGAGCAGCTCGATTCGTTTGGCCGCATGGGCATCGCGCCCGGCGAGTTCTACGTCATGCACCACATGAACGTCGACGCCAAAGGCAACCTCTACGTCACCGAGGTGCAGGACGGCAAGCGCGTGCAGAAATTCGTGTTCAAGGGTTACGCCAGCGTGCCGGTCAAATAGCGGCGCTTACTTCCTTTCGCGCAACGACTGGCCGGCGTCGATGGTGACGATGGTCGCGCTGATGTAGGCGGCGCGCGCGGAGGCGAGGAAGGTCGCGAGGTCGGCGACTTCCTCGGGTTTGCCCGAGCGCTTGAACGGCAGGCCGTCGACGATGCGCGCGCGCACCTCGGTCCAGCGCGCGACGTCGCCCAATTCTTTGCCCGCCGTTTCCTTCATGTGCTTGACCTGGCGTTCGGTTTCGATGCGGCCCGGATTGATGCCGACCACGCGCACGCCGTAATCGACGCTCTCGGCGCCGAGCGCGCGCGTGAACGCCATCAATCCGGCGTTGCCGGTGGTGCCGGCGATGTACTCGGGCCGGTTGCGTTCACCAGCGAGCCCGATGACGTTGACGATGACGCCGTTGCCGCGTTCGCGCATGGCCGCATAGACCTCGCGCGTCAGGTTGATGTAGCCGAAGACCTTCAAGTCCCACGCCGTGCGCCAGCGCTGCTCGTCGAGATCGGCGAGATGGCCGCCGGGAATCGCGCCGGCGTTGTTGACCAGCACGTCGAGCGCACCGCAGGCGCGCGCCAGCGCGCGCAGGTTGTCGCTGACGCCGAGATCGCAGGCATGCGGCGTTACCTTGACCTTGTATTGCGCGGCGAGTTCTTTGGCATTTTTTTCCAGTTCGGCGGCGCTGCGCGCGGCAATATGTACGTCGCAGCCTTCGGCGGCAAAGGCGCGCGCGCAGGCGAGTCCGATTCCTTTGGAAGCGCCGGTGACGAGAACGTTCTTGCCGCGTAATTCGAGATCCATTCAATGCTCCTGTTGGCTGTGTCTTGCGATGAAATCGAGCGCGGCTCGCGCGCACTCGTACGGATAAACGGCGGAGGCGTGAAAACCATCGCCCGGTATGACGACGAGTTCGGACTGTTTCAACTGTTTGCGCCATGTCTCGGCTTCGGCCACCGGATGCAGTTTGCTGTCGCTGGTCAGCGCCAGCACCGGGCAGGCGATGCGCGGCAGATCGGCGCCGGCGTTGAAGCCGCCGACCGCGCCCATGAAACCCAGCATGGTCGACAGCGGTGTTGCGCCCATCAGATCGGACCATGCCTCAAGCATCTCCGGCGGCGTGGCGGCACCGAGGCGCTCTTCCATGGTCAGGCGCGCCCACGCGCGCACGCCGTGCTCGCGCGCGTACTGGAGCCAGTCGGCGCGCGACTTCGGGCCCCTGACCGGCAGGCCGATCAGCGTGAGCGTTTTCAGCAGCGCGGGATGCCTGGTGGCGAAATGCGCCGACACCGTGGCGCCGATCTTGGCGCCGATCAGATGCACCGGCGCGCCGCCGGCGGCGGCAATCACGCGCGCGAGGTCATCGACCAGCGTATCGAGCGACCACGCATAATTTTCAGGCATGGGCGTCGAACGGCCGAAGCCGCGCTGGTCGGGGCGCACCACACGGTATTGGCGCGCGAGCAGTGGCACCCACGGCCGCCACGCTGCGCCGCTTTCACAGAAGCCGTGCACCAGCACGATGGTTTCGGGCGTGCGCCACGGGTCGGTGTAATCGTCGACTGCATAGTGGATCGTGACGCCGGATTCGATTTCGAGAGCGTGTTCCATGCGCCGATTCTGCCTTGAACACGGCTGTGCGTCGAGATGCCGCTGTCTTCTGAACACGGCAGTTCATGTGCGTGCAAAACTATGCGACCATCGAACGATGAGAACTATCATCATTGCGCTGGCACTATGTCTGTTGCACGGCGGCGCGTGGGCGCAGCCGTTTCCCGCGCGGCCGCTGCGACTGATCGTGCCGACCTCGCCGGGCGGCGGCACCGATCTCATTGCGCGCGCGATCGCGCAAAAGCTCAACGAGCGCTGGGGCCAGCCGGTGGTGGTTGAAAACCGCGCTGGTGCGACGGGCAACATCGGTGTCGAGGCGGTGGCGCGCGCGGCGCCCGACGGTTATACGCTGCTGGTGTGCACCAATGCGATGATTGCAATCAATCCGCATTTTGCGAAAGACGTTCGCTTCGATGCGCTGCGCGACTTTGCGCCGGTGACCCTCGCCGCTTCATCGCCGTTTTTGCTGGTGGTGCACCCGACGGTGCCGGCGAAGAACACCGCTGAACTGATTGCCTACGCGAAAGCGCATCCGGGCCGGCTCAACTACAGTTCCTCGGGCAACGGCTCGGCCACGCACATGGCCGGCGTGTTGTTCAACAGCATGGCCGGCGTCGACACCGTACACATTCCCTACAAGGGTTCCTCGCCGGCGATCGCCGATCTGCTCGGCGGCCAGATACAGATGCGCTTTTCAGTCATGGCGCCGACGCTGCCGCACGTGAACGGCGGCCGGTTGCGCGCGCTGGCGGTGAGTGGCACGCGCAGATATGCCGCATTGCCGGAGTTGCCGACGGTGGCGGAAACGGTGCCCGGTTATGCCTCCGACATCTGGTACGGCGTGCTGCTGCCGGCGGCGACCCCGGCGCCGCTGGTTGCGCTATTGAATGCGGAAATCGTGCGCCAGCTCAATAGCGCCGATGTTCGCGCGAGGCTGGCGGCCGACGGCACCGAACCGGTCGCGAACACGTCAGCGGAATTCGCGACGATCCTGCGCTCGGACAATGCACGCTGGGCGCACGTGATCCGCGAGTCCGGCGTGCGCGCCGACTGAACGCGGCAGCGCGCCGGTGATAGAGTAGCGCCATGTCGAATGCGAAGGGTTCCCTGCGCCGCTGCGCCGTCGTGCTGTTGCTGTCGTGCGTTGCCGCGATGGCGCAGGACTATCCGGTGCGCACCGTGCGCATCGTCACGGCTGAGGCTGGCGGCAGCAACGACATTGCCACACGCATCATCGCGCAGCCGCTGGGGGTCGCGCTCGGCCAGCAGTTCATCGTCGAGAACATGGGGCAGGCCAGCGGTGTGATCGCCGCGCAGACGGTGGCAAGGGCAGCGCCCGACGGCTACACGCTGATCCTCTATGGTGCCAGCTTGTGGCTGCTGCCGTTTTTCCGTGACAACGTGCCGTTCGATCTCGCGCGCGATTTTGCGCCGGTGATCTGGACCAACCGCGGGCCCAACCTGCTGGTGGTGCACCCGTCGGTGCCGGTGAAATCGGTGCGCGAACTGATTCTGCTCGCGCGCGCGCAGCCCGGCGCGCTCAATTACGGTTCGAGTTCGCTTGGCGCGGCGAATCATCTGGCGGCCGAACTGTTCAAGTCGATGGCGCATGTCGATATCACGCACATTCCGTACAAAGGCACAGCGCCGGCATTGAACGACGTTATCGGCGGTCAACTGCAGCTGATGTTTCCGAACGCGCCATCGGCGGGGCCGCACGTGAAGTCGGGCAAGTTGCGCGGGCTGGCGATCACCAGCGCGCAGCAGTCGCCGCTGTATCCCGAGCTGCCGACGGTGGCGGCGACCGGCTTGCCCGGTTTTGAGGCGGTGTCGATCTATGGCGTGTTTGCGCCGGCGAAGACACCGACGGCGGTGATTGCAAAACTCAATGCCGAAATCGGTCGCGTGCTGTTGCGGGGCGAGGTGCGCGAGCGCTTTGCCGGCATCGGCGTCGAAACCGTCGGTGGCACGCCGGCGGAATTTTCCGCGGTGGTGCAAGTTGAAACGATGAAGTGGGGCAAGGTCATCCGCGACGCCGGCATACGCGCGGAATAGCGCAGAACAAAGTTTTTCAGGGGGGTCAATGGCAGCGGCGACGGAACTCGAACGTAATAAAAAAATCGTGCGCAGCTTCAAGGAATGTCAGGGCACGCCGGACGAAGCGGCCGTGATGCGCGAGATCTTGTCGCCGGACTACAAGCGTTTGCGCGGCGGTATGGCCAATCTTGCTGCCAATGCGCGTGGCCAGGATTTCCCGGAAACCGGGCACGGTCTGCGCGGCGCGTTTCCCGATCGTGAGGATGTGATCGAGGAAATCATCGCCGAAGGTGACCGCGTCGGCATGATCTGGCGCCTCAAGGGCACGCACCGGGGCCATCTGTTCGGCATTGCACCGACCGGCAAAAAAATCGACATCTGGGAAATCGGCGTGTTCCGCCTTGCGGACGGCAAAATTACGGAGGGCTGGTTCATGGCCGACGAAGTCGGCGTGTTGCGACAACTCGGCGTCAACCTGCCGCCGCGCAGCGACGGCGCACGCGTCATGCCCGCACCCCCGCAGGGCGGCGAGTATGCCGAGGCGCTGGTGCAGAAACTGCAGGCCGAAGCGCCGGGCCGTGAGCGCGACCACAAGATCGTCATCGCGCGTTCAAAGACCATGCCGCCGCCGCTCGCGGACCGCGCCGACCACAAGCTGCGTCACTGGGGCATGCAGCACATGCGCGATTACGCCGAGGCCAACGGCGTCGAGAAATTCGACCCGACCTCTGCCTTTCCCGACCGCCTCGACCAGATCACCGGACTCATCGCCGAAGGCGACCGCGTGTGGATGTTGTTCAATTTGCGCGGCCACAACACGGCGAGTTTCTACGGGCTGGCGCCGACCGGCTGTTTCGTCGAGATGGCCGAGGTCGGCATCATGCAATTCAACGACGGACGCTGGACCGACAGCTGGTATTACGCCGACGGGCTCGCCATGCTGTTGCACCTGGGGGCGACGCAGCTGATCGACGCCATGCCGAAAAACCGGGGAGGGGAATGATGCCGAAGCGAATGCGGGCGGGCACGTTGCTGTGGGCGGTGATTGCGGTCAGCGGTGCCGTTGCGGCCGAACAATATCCGGACAGGCCGATCCGCATGGTCGCGCCCTTCGCACCGGGCGGCGGCGCCGATGTCTACGGCCGTATTCTGGCGAAAAAGCTTGCCGAATTATTTTTGCAGCAGGTGGTGGTCGACAACCGCGCGGGCGCCAACGGCATCATCGGCACCGATATTGTGGCGAAGGCCGCGCCCAACGGCTACACGCTGCTGTTTGCGATCAGCGCGCATGTTACCAACGCGGCGATCCGCAAGGATCTGCCCTACGACATTGCGAAGGATTTTGCACCGGTGTCGCTGTTCACCGAATTCCCGCTCTTTCTGTATGCGTCGCCGTCGCTGCCGGTGCAATCGGTGCCGGAACTGATTGCGCTGCTGCGCGCCAAACCCGGGGCTTTCAATTACGGCTCGACCGGTGTCGGTTCGGCCCAGCATTTCGCCGGCGAGATGCTCAACGCCTATGCGAAAACCAAAGTCGTGCACATCAGCTACAAGGGCATCCCGGCGGCGATGACCGACATCACCTCGGGTGCGATCGCCTATTCGTTTTTCGGCCCGACGCTGATGCCGATGGTAAAGACCGGCAAGCTGAAGGTGCTCGGCGTGACTTCGGCAAAGCGTTCGCCGGCGTTTCCCGATGTGTCCTCGATCCAGGAGGGCGGCGTGCCGAATTACCACTTTACGCAGTGGCACTGCCTGCTGGTGCCGCGTGACACGCCGAAAACTATCATCGCGCGTTTGCGTGAGGCGGTGGTGACGGCGACGCAGGACCGCGAGATTGTCGCAACGCTCAGCGCCGACGGCACCGAATTGCGCGGCAGCACGCCGGAACAACTGGGTCAGTTCATCGCGCGCGAAGCGGCGAAATTCAACGAGTTGGCGCGCGGCATGGGCGGTTTCAAGGTCGATTGACCTCACCGTGCGGGCCGGCGCCTAAAGTTTTGGCGGCGACGGTCGTAATGACTGCTGGATACGCGGAAATTTGTGCCGCGGCCGTCGCTGGCGAATGTTTCGCCGCGGCCATGCAGTCGATACTGCTGTTGCGAGGCGCCGCCATGATCAAACTCGATATCAACAAACTCGATGAACCCGAGCTCAGGCGCATCGTTGCGGCACGCTGTGCCGAGCATGGTGACGTCAGCGACGTGATGATTTGCGACCCGACGCCGGTGGTCGATTACAAACTCGCGTTTGTGCGCACCGCCGATCCGAAGTGTCTGGCGCGCCTGGTCAAGGCCTTCGAGGGCATCAAGCTGCAGGGCACCGCGGTGATACGGCTCGATCCGCTGCGCTGGATGATGGGGCGCGACGGCGTGTTCGCGCGGCGCTGAAGGTCGGGCGCGTACTGACGTCAGGCCGCGCGCGCACGGCCGGTGCGGCGCGGCTTCGTTTCGAAAATCAGAATTTTTGCGAGGGCCTGCGGATTGCCGGTCACATCGGCCAGTGTATAGCGGTCGAGTGTTTCGTTAAAGGCGCGGACCGCGGCTAACAGCGCACCTTTCAACTGGCAGACCGGCGTAATCACGCAGGCGTTTGTGTGGTGGTCAAAACATTCGACCGGAATAGTCTTCGCCTCGGTTGTACGCACGACCTGACCGAGGCGGATCTCGCTCGCCGGGCGCCTTAGCGCAAGGCCGCCGTTCTTGCCGCGCTTGCTGGTCAACAATTCGGCCTTGCCGAGGAAATGCACCACCTTCATCAAGTGATTTTCCGAAATCCGGAAAGCGGTGGCGATTTCGCTGATGGTAACGTTTTTATCGTTGCGCACTGCAAGATACATCAGTACGCGCAAACTGTAGTCAGTGAAGCTGGTGAGACGCATGTCAGTATTTCCGCAGAATTAAATTTAACTGAATCGACAATATAAAGAATAGCAGATCAGAGCTGGTTTTTGTCCTGGGCCTGCGCACCGTTACGGTGCCATCGAGGTTTCGCCAACGTTGCAATTACGGCATTGACTAGCCGGGGCGGCCGTCGGCGCGCACGCGCGTCAGTACCGGCCAGTAACGGCCGACGAACAGGGCGAAGGCGGCGACCCACAACAGGCCTGATGCGACGATGGTCTCGTGTTGCAGCGATGGCAGTGCCAACGGCAGCGCAACGCGCGCCAATGCGGCGAGATTGATCAGAACGTAACAGCCCGTTTCCGCGGCGCCGGCGACCAGCGGCAGACCGGTGTGTCCGCGCGCGGTGCGCGTCATCATACCGAGCGTCAGTCCACCGAGGGCACCGACAGTCAGCGCGTGCACCGCGATGCCGGGTGGAACCACGCCCGCCGCGTTCACTGCACGCAGCGCGAGATAGAGCACGAGCCACGCATAGGCGGCGTGCAGTATCCAGACGATGGGATTTCGCAAGGCGCGCAGCGGCTGCCACAGGGCGAGCCGCCACGCGTGCGCTATCGCGGCGATGGCGGCAATGGTGACGACAATCCATGGTGCCGGCCGCGCCAGATCGGCGAGTGCCAGGGCGACGAGGCTCGTCAGAGCGAGAATTTCGAGCCAGCGTTGGCGCGACGGTTGCGTGCCGGGCACGCCATTGGCGGTAAACATGGGCACTACGCGTCCGGCCATCAGCGCCATGATGAAGGCGATGACATTGAGTGCGAGTTGCAGCATGTCGCGCACCGGCAGCGCAAGATCGCCGCGCATCGCCAGATGAAAGGCGGTGTTGGCGCCACAGAGGATGGCGATGAGCAAAATGAAAAACAGATTGCGCGTGTTTTTGCTGCGCACCAGCGGCACGCCGATGCCGATGGCGACGGCCAGCGCAAAGGCGAGGTCCGCGGCCAGAGACAGCAGCGGCCAGGGTGTCGCCAGAAAAATGCGCCCTGCCAGCCACAGCGCGACGATGGCGGCGAGGCGCCCGCCTGCGGGTGTCGGCAGCCCCGTCCAGTTGCGCACCGCCGTGAGCAAAAATCCCGCGATTACCGCCAGCGCATAACCGAAAATCATTTCGTGCGCATGCCAGTAAGGGTTCGACAGATAGGTAACGCCCGTGATCCAGTCCGCCACCTGCGCGGTCCAGATGCCCATGGCGATCGCGGCGAACGTCGCGGCCGCCAGATACAGCGGGCGGAAGCCGAGGTTCCAGAGTGCGAATGGAGATGCGGGCGCGCGTGGCAACGGTTCTTCAGACATGGGTATGCGGTTCCTTGGGCAGACTGCGCTAGATTAAAAGATATAAACAATATACATCTTATTGGGCCGGCATGGCTGTGCCTTGATCTGCCTCAAGCAACCGGCACCTTGCGGCTTGTGGCGGCCGATTTCGCCGGCCGGGAAGGCGTGCCGCCAGTCTGCTAACCTTGGCGCCCGGTCAGATTTGAAAAACGCCTTCAAGGAGCAATGCATGCAACAGCAGGACATCAAAATCCGTTCACGAGACGGTGGCGGCGAGTTCGATTGCTACGTCGCCATTCCGGACAACGCGAGCAAGGCGCCGGGCATCGTCATCGCCTCGGCGGTGCAGGGCGTCGACAAGGACATGCGTGGCCTGGCTGATGCTTTCGCCGCCCGCGGCGTGTTCGCCGCCGCGCCCGATCTGTTCTGGCGCACGATTCCGGGCCCCCTGCCGCACGGCGATCCGCGTTGTTCGGAGCGCGCCCGCCCGCGTCTGCCGTGCATCAAGGCCGGCGAGGCCGACATGATGGATGCGCTGGCGCATTTGAAAACGCTGCCGGGCTTCAACGGCCGCGCGATGGCCGCGGGTTTTTGTTATGGCGGCCCCTACGCCATTCTCGGGCCACAGCGCCTCGGTTTTGATGCGGGCTTTTCATGCCACGGCTCGCAGATGGGCGAATACATCGCCGATCTCGACGGCGTCGCCAAGCCGATGTGTTTCATCTGGGGCGACCAGGACCACCAGCTGCCGGCCGAACTCGCGGAAAAATACCGCGGCGTGGCGGCGCGCATGAAGAATGCGGAAGTGCATGTCTTCCCCGGTATCCAGCACGCTTACATGATCCGCGGCAACGCCAAGGCCTTCGACCAGAAGACCTATGATTTTTCGATGCAACGCGCGTTTGCCATGCTTGAGGCCATGCGCGGTTGAGTTTCGGACACATCAAATGCAGCGGCGCGCCGCAGACCTTCTGTAGCGCGCGCTGGTGAGAAATCAGTGAACCGGAGTACATGGTCTCCCGATCGTCCCCTCCGGCTGCCGGCCATGTCCCTCTCCGAAAGGTATGGGGCGATTGTGCATCGCTTCCGCGCCGGTGCAGGCTGCGAACAGCCGGTGTAATTCCGCTTAATTGTTGAATTTGACGCGCTGCCGCCGGCTCACGCTAGAGCTCCCGCGCCACCGCCGTGATCAACTGCCGGAACCAGCGATGCCTCGGGTCCTTGTGCGTGCGTTCGTGCCAGAACAGATTGACGCGCATTTCCGGCAGTTTGAGCGGCGGTTCGAGAATCTGCAGTGCGAGCGGGTTGCGGTTGTTTTTCAGCATGCGCTCGGACACCATCGCGACCAGATTGGACTGCGCCACCGTGTTCAGCACGGCACCGTAGTTTTGCGCGAGCATGGCGATGTGCAGTTTGCCGCCCGCCCGCGCCACTGCTTCGTCGATGACGCGCCCGGAGACGCCGTGCGGCGCCACCTCAAGCCGCGCGTGGGTATGCGCCAGAAATTGTTCGAGTGAAATGCGGCCGTGGATGACGGGATGGTCCTTGCGCGCCACGCAAATCAGGCGGTCGCGGTAGAGTTGCGCCGAGTGCAGCGTGGGCGGCGGCTTGTCCAGCCAGCCGAGGCGGAAATCGATTTCGCCGGTCTCCAGCCAGCGCAGGGCGTGGTCGCGGCTCGGGTGGCGCGCTTCGATGCGCACGCGCGGCGCCGTTTCCTGCAGGCGCGCGACGAGGCGCGGAAAAATCAGCCGCTCGGCGGTTTCCGTCGCCGTAAGACGGAAGATTGCCTCGGCGTTGTGCGGATCGAAGCCGCGCGGCGCCTCCATCACACCGGCGAGGTCGGCGAGGATGCGCTGCACCGGCTCTTCGAGTTCAAGCGCGCGATCGGTCGGCACCATGTGTCCGCGCGCGCGGATCAACAAGGGATCGCCAAACAGCGTGCGCAGGCGCGCCAGCGCCTTGCTCAGCGCCGGCTGGCTGGTTTCCAGCACGTCGGCGGCGCGCGAAACGCTGCGCTCGGTCATCAGCGTGGCGAAACAGCGCAGCAGGAAGACCTCGATGCCGTCAATATTCTTCATGAATATACATTTTATGCCAAATTCGGTATAGACGGATTCTACGGCAAAGGCTATTTTGTCGCTCGGGTTGCCCCCTGCCCGCCGCGATGCGCCAAGAATAATACAAAGGAGGAGGTTTCGGATGGATTGCAAAATTCCGAAGCCCTTGCAGTACCCAGGCGCAACATCGCAGTGAATGGGCGGCAACTGTTTTTCCGGCATCAACAAGCGTTGAAAATAAAATATTCAGTCAACGCTGCCCTTGAATAAATTCCAAGGGAGGGGACGGGCGCGGAGTTGGCGTATGCCACTCCGCGTTTTTCTTTTGGGGTGGCGTTTTGAACGCTGCGCTGCGTGTGCGACGCTGATGGCGTGATTTCCGCAGCGGGTTGACGCAGATGGGGCGTTCTGTCCGCGGTGGTATCATTCAGCGGTTAATTTGACCGCCGCAAAACGGGCTGACCCGTGCGACGAAATCAGCCCTGCCCATGCCCATCGACAACGATTTTCCCCCGACTTTTCCCGCGGCCGAAGTTGCGCGCCGCCGACCGGCTTGCGGAAGCGGCACGCGTGCCCGGTCAACAAAATCAATATCGCACCGGCATGATGCAACCGCGCCGGGCATGAAGAGTAACAAGGAGGTGTTATGACTTTGGTGGTTGCATACAATGACATTGATCAGAGCACGATCAAACCCAACAAGGGCGGTAACGGCGCGCCGCGTTCGACCAATCATGTTTATTTCCGCGCATCGAAGGAGCAACCTGACGCGCCGAGCGCCTTTCTCGCCCAGTATCCGCCGGACGAACATTCGACCGCGCATTACCACGCTGTCGATCAATTCCAGATTCTGGTACAGGGCAGTGGCGAAATGGGGCGGCACAAGGTCTCTCCCTATTATGTGCATTTCACGCGCGCATTTACGCCTTATGGGCCGCTGCACGCCGATGCATCGACCGGCTGGACATTCATGACGCTGCGCGCGCGCTACGATGCGGGGGCGCAGCGCCTGAGCGAAAAACTCGATTTTCTCAAACAGATGCCGGACCGGCGGCCGTGGCAGGTCACGACGCAGGCGGTATTTCCAGAACAGCGCGGCAGCGTGACGTTTCAGGAAATGCCGGAGATCAAAGACGAGCGCGGTCTTTACGTGTGTTCGTTCACCATGGCGCCGAACGCGCGCACCATCGCACCGGCGCCGTCCAACGGCGACGGCCAGTACATCATTGCGCTCGAAGGTGGTCTGGTGCATCAAGGTGTGGAGAAAAAATCCAAGGCGGTGGTCTTTGTCAGGCCCGATGAGCCGGCGTTTGAACTTGTCGCCGGTGCACAGGGCTGCCAGGGTCTGATCCTCAATTTTCCGCAGGTCACGCGGCGCGCCACCGCAATCAAAGCGGCGGCGTCACCCGGAAATAAAAAGTGGCAGTGCATCCTCTGCGCATTTTTCTACGACGAAGTGCTGGGCCTTCCTGATGAAGGTATTCCGGCCGGCACGCGCTGGGAAGACGTACCCGACACATGGACCTGCCCGGATTGCGCTGCAGGGAAAAGCGATTTCCAGATGATGGAAGTCACCTGACGCATGCAGAAAAAAAATCCCAAGCGTATCGGCCTCGCCATTGTCGGCGCCGGGCGCATCGGTTTGCAGCGCGGTGAAATCGCCGCGCGTTATCCGCAGGTCGACTGGATCGGCGTCGCCGACATCGATCCGGCGCGAGCGAAGCTGGTGGCGGAAAAACTCAACGCCGATTTTTATACCACCGATTACCGCGCACTGCTGAAGCGGCCGGAAGCGACCGCCGCGCTGATTTCCACCGTCGGCCATCTGCACGTCGAGCCGACGCTGGCCGCGCTGGAGAATCCGAACAAGCTCGCACTACTAATCGAAAAACCGATTGCGAATGAACTGGCGCAATCGGAAAAGGTCCTTAACACCATACGCGCGGCGGGCAATGACGCCCTGATCGGTTACACGCAGCGTTTCCGCCGCCGCTGGATGGTGGCGAAGGACAAGGTCGCCAGCGGCGGTCTTGGCGACATCTCGACCGTGAGTTCGCGCGCCTTCCTCAACCGCCTTGTCGCACTCAACAATTACAAACGCGATTCCGACCCGGCACTCAATTCGCCGATGGTGATCTCGGGCACGCACGCGCTCGATATCGTGATGTGGATGATGGAAGGCAAGACGCCGGTCGAACTGTGGGCGCGTTCCACCGACAAGGCGCTGGGCCCCTTGTGCAAGGGCACCGATGCGACGGTCGGCACCATGGTGTTCAGCGATGGCACGCTCTACAACAGTGTAGTCAGCTGGGCGCTGCCAATTTCATGGCCCGGCGCGGTCTATGGTCTCGAAGTCGGCATCGTCGGTGCCGACGGTGTGATGACCATCGACGACACCCACCGCGATTTCGTGCTCGCCGCGTCGCAGGCGCAGGGCATGGGTTACGTCGCCGACGGCAGCCGGCTGGTCGATTTTGTCGGCAGCACGCCGGCGGGCGACATGGCGTTGGGCGCCCTGCGCGGCCCGTTGCACGAAGAAACGCAGTCGTGGCTGATGCGCCTGTCGATGGGGGTGGCCACGCCGCATGCCACCGCCGAAGAGGGGCACCACCGTCTGATGCTGGCCAAGGCCTACGATCTGTCGGCACGTTTGAAGAAGTCCGTCGCGCTGCCGATCACGCCGCAAGACGAATTGCGCACGTCGTAAGTACGGATGCCGACCGTCCTGCGACGCATGTACGCTGTCTGTCTGGCCGGTGGCGCCGGGCTGGCCGTTGCCGGCGTTGCTGCCTTGGCGCAATCGTATCCATCCAAGCCGGTACGGCTGGTGGTGCCGTTCACCGCCGGCGGCGGCACCGATATCGCGGCTCGCGTGGTCGGCCGCAAACTGTCGGAAGAACTGGGCGTCTCCGTGGTGATCGACAACCGCGGCGGTGCTGGCGGCACGGTCGGCACCGACCTCGTGGCCCGCGCGCTGCCCGACGGTTATACGCTGGCAATGGTGAGCGGCAGTCATACTATCAACCCGGGCCTCTACCGCGGCCTGCCCTACGACACCGTGCGTGCCTTTGCCGCGATCACGCAAGTGGTGCTCTCACCGGGCGTGCTGGTCGTGCATCCGGCGCTGGGCGCGCGCAGCGTGCGCGAGTTGATCGATCTCGCGCGTGCGCGGCGCGGGGAACTGTCTTATGCCTCGGCGGGCCGCGGCACACCGCCGCATCTGGCCATGGAACTGCTGAAGAGCGTCACCGGCATGGCGTTCGTGCACGTGCCCTACAAAGGCAGTTCGGCGATGATTCCTGATCTGCTCGGCGGCCAGATCAGCGCCACCATCCCGTCGATTCCCTCGGTGTTGCCGCTGGTCAAAGCCGGGCGTTTGCTTGCACTCGCAGTGACCTCACGCGCGCGCTCGGCCGCTGCGCCCGAAGTGCCGACGATGATCGAAGCGGGCGTGCCGGATTACGAGGCGAGTTCCTGGTATGGCTTGCTCGCGCCGGCGGCAACGCCGCCTGCCATCATCGAACGCCTGCATCGCGCCACCGTGCAGTCACTGCGTGCCAACGATATCCGCGAACGCCTCATCGAGCAGGGGCTCGACCCCGTCGGCAATACGCCGCAACAATTCGCGGCGATCATCAGCGAAGAGATCACGCGCTGGCGGCGCGTCATCCATGCAAGCGGTGGCGCGATCGAATGATGCGTACCGCGCCCGCTCTTTAATCAGTAAAGGAACCGACCATGTCCGGTAACGACAGCAAACCCGATCTCAGCCCGGAAGCGGTACTCGCGCGCGCGACCAAGGCACGCGGCGATGTTTTCCCGGAATGGAAACCGGTCGCCTATGCGATCCCGCGCACCTATCACCTGATTAACGAGACCGGCAGCTATCTGCACCAGTATCACGGCCAGGCCGGCGGCGCCGACAAGCTCTCCGCACAGATGCGCGAGCTGATTGCGATCCCGGCGCTGTGCGCGAAGGGCGACATGCGCCACACGCCCAACCACATCCGGCGCTGCTATCGCCTGGGCATGACCGACCGCGTGATTTTCGAGGGCGCCACCGCGTATGCCGCGGTGGCCGGCTGGGCGGCGACGATACTGCAGGTGTCGCTGGCGATCACGGAAGCGAACAGCCAGGCCTATCCGTTCGGCGCAATGCCGGCGGGCGGCGCGCCGCAGGAACTGACGCCGTTTCCGGAACTGCAGATGGGGCGCATGCGCAAAGGCACGCATTCCGACAGCCTCGCCGACACGCCCGACTGGCGTTACGCCGCAGGCATCGATCCGGAGCTGGCGAAACGCGCGGCAGCGTTCATTGATCATTGCCTGCTGAATAAGGGCGCGGAAGACGAGCTGCTCGGCCCCGGCCCGCGCGAACTGATCGCGATTGCCGCGCTGTGCACGCGCGGCGAAGCGGATCTCGCCGCCGAACATATCCGCCGCGCCTACGATTACGGAATGAGCAAAAAGAATGTGCTCGAAGCGATCTGCTGCGTGATTCCGATGACCGGCATGATCACTGCGCAGATCGGCCTGCGCGCCATGCAGGCCGCCGATGGCGTCGTGCGATAATCCAACAGCGCAGTCGTCGCGTAAGCCATGAACATCCTGTTGCAGAAGACCGCCCGTTTTTGATGTATCGAGAACAACGCCAATTTTTCCGCGCCGTGCTGGCCGGCGACCGCTGCCTGTCGCCGGCCACGGTCTACGACGCGCTGTCGGCGCGCGTTGCCGAAACCGTCGGTTACCGTCTCGGCATACTGTCCGGTTCCGTCTGTGCAGCCACCGAACTGGCTGCGCCTGACCTCATGCTGCACACATTGACGGAATTCGCCGCGCAGGTGCGGCGCATCATGCGTTACAGCAGGCTCGCCCTGCTGGTGGATGCCGATCACGGTTACGGCAATGCGCTCAACGTCGTGCGCACGGTTGAAGAACTCGAGCACGCGGGCGTCGCCGCGCTGACGGTCGAGGACCTCGCGCTGCCGCTGCGTTTTGGCGCGGAACACCCGAACGAACTGGTGGTGGTCGAAGAGATGTGCGGCAAACTGGCCGCGGCGCTGGCGGCGCGGCGCGATCCCGAACTGCTGATCGTGGCGCGCACCGCCGCGCTCAAGGGCGAGGACACCGCGCGCACCGTGGCGCGCGCGCAGGCGTATGCAAAGACCGGTGTCGATGCGCTGTTCATCACGGGCCTGAAAAACCTCGTCGATTTCGATGCCGTACGCGCCGCGGTCGGGCTGCCCGTGATCGTCGGCCATGCGCCGGACATCAAACGTGAAGCACTGGCCGCGCGCGGCGTCCGCATCCTGGTGCAGAGCCATCCGCCGGTGCGCGCGGTGGTGAAGGCGCTGCGCGAGGTCTACGCACACCTGCATGCGAGCGGCGCGCCGGCCGATTTGAAGCCAAAGCTGGCCAGCGCGCAGGAGATGGAAGAGATCGCCGGCGCAGCCGGATTTTTGCAACAGACACAGGATTATCTGCGCTAGGCCGCAGGCACCAGGGAAGACGGTATGTATTTGCACGAACATGACGCCAAGGAATTGCTGGCCCGCTATGGCGTGCCGGTGCCGGCGGGCTGCATTGTCGGCATGGACGCAGTGCTGCCCGCCGATCTGCCGCAACCCGGACCGTGGGTGGTCAAGGGCCAGATCAGCGTCGGCGGTCGCGGCAAGGCCGGCATCATCAAGAAGGCTGCGACACGCGCCGAACTTGCCGCACAGGCAGGCGAGATGCTCGGCAAAACGGTGAAGGGGCGGCGCGTCGAGCGCGTGCGCATCGAAAGCTGTATCGACGCAGCATCCGAACTTTACATCGGCCTCCTGCTCGACGCCGAAGCCGGCGGCGTGCGCGTGATCGTCTCGCTTAGCGGCGGCATGGAAATCGAAGTGGTGCCGGCCGATGAAATCCGCAGCGCAGTGGTGCGCCTCGATACCATCGCGATCGCCGATTGCGTGGTGCGTCTGGCGATGGGTTTCGCACCGGCGGCGGCACAGGCGCTGCGCGAAGCCGGCGCGCAACTGGCGCACGCCTTCGTCGCTTCTGAATTGCGTCTGATCGAAATCAATCCGCTGTTCGTGCGGGCCGACGGCAGCTGGCTTGCCGGTGATGCCAAGGTGGTGGCCGACGAAAGCGCGCTCGAACGCCAGCCCGCCCTGCACGCACTGGTGAAGGCGCAGGCGTCGCAATACGTGGAAACGGCGGTGAAACTCGAACACGGTTTCGATTACGTGGTGGTTGATGCGGAAGGGGAGATCGGTCTTTTGACCACCGGCGCCGGCCTGTCGATGATGCTGATCGACGAGCTGCGCGCGCAAAACCTCAAGCCGTACAATTTTCTCGATGTGCGCACCGGCGGCTTTCGCGGCGATCCGGCGCGGCTCGTCAACGTGTTGAAGTGGATCAACGCCGGCAGCCATGTGCGCATCGTGCTGGTGAATATCTTTGCCGGCATTACCGATCTCGGTGAATTTTCGCGATTGCTGGTCGAGGCGATCCGGCGCGTGCCCGAGTTCGACAAGCCGGTGGTAGCGCGACTGGTAGGCAACGGACTGGCCGCCGCGCGTGTAACCCTGGCCGCGGCGAACATCGCTTTGTATACCGATCTCGATGAAGCGGTCGCCGCGGTGCGGCGCAGGCTGGAGGAGTCGTGATGTTGCCGCGCATCGACGGCAGCACCAAAGTCATCGTGTTGGGCATCACCGGCCGCGCCGGACGCCAGCACAGCAAGATCATGCGCGCATACGGCACCAACATCGTTGGCGGTGTTTCTCCGAAGTCGGAAGTGAAGGATGTCGACGGCGTGCCGGTGTTTGCGGATTGCGCTGCCGCCGTGCGCGAGACCGGCGCCGTCGCCTGTGTCGCGCTGGTTGGTGCCATGCAATTGCTCGATGCGATCAAGGATGCGGTGGCCGCCGGCATCAAACTGCTGGTGACGCCGACCGAAGGCATGCCGGTGCATGATGCGGTCGAAGCGCTTGAATGCGTGCGCGCTGCCGGTGTGATGTGGATCGGCGCGTCGACGCCAGGCATGGCGGTGCCGGGCGAGGCCAAGCTGGGTTTTCTGCCGCACGATTCACTGCTGCCGGGGCCGCTCGGCTTGATGTCGAAGTCGGGCACGCTGTCCTATGAAGCCGGTTACCGTCTCGCGCAGGCCGGCATCGGGCAGTCGGTGTGGGTCGGTGTCGGCGGCGATCCCGTCAAGGGCACGCGCTACGCGGAGCTGGTGCCGTTCTACAAACAGGACGAACGCACCCGCGGGCTGCTCGTCATCGGCGAAATCGGCGG
>JANXSE010000112.1 GCA_025356695.1 Betaproteobacteria bacterium
ATCCCGTACAAGGGCGAGAACCCGGCACTCACCGACACCATCGGCGGCCAGATCCCGATCATGTTCGGCAACCTGCCGGTCGCGCTGCCCCATGTGCAATCGGGCAAGCTGCGCGGGCTGGCAAACACTGCATCGACGCGCTCGCCATTGGCGCCGGCGATTCCGACGGTGGCCGAATCGGGCATCAAGGGTTACTCGATCGCCACCTGGTCGGCGGTGCTGGCGCCGGCCGGTTTGCCGCCCGAACTGGCGACGCGCATTCAACGCGACATCCTGCGCGTCTTCAACCAGCCCGAAACGCGCGAGCGACTGACCGGTATGGGTGTCGACATCATCGGCAACTCGCCGGAGGATTTCGGCGTTTTCCTGCGTGCTGAGATCGCGCGTTACACCAAGGTCATCAAGGACGCCGGGATCAAGGCGGAGTAAGACGGTGAGTGCCGCCACACAAATGCTGCACACCGGCGTGGTCGGCCTCGGCGCACTCGGCACGCCGGTCGCCGCGCTGCTGCTCAAGGCCGGACACGCGGTCGCCATTTACGACGTGCGCAGCGAACCGTTGGCTGAACTGAAAAAGCTCGGCGCACACGTTTGCGCGTCGCCCGCCGAAGTCGCGCAGCGCAGCGACATCGTCATCAGTCTGGTCTCCGACCGCGCGCAAACCGACGACATCGTGTTCGGCGCGCACGGCATGCTCAATCATTTCCGGCCCGCAGCCATTCTCGCCATCGGCAGCACACTGGGCCCCGAACCGGTACTGCGTATCGCACACGCACTTGCCGCAAAAAATGTCGAAGTGCTCGACATCCCGATCTCCGGCGGCATACTCGCCGCGCGCGAAGGAAAACTCAGCCTGATGGCCGGCGGCAAAGCGGAGACGCTGGCGCGCGCGCTGCCGGTGCTGCAGATATTCGCCAACCAGATCACGCGCACCGGCGACGTCGGCGCCGGCCAGGCCGCCAAACTCGCGCATCAACTCGTCTTCGGCCTCAACGTGATGGCGCTGCTCGAAGGCCTCTCGCTCGGCATCGCCGGCGGTGTCGATCCAACGATAATGAAAGATGTGCTCAAGCAGGGCCTTGCCAACAGCACCGTGCTGCAAGTCTGGCATGATCTCGGCCCGCGCTGGAAAGGCATGCTGGAAGCATCGCCACCCGGTGCGGTGCCGCCCAATCTGCGCAAGGATTTGCATCTCGTACTAGAGTTCGCGCGCGAACTCGGTGTCGAACTGCACCTCGGAACCGAAGCATCACGCGTTGCCGATGACGGTATCGCTCTGGGTCACGACAATCCTCAGCTTTAGCTTTCTCCCGGGAATTGCCGCCGCACCCGACAGAAATTAATTCCGCGCCGGATACTGGCCAACGAAAATTTCAACGCCTTGCGGTCCTGCCGTAAATGAACACGGCGCATCCTCCGGCTCGACAAACAACAACGACCACAACGGATAGTCGCCGCCGTCGTACTGCAGCCCGCCATTCAGCACCAGATAATATTGCCCGCCGCTGCCGCGCGGATCAGGACCGCTGGCCTGCATACCGGGACCGGCACGCAGCATGAACGCAGCGAGTCCGTCGTCGAACTTATCCTGATCTGCAATCATCGATTCAAGAACGATATCGCTACGGTTCTTCAATACCGGTTCGGTACTGAGCAGGATGTTCGACAGAAAGTGGCGTTTTTTGCTCGGTTTCAGTTTTTCGCGATAACCGGGCTTGTCGATTTCAACCGCGCCGGCATCGGTCTGCGGCCGCAGCGTGAAATACGAAAAACCCTGCGCGCTGGCGAGTATCGGCCCGTAGCCGGTATGGTGATCGGCGTAATGCATGGTGTTGCCCAAAGTCGCCGGCTTGTTGCGGCCGATGGTGCCGCTGCCGCCGACGAAAATCTGGAACTGATCGACTTCATGAAAATGCGACACCAGCTTCTGATGCGCGCTCATTTCAAGCAGGAAAGCCTGCGGCGCATCGACCACCACGCCGTTCGGCCGGTCGCCCAGATAAGCGGCGCGCCAGTAATCGGCGTCGGGACTCAGTTTGGAACGGACGCTGATGCGGCCGGCGATGGCCTGCGGGCCGTTGACTGCCTGAACCATATTGTTCTCCGCAATTGAATCGACATGCAGCCGTTATTAAACCACAGCCGCGCGCTGCGCTAGCGCTTGAGTTCTGCGCCCACCGTCGCGGTATGTTCACCCAACTGCGGCGCGACGCCTTTGAGTTCCAGCTTCATGTTCGAGAAACGCGCCGGGAATGCACGCACACGCACCGTTGCGCCGCCGGCCGCCGGCACTTCCTGTACAACACCGAGCGCCGTAGTCTGCGGATGTGACAGCGCCTGATCAATACGCTGGTAGCTCGCCGCGTTGCCGGCGTGTTTGCGAATCAACGCAACCAGTTCTTCAGCCGAATAACGCGCAAACTCGCGTTCGTATTCGACACGCAATTCCTGCACGTGTATGCCGTAACCGGTCGAATCGCGACCGATCTTGTCGAAGCGTTCGTCGTCAAGCAGGCGGTTGAAACCGGCCTCTTCGCAGAATTTCACCCAGCCTGGCCGTCCTTCTGCGCCAACCGAACCGCCGAAGGCGAAGAAAATCGGCTCGTCCTTTGTTTTCCAGCCGCGTTCGGGCGGATAGTTGGCGCCGCCGACGCGCGGTCCCGCGTAAACATCGGGATCGGATTGCGCGGCGAGATGGATACTCTTCAGCGCCAGCAGTGAGTTCAACAGCGACAATGTCACACGCTGGCCAACGCCGCTTTTCACGCGTGCGATCAATGCAGCGAGTACCGCCTGTCCTGCAAAAATGCCGGCGCCCGCGCAAGCCACGTCGGCGCCGAGCCGGCAGGCCGGCGCATCGCGCGAACCGAGGTACCGCGTATATCCGGCCATCGCCTGCGCCGCGAGTTCGGAGCCTTTGTTTAATCGCAACGGCCCGCGGTCGCCCCAAAAGCTGAGGCTGACGCGTATGAGCTTGGGGTTCGCCGCGTACGGCTCGGCGTCGATATCCTTCACGCCCAGCGCCGCAAGCTCCTCAGTTGTCCTGTCGGTAATAAATACATCGGCGGTTTGCAGCAGCACGGACAGGGTCAGTTTGTCACTGAGCACAACCGAACGCTTGCCGCGATTCAGTTCGAAGAACGCGGCGCTCGTCTCGCTGCCGGGCAGCGCCGGCGCGGCGGCACGCAGCCAGTCGCCCGCTTTGCTTTCGA
>JANXSE010000123.1 GCA_025356695.1 Betaproteobacteria bacterium
ATGAAGATCACCCATATTCAAACGCAGATCGTCAAACTGCCTGACGATGAACCGCTGGCCGACGGCCCGGCGCCCAAGGGCGCGACGCGCAACTTCGTCACGCTGACCATAGGCACAGACGGCGGCATCGAAGGCATCGGCGCCACCTTCTTCGGCGGCGCGTTGACCGGCGCATTGCGTGTGGCGGTGCAGGCGCTCGGCGAACTGGCGATCGGCATGGATCCGCTGAAGATCGAAGCGGTGCTGGCGAAGCTGCGCGCGGCGGCAGGCATGAGCGGCCCCGGCGGTATTTTCACGCTGGCGCTGTCGGCAATCGACATCGCGTTGTGGGACATCAAGGGCAAGGCGCTTAATCTGCCATTGTCGAAAATGCTCGGCGGCTTCCGCGAGAAGGTGCCGACCTACGCCAGCGGCGCGCTGATGCGCCACTTCCCGCTCGATCATCTGGTCAAGGCCGGACCGAAACTGGTGGAGAGGGGTTTCCGCCAGATGAAGACGCAGCTGGCACTCCCGGGCGACACCAATCCGGAACGCGAAGTCGAGCACCTGCGCCGCATCCGCGAAGCGGTCGGCCCCAATATCGATTTGATGTGCGACATCAACCAGCGCTGGGACGTGCGGCAGGCGATTTCGATTGGCCGCCGCATCGAAGAGTTCAACCTGTTCTGGCTCGAAGATGTCACCACGCACGACGACTACGCGGGGCTGGCGCGCGTTGCCGATGCACTGGCAACCCCGGTGGCCGGCGGCGAATACGTTTACGGTCTCGCGCCCTTCCGCCACATGCTCGAAGCGCGCTCGGTCGATATCGTCATGATCGACGTTCTGCGCTCCGGCGGCATCACCGGCTGGATGAAGATCGCCGGCATGGCCGAGGCGTTTAACGTGCCGGTGGTCAACCATCTGTATCCGGAAATCTCGGTGCATCTGGTGGCGGCGATTCCGCACGGCCTTACGGTTGAATACATGCCGTGGTCGTCGAAACTGTACGAAGAAGTGCCGCGGCCGGTGAACGGCGAGTTGGTCGTGCCGGACAAGCCTGGTCTCGGTTTGAAGTTCGATCAGGCGGCGTTGAAGAAATACGGCGTGTCGTAAACAAAAATGTAGCCCGGAAGGAGCGCAGCGTATTCCGGGGTGCAATAACGCGTGGGCAAGCCGTTGCCTATCCTACAAAAGTCCAAGGGGGAGAACAACATGAGTGCAGCGAAACGTTTGCGAAATCCGGGGCTGGTGTGGTCACTTGCAGTTTGCGTTGGTGCGTTTTCGGGCGCCGTGTTCGCGCAGGACAAAAGCGTCGCCCCCGGCATTAACCAGCCCTTCATCGACCGGCCGTTCGAAGCGTGGGCCGAGTCGTTTCACAAGGAAGGGCGTGAAGTCTTCGACAAGCGCAATGAAATCGTCGCCTATTCGCAGGTCAGGGCCGGCATGACGGTGGCCGACATCGGTGCCGGCACCGGCCTGTTCTCGCGGCTGTTTTCGAACGCGGTGGGTGCCGGCGGCAAGGTCTATGCCGTCGACGTTACCAAAAGCTTTGTCGACAACACGATGACGAATGTGAAGAAGGAAGGCTTCAGCAATATCGAAGGCGTCGTCAACTCGCCGAAGGACGTGCCGGTGCCGGCGGGGTCAGTCGATGTCGCTTTCCTCTCGGACGTCTATCACCATTTCGAATATCCGCTGGCGATGTTGAGCGCGATGCGCATGGCGCTAAAACCCGGCGGCACGCTGACCATCGTCGAGTTCGACCGCATCGAAGGTGTCAGCAGCCCGCGCATCCTCGAGCATGTGCGCCAGGACAAGGCGACCCTGATCAGGGAAGCCGAGTCGCAGGGTTTCAAGCTGATCGAAGACAAAAGATTCATGAAGCAGAATTACTCTCTGCGTTTTGCCAAACAATAGTTGAGATTTCAAGGAGACTGCAGTGGCTGCCTACTGGTTATCGCGTTGTAAAGTGAACGATCCCGTCGAATACAAGAAATACACCGATCTGGTGCCCGGCATCATCGCCAAGTACGGCGGCAAGGTGCTGGCGCGCGGCGGCAATTACCAGGTCATGGAAGGCACCGACCGCTTTCACCGCTTTGTGGTGATCGAGTTTCCGACGCTGGAACAGGCAGTCAAATGCAACAGCTCGCCCGAGTATCAGGCGGCGGCTGCGTACCGCCGTGCGCCGGGCGTCGGCGAAGTCGAGCAGGTGATGGTGGATGGCGGCGACGCCACGAAATAATTTTGTGGGGTGGGTCAGGCGCGCAGCGCCGTAACCCGCCGCTTTGCGCACAATCGGCTATACATTCGGCGCAATGCGCTGCGCTTATTGCGCCCT
>JANXSE010000155.1 GCA_025356695.1 Betaproteobacteria bacterium
TTCTCGGCCAGCAGGTGGTGGTCGAGAACCGCGCGGGTGCTGCCATGATGATCGGCGGCGAGGCGGTGGCGCGCGCCGCGGCCGACGGTTACACGCTGCTGATGGGCATCAGCACGCTGACCATCAATCCGTCGATACACAAAAACATGCCGTTCCACGTGCTGCGCGATTTCGCACCGGTGTCGCAGGTGGTGTCGCAGCCGAACATTCTGGTCGTGCATCCGTCGGTGCCGGTAAAGACGACGCGCGAACTCATTAATTTCACGCGCACGCACGCCAATCAGCTCAATTACGGTTCGGCCGGTGTCGGTTCCAATCCGCATCTGACGATGGAACTGTTTTTGTACATGGCGAACATCAAGATGGTGCACGTGCCGTACAAAGGCCTGGCACCAGCCATGATCGACACACTGTCCGGGCAGTTGACGGTGATGATGTCGACCATGCTGACCGGCATTCCGTATGCACGCGACGGTCGCCTGCGCGCGCTGGCGGTGTCGGGTGCGCAGCGTTCGCGCGTGCTGCCCGATCTGCCGACGATTGCCGAGGCGGCGCTGCCCGGCTACGACGCCGTGCAGTGGTACGGCATACTGGCGCCGGCCGCTACGCCGCGCGAGGTCGTCATGAAACTGCACGATGCCATTACGCGCACGCTGCGCGAGCCCGCGGTGCGCGACCGTTTCCAGGCCGACGGCGCCGATATCACCGGCAGCACGCCGGAGGAATTCGGCGCGTACATTGCGAGTGAAACCGCGAAGTGGGCGAAGGTCATCAAGGCTGCCGGCATCAAACCCGAATAACACACAGGAAACCATCGAATGCTGGAAGTAAAGAAGTCCGCCAAAACCCCCGCCGAGCGCCGCAAGGGTGCATCGCGCGTCATCAGCAATGCCATTTCGCGCGCTTTGGGAGTCAAACTCATCTCCGTCGGCCGCAAACAATTGCGCGCCGAAATGCGTGTCAAACCCCTGCATATGAACAACGCCGGTCGCGTCAACGGCGGCGTGCTGATGGCCTATGGCGATGTCGTCGGTGCTGCGGCTACTGTTGCCAATCTCAAGCCCGGTGAGCGTACGGCGACGCTCGAATCGAAAACCAATTTCTTCGCCGCCGGTGTCGGGCCGGTAATGAAAGCCACGGTGGATCTGCTGCATGCCGGCCGCACCACCATGGTGTGGCAGACGACGATCCGCAATTCCGGCGACGGCAGCCGCGTGGCGATCGTGACGCAAACGCAGATACGACTGCCGGCGAAGCAATAGCGTCGCAGGCCGGCAAGGCGCTTAGTAAGCCGTCCTGACAATTTTTCCGTTCGCTTCGACGAACCAGCGTTCGCTGGCGAACGGCTTGCCGGCGAGGCGCGCTTCCATCCAGTCGGCGAGGAGGCCCGTGGGCGCAGGCCCCATATTGGCCGAGGGCACGTTGCCCACCGAGTGGCGCGAATCCTGATAAACGACGAGTTGCTTCGGGCATTGCAGGGCCTTCAGCAAACGATCGGTGTGGATGAGCGGCGAGAGTTCATCGGCTTCGCCTGCCACGCAGAGATAAGGCGCGCGCAGTTTGTCGGCGTGACCTTCCCAGGTCAGCGTTTTGCAGAAGGCATCGAACGATGCTTCGTCGCTGTAGCCCGACATCCACATGAAACGCTTCTTGAAGGTCGGCGAGGCCTCCTGAAATATCGTATGGCAGGTCGGCTCGAGACAGGTTGATGTTACGGCGCAGGCCTTGAAGCGTGGTTCGCTGCACGCGGCGATGGTGCCGAAGAAGGAACCGAAGCTGCTGCCGCCGATGCCGAGACGGCTGGCATCGATTTCAGGACGCGCCAGCAGCCAGTCGGCGACGACGTGCGCGGCATCAACCCAGTTCGGCACGGATACCGTTGTCCCCATGATGCGCGATTCGTACTGCCCCGGGCCTTCGAGCGAGAGCACGGCAAAGCCGCGCATCAGCCAGCGGTCGCCGTGCACCGCGACGTTGGCTTCCTTGAAGCCGTCCATGCCGGGGATCCACCAGACGGTCGGCAATTTGCCGCCGCTGTAACCCGGCGGCAGATGCCACCAGCCGGCGAGCGTGCCGCCCTTGAACGGAATCAGCACCGGCTCGACCTTGTGGTCGGCGTGTTTCGCGTAAGCGAGGTAACAGTCGCGCTTCGACTGATTCAACGCGCGGTTTTTTTCGCCGCAATCGTCGAACGGCCATTGCGCAGCCGCGTACTGCACGGCGGCGATGAAATAATTGCTGCGGGCAGTGACGCGCTGACCGTTCTGTTCGGCCTCCTTCGCTTTCGCTTCGCGGCGGCGCGCGCTGGCTTCGAAGGCCGGACTCAAATCGGCGAACTTCTGCACGCGCTGGCGGATCGCCGCGAAATCGGCGTTGGCCTCGACGCCGCAGGGCACGTTGTAGCTGATGGTGCGCGGCTGGTCCCAGTCGGCACCGTTGGCGCGGATAATGTTGTCGACCAGCCAGCGCTGTTCTTCCCAGCGTTTCATATGCGGTTCGCCGCTGTTGGCGGAGGGTTGTTCGGGGTTTGTCATGGTCGTATCCTGTTTTGGTTCGATGAATATGATGGTTAGTAGGGTACGCATCGCGCACCGTTCAACGGCTGTTCAGCGTGCGCGATGCGCACCCTACAAATGTCCAATCATTCGCCCTTAAGCTTCGCTTCGCGCACCAGTTTGACCCAGCGGCCGTGGTCGTTGCGGATGCGACGGCTGAACTGCTCGGCGCTGCCGCCGACAATCGCCATGCCTTCGCCTTCGAGATTTTTCTTCACCTCGGGGTCGCGCAGAATTTTGTTGGCGGCGGCGTTCATGCGTTCGAGCACCGCTGGCGGCACGCCCTTCGGCATGACGATGCCGAACCACGATTCGACTTCGTAACCGGGCAGCGCCTCCGCCATTGCCGCCACATCCGGCAGCGACGGCCAGCGTTGCGCCGTGGTCACCGCGATCGCGCGCAGCTTGCCGGCCTGGATGAAGGGCTGCAGCGGTACCAGCCCGCCGAGGATGAGTTGCGTGCGCCCGGCGATGAGATCGGTCATGGTGGCGCCGGTGCTCTTGTACGGCACACTCAGCAGATCAATCTTTGCCATGTGCAGCATCAGTTCCATCGCCAGATGCGTGATGGCGCCGACACCGGGTGTGGCGTAGGCGAGCTGCCCCGGCCGCGCCTTCGCCAGTGCGATCAGTTCGCGCGGATTTTTCGCCGGCACCGACGGATGCAGCGACAGCACCAGCGGGTTGTAGCCGATCTCGATCACCGGCGCGATGTCGCTGACCGGATCGAAGGACGGTTTCGACAGCGCCGCTGCGGTGCTCCAGCTGCTGGTCGAAATCATGATGGTGTAACCGTCGGGCGGCGACTTGATCAGGGTTTCGAGGCCGACCACGCCGCCGGCGCCGGGCCGGTTGTCGATGATGAACTGCTGGTTGAATTCGCCGGTGAGCTTCTGCGACATGTTGCGCGCCGTGATGTCGCTGCCGCCGCCGGTAGCGAAAGGCACGATCACGCGCACCGGTTTCGACGGATAGTCCTGCGCGGTGGCGCAAACCGCTGCCAGCAACACGCTGCACATGAGCACCGTGCGCCGAAATGGTCGTTTTGAAATGGTCACACACCCTCCGTCAGCCGCGTCCTCGCCGTCTGCGCGGGAGTGTTTCGGCTAGAATCAAAATCTCAATTCGATCTCATTTGAGATTACCACAACCGATTTTCAGGGGAGAAAGCGCAATGCTCTACATGCTCAAAATCGTCGTCCGCCTGCCCGGCGACCTGTCACCGGAGAAACTGGCCGAAATCAACAAACGCGAAACCGCGCGCAGCATGCAGATGGTGCGCGAAGGAAAATTGAAGCGCATCTTCCGCATTGCCGGCCGCCGCGCCAATTTCAGCATCTGGGATTGCGCCTCGCCGGAAGAGTTGCACGCGACGCTGACGGCGATGCCGCTGCATCCCTATATGGATATCGAGGTGACGCCGCTGATCAAGCACACCACCACCGAGGCGTGGGAGAAGGAAGTCGGTGACATGCCGCACTTTCAGTAGCGCTTTGTTGTCACATGTCGCGCGACGGTTTGCGGCGTGGTTTTAACTCCTTCCCCCCTTGAGGGGGAAGGTGGGGATGGGGGGTTGCAGCGCCACTTGATACACGATGCTTCAACTTCGCCGGGGGCAGCCCGGCTGCGGCTTACTTTCTTTGAACGGCCAAAGAAAGCAAAGAAAGCCGCCCCTGGTTCGCCGGTCCTGCGGACTCCCCTGCGCTGCTCGCCACGCCGGGCGGCTGCGCAACTCGCCCTCGCGATGAAACTGCGAGGGCTCAGACAGTGCTCGCCGACTTCCCCCGGCGCGGCTGTGCTGCTCGGCGGCTCTCAAGGGGAAGCGGGGCTGTGGATTGAGATGGTTGCGAGAAAATGACGCGGCCTTGTAGGGCGCAATGACCGTTTGTTATTGCGCCCTACAGATCTGAACGCCCGGCTTACTTTCGCAGCGGCTTCAACGCCGGCTCCACACCCGC
>JANXSE010000199.1 GCA_025356695.1 Betaproteobacteria bacterium
CGAGGGAATGCTCGCGCTGCTGGCCGAAATAAACGATTACGTCGGTGTCAGCAACACGAATATGCACCTGCGTGCCGGTGTCGGCAAAACCGCGCGCGTCTTGGTGCCGTGCCCACCGGAATGGCGCTGGATGGCGCGCGGCGAGGCGTCGCCGTGGTTTCCCGGTTTTACGGTCTACCGGCAGAAAATCGATGGCGACTGGGACGAGGCGCTTAACCGCCTGTTCGGCGATCTTCAAACCGCTTATCCGGTCACAGCGCCCTGATTACAACTGCCCGGGCGGATCCCGCGGGCAAGCAGTCGTTCGTTGTTACCGCGGTCTATTGCACGCCGGATTTATCGGCAGCATCGGGCTTGCGCTCAACGATGATCCAAAATCCGTTCTGCATTCTTTCAAACCGGGCCAGTTCAAAGCGCGTAAGAAATTTTGGCAGCCACCAGGACGGGCCCTGCTGAATCAAGTGCGCGTTGCGCCCGTCCGGCAACACTTTGACCGCAGCACCTGTGTGCACAGTGAATACGCCAACGCCCTGCGTAACCCGCTGCAGGTCATCAAGAACATTGTCGAGCAATACCGGTTCGATATGTTCAAGCACGTCTATGCAGGCCACCAATCCGCATGGTTGCGCGGGTGCCGCCCACTCGGGAATCGCCGGATCATAGTGTCTGATCGTCAACGGGCGATTCATCTGCTGCTTCAGGGTCAGCCCGAGGCGCCCTTTGCCCGCGCCGTAATCGAGCAACTCCTGCGCCCCCACCGTCTGTATCACCTGGGCGACCAGCGGCGCATAGTGCACGGAGGCCACGCCGTAGTTCGGGTTCTGATGCAGTTGCTGCTGCATCTTGCGATATTCTTCGGTAATCAGTGCTGGCTCACTCATGGGCGCCGCCGCTTTCGTTAAATATTCCGCTACTTCCGTCCGGCCAAATGCCGGTTAACGGCAAAATTTTAGCATGCGCGCCCGGCGCTGACTGCCTGCAGCCGGGACAGCGCGGCGCCGGGAACGAAATGCTAGAATTCTTCCACGCTAACCTAACCGATACAAAAAGCGGCCGTGATCACCCTAGAAGAATACGAAAAACTCAATCCTCGTACGGAATTGAAGTTCGGCGACATTGCGGTCGCGTACGTCACCCCCAATACATTTACAAAATGGCGGGTCGATTCGCTGTTTGAAAAAGAACCGATTACGCTTGAATGGATAAGCGGATTTAGCGCCGATGACGTACTCGTGGACGTCGGCGCAAACGTCGGCATGTACACGATTTGGGCGGCAAAAACACGCGCCGCCCGCGTCTTTGCGTTCGAGCCCGAGTCGCAAAATTATGCGCTGTTGAACCGCAATATACTGCTCAACGGGCTGGAAAATCTCGTCAGCGCCTACTGTCTTGCCATTTCCGATCAGGCCGGGCTCAGTCAGCTGCATTTGTCCCAATTCGGCGCCGGAGGATCCTGCCATTCGCTCGGCGAACAGGTCGACTTCAGGCATCAACCGATGAAACCGGCATTTTCCCAAGGCTGCGTTTCGGCCCCCCTGGATGAGCTTGTCGCGAGCGGCGTGGTACCTGAACCCGACCATATCAAGATTGACGTTGATGGCTTCGAGCCGAAAGTGATCACCGGCGCAAAAAAAATAATCGAAGGCGGCAAGCTGCGATCCCTGCTGATCGAAGTCAACCAGAACCTCGCCGACCACATGGAAATGGTTGCCTTTCTGAACGCCCGTGGATTCAAACACGATGCTGCGCAGGTTGCGGCGGCGGAACGCAAGAGCGGCGCCTTTAAAGGATGCGCGGAATATGTTTTTAAACGCTGAAACGCAGTTGATTTACCGGGTCGCCAACGCCCCCGTCCAGATGTTTCCGTACCCGCACATTCTGGTGCACGATGTGTTTCCCGCAGATTTTTACCGCGATTTGCGCGCGCACCTGCCGCCGGCCAGCGCGTACAAATCGCTCAAATCAATGGGCCGGGTCGGCAGCGACTATCCCGACGAGCGCGTAGTGTTGCCGCTGACGCCGCCCGAAGTCGGCGCGCTGATTGAACCCTACCGCAGCTTCTGGGACCAGACCGCGAGCTGGCTGCTCGGCGGGCAATTCGGCAGCATCGTTCTGCAAAAATTCGCCCCCCTGCTGAAGCTGCGATTCGAAAATCCGGGCGCCATGCAATTTAATCACGAGGCGCTGGTCATTCAGGATCGCACGAACTACCAACTGGGGCCGCATACCGATACGCCGTCCAAAGTACTTTCACTGCTGTTTTATCTGCCGGCGGACGACTCCAAACCCCATCTCGGCACCTCGATGTATCTGCCCAAGGATCCGTCATTTACCTGCGACGGAAACCGGCATCACTCATTTGACGGATTTCGCCGCCTGCTTACCATGCCGTACGTGCCGAATACATTATTTGCCTTCATGAAAACACCCAACGCGTTCCACGGTGTAGAACGCATCGAGGAAGCGGGTATCGAACGCGCACTTCTGCTCTACGACATCAAGGCACTGAAGCCGGCGCCCGCCACCGCTGCGCCGGCAAACAAACCGTCGACACAATTCTCGTTTTGAACGCTTGACGCCGCAAATATCCGGCGCCGGCGCTTGGGCGTTCGCGCGACGCCGCAGTCTGTTATTCGTTCGCACATCGACAATCGGGAGGCGGATTGAAGGTTGGAAATCTCGACTTGCCCGAGCCGAAACTTTTCGAACCGGCCGTATTCGAAGATGAACGCGGCTGTTTTTTCGAAAGTTTCAACGCAAAGGTATTTTTGCGCGAGCCCGGCAGCGCCGCACATTTTGTTCGGGACAACGTCACGCGCTCGAAAAAAAACGTGCTGCGCGGCCTGCATTATCAGATCGCGTTCCCGCAAAGTAAGCTGATACGCGTCAGCGCAGGCGAAATATTCGACGTTGCGGTTGACCTGCGAAAACAATCCGCCGGCTTTGGAAAATCGGTGGCGATCCGGCTCGGCGCCTTGTCCGGGCAGTCACTGTGGATTCCGGCGGGTTGCGCACATGGCTACCTCGTACTGTCGGACACCGCAGAAGTCAACTGCAAGGTTACTGATTACTGGAACCCGTCGTCAAAGCGTCGCATCGCATGGAACGACCCTGACTTGAAAATTGACTGGCCGATTCAGAGCCCGCCCATATTGACCAGGGCCAATGCCGCGGCCTCCAGTTTCCGCAATGCCGACAAGTACGCATGACGCGCATCCTGATATTGGGCAAGAGCGGCCAGATCGGCGCCGCGCTGGTTGCCGCTTTTGCCGGTAAAAACGACGTCGTCGCACTCGGTCGCAAAGAACTGGATCTGGCCGAACCTGCCGCCATTAAAGACGTGCTCGGCAGGTTAAAGCCGATGATCGTGATCAATGCGGCGGCGTTCACCGCCGTGGATCTTGCTGAAAGCGATGCGCCCGCAGCAATGGCGATCAATCGCGACGCGCCGTCGATTATTGCAGAACAGCAGAAAAAATCGGGCGGCTGTTTGATTCATTTTTCCAGCGACTATGTATTCGACGGTAAAAAAGCCGCGCCCTACGTTGAAACCGATGCAACGTCCCCGCTGAATGTCTATGGATTGTCAAAACTCGCCGGCGAGCAGGCCATCGTTAAATCGGGTTGCGCGCATATTCTGGCGCGAACGAGCTGGGTCTACGGCGTTCACGGTGAAAATTTCTGCCGCACCATCTGCCGTCTGGCCCGCGCACAGCTGCGATTCGGTGTTGCTGCCGATCAGACCGGCAGCCCCACCTCGGCGGCAACGCTCGCACGGGTGACGCGGCGACTGGTCGATCGCCTCGGCATCGATCTCCTTGATCTGCGCCAGACCTTGCATATTGCCGGACGCGGTGCCGTTTCACGGCATGCGTTTGCGCTGCAGATTGTTGCCGCGCTGGCCGCCCGTTTCGG
>JANXSE010000216.1 GCA_025356695.1 Betaproteobacteria bacterium
GCCAGTGCGAACATCAGCATCACGTGCGCGTAGGTGTTAGTCGCCATGATCGCCACGCGGTCGCCTTTTTTCACGCCGCGGCCGGCCAGCACGCGCGCCGTGCGTTCGATCGCATCGGCAAACTCGCCCCATGTCCAGGTCTGATCCTTGAACAGGATGAAGGGTTTGGACGGATTGGCCTGGCGGCGCGTTTCGAACAGGCTTTGCAGTGTGTAGTTGTGTTTGGGATAGAGGGAAATCACCTCTAGCGGGGTCATGTAATTCAATTGAAACTCCTTACTGTATCGAGTTGGTCTATAGGTAGGGTGCGCACCGCGCACGCGATACTGCCTTGATTGGTGCGCGGTGCGCACCCTACGAACTGCCCGCTAGTCGGCCTTGAGCCCCAGGGTTTGCACCAGCTTGCGCCACTTCTCGATTTCGTCTTTGATGATCACGTTGAACTGGTCGCCCGTATTGCCGACCGGTTCGGCGCCCTGATTGGTCAGATTGCCGCGAAAATCCGGTGATTGCAGTGCGCGCACCGTTTCGCGGTGCAGCTGCTCGACAATCGCGGGCGGCGTTTTGGCCGGTGCCAGCAGCCCGTACCAGGCGTTCGATTCGTAACCGCGCACGCCGGCTTCGTCGATGGTCGGCACGTCGGGCATGACGGCGGCGCGTTTCAGCGACGCCACGCCGAGCGCGCGCAGGCGGCCGCTTTTCACATGCGGCAGCGCTACCAGCACAGTGGTGAATGTCAGTTGCGTTTCCCCGGACAGCAGCGAAATCATCGACGGTGCGGCACCCTTGTAGGGCACGTGCGTCATCTTGATGCCGGCCATGTTGTCGAACAGCTCGGCAGACAGATGCGACGGCGTGCCGTTGCCGATCGACGCGTAGAGAATTTCGCCGGGCCGTTTTTTCCCCAGCGCAACAAGTTCCTTCACCGTCTTCACCGGCATCGCCGGATTGACGACGAGAATGTTGGCGACGGTCGCTATCTGCGTGACGGGCGCGAAATCGCGCACCGTGTCGTAACTTAATTTGGCGTAGAGCGAGGCGTTCTGTGTGTGGCTGGAGAAAGTCGCCAGCAGCGTGTAACCGTCGGCCGGCGCTTTTGCCACCGCATCGGTGCCGATGGTGCCGCTCGCCCCCGAACGGTTGTCGACAACGAAGCTGTACCCCATGTATTCGCTGAGCTTGGGCGCCAGTGCGCGCGTGACAAAATCGATGCCGCCGCCGGCGGGGAAGGGCACGATCAGGCGCACCGGCCTGGTCGGGTAGCTTTGCGCTACGGCGCCGGCCGCGGCCAGCACCAGCGCCGCCGCGCCAAACCGTTGCATGAACGTGCCGCGCATCGGCGTGCCGCTATTTCTTCATATCGGCGTTGAGAATGGTCAACGCCTGCTGCAGCACTTTCTCGATGCGGTCTTTTTCCTTTTTGATGCCGTCGTCGTCCCAGCTCCACATGCCCTGCTTGGTCTTCATGCCAAGATGGCCTTGGTCGATCATGGCCTTGACCACGGGCGCAGCCGCCTTGTCGGCGTGCAGGTCCGGGTAGAGCGAGGTCGCGGCGTAGTAGTTGGTGTCCCAGCCCGACATTTCTTTTTGCATCATCGGGCCGCAGGCGAGGAAACGGAAACCGAAACCGTAGCGCACCGCAGCGTCCACGCCCTCGGGTGAGACCACGCCGTCGCTGATCAAATAGAGCGCCTCGCGCATCATGGCGTGCTGCAGGCGGTTGCCGATGAAACCCGGAATGTCCTTGTTCACGCGCACCGGCATCTTGCCCAGATCGCGCTGGTTGTTCTCCAGCCAGTCGCAGACTTTCACGTCGGTGAAATCGGCCTTGATGATTTCCACCAGCGGCACCAGGTGCGCCGGCATGAAGTAATGCACGCCGGCGACGCGCGCACGCGTTTTTAAATGTTTGCCGATTTCGCCGATCTGGAAATTCGAGGTGTTGCTCGCCAGCGGAATCTCGGGGCGCGCCAGCGTTTCGAGTTGCGAGAAGAGTTTGCGCTTGAGTTCAAGGTTTTCGGTCGCCGCTTCGATCACCAGATCGATGTCGGCCCAGGCGATCGCCTCAAGGTTGTCGTACATCTTCAGGTTCTTCAGCAGGCCCGCATCGGCGCCGACCTTGCCGAGGCCGGCGGCGACGCGCGCCGGCAGCGCGTCGCGCGTTTTCTGCGACGGGCTCATCACGTGCACGGCCCAGTTGCCGGCGGCGAAGATGGTGGCGATGTCGCCGCCCATGATGCCGCCGCCGATGATTACGATGCCTGATTGTTTTGCCGCCATGTTGTCTCCGCGCTGTCGCGCCGTGATTGGTGTTCGGTTGTCAGATTACTTTGCCGCCGGCTTGCTGCCGCGGGTCGCCGTCCAGGGCGCGCCGCTGCCGCCGAGTTTGCCGCTCATGGTGTTGCCGCTGACGCGGCCGGCGTATTCGACGTTGTTGGCGGTGAAGCTGATGATGTCGCCGCGCATGCGTGCGTTCCAGATCGGCACCGACTTGTCGCCACTCTTCAGCGAGCCGCCGAGCATCTGGAATTCCTGCGTCAGTGTCAGTTGTTCACCTTGCCCGAGCTGCCAGTTGCCCGCCACTTTCGCCGGCACGATCCACAGGAGTGCCGTGCAGTAATAGCTGCAGCCCTTGTTTTCCTCGACCGTCGCCGATTCGTCGGATTTCCACTCGCCCATCGTGAAAGTGTTGGAGACGATGCGCGTGCCGGGCTTCATGTCGAGGATCTTTGGCCGCAGTTTCAGATTGATGTCCGGCAGCAGAAACAGCGTGATCACCGTCGCCTGTGAGAAATCGGTTTCAAAGAGGTCGGCCTTCATGAAGACCGCGCCGGGCACGCCTTCCTTGGCGGCGTTGGCCTTCGACAGTTCGACCATGTCCGGGTTGTATTCGATGCCGGTCGATTTGGCGCCGCGTTTCGTCGCGGTGATGACGGTGCGGCCGTCGCCCGAGCCGAGATCGAAGTGCACGTCGCCCGCTTTGACCTGGGCGAGATCGAGCATGCGGTCGACCATCGGCTGTGCGGTCGGCACCCACACCACGTCCTTGCCCGGTTGCCCCGAGTACGGTTCGAACGGTTTGTCCGCCGCCTGCGCGGCAACGCCGCTGGCCGTGAATGCACAGACGAGCAGGGCCTGAAATCCCCGCAGAATTTTTTTATTGATCATGAGTCCCCCGCTTGACGTTGATCGAAATAAACACCCCGGCCATTCGGCTATCGGCCGCCCAACCGTGTCGCGCTCCAGTTGCCGCTGTTGCCACCGCGCATGCTGCCTTGCATCGAGCTGCCGTTGACCAGCCCGCTATATTCGGTGCCGCCGACGGCGAAGGTAATTTGATCGCCGCGCAGACGGCCGTTGTCGATGGGCGTGGCGCTGCCGCCGGATTTTAAAGTGCCGGTGAGCATCTGGAAGGTCTGCTTGAAGGAAATTTCGCCCTGCGGCGTTTGCCAAGTGCCCTCGACCTTCGCCGGTATGATCCACAGATAGGCGGTGCGGCTGTAAGAGGGGTTGTCCTGCGCGGTGACGGTCTCGTCGGCGCGCCAGTCGTCCATCGTGAAGGCGTGCGAGACAATGCGCGTGCCGGGTTTCAGATCGAGAAGTTTCGGCCGCAGTTTCAGATTGAGCTGCGGCAGCAGATACATCGTGATCACCGTCGCCTGCGAAAAATCGCTCTCAAAAATGTCGGCTTTGACGAAGCTTGCTTTTGCGCTGACGCCTTCTTTCGCCGCACTGGCTTTCGACAGTTCGACCATGTCGGGGTTGTATTCGATGCCGAGGGCCTTCGCGCCGCGCTTGGCGGCGGCGATCACCGTGCGGCCGTCACCCGAACCGAGGTCGATCACATAATCGTTCGGCGTGACCCGGGCCGCATCGAGCATCTTTTCGATCAGCGCCTGCGGTGTCGGCACCCAGATGACGTCTTTGCCGTCCTGGCCGATCTGCGGCGCGTAATCGGCGGCACCCGCGACCACAGAAAACGCGGTGAACAGCAGCGCAAAGAGCGGACGTTGCAATGACTGCAATAGGGACATGCGTGGTCTCCGTGAGGGGCGGGGGGCTGTAGGCAGGATGACTTGATGTGTTCAGGGGCTTTTGGGCGATGATACCGGAATGTCGCTGCGCAAGGTGGCGCTCCACGCCCCCATGGAAGCACCTTTGACCGTGCCATCGATATGCGTGCCGCTGATGCGTCCGCTGAACTGCGACAGCCCGCTCGAAAACGTTAATTGATCGCCGTTAATTTGGCCGTTGCTGATCTGCACCGTTCCGGTGCCCGACTTCAGTGTGCCCTCGAAAAACTGGAAATGCTGCTTCAGCGTGAGTTCGCCGTGCGTGCTTTGCCACGTTCCTGTAACTTTTCCCGGCACGATCCACAGATACGCATTGCGGCCCTCAACCGTCACCGTGTTGTCGGGTTTCCACTCGCTCATGTCGAAGGCATGCGAGACGATGCGCGTGCCGGCCTTGAGCTCGAGCAGTTTCGGCCGCAGCTTCATGTTGAGTGACGACAAGAGATACATGGTGATCACCGTCGCTTCGCTGAAGTCCGCTTCGAAGAGGTCGGCTTTGACGAACTTCACCTTGCCCGCCACGCCTTCTTTGGCCGCCGCGCGCGTGGCGAATTCGACCATGTCCGGGTTGTATTCGATGCCCATGGCGCGTGCGCCGCGTTTGGCCGCGGCAATCACCGTGCGGCCGTCGCCGGAGCCCAAGTCGATGACAAAATCTTTTGCCGTGACTGCGCCGAGATCGAGCATTTTGGCGACGAGCGCGTCGGGTGTGGGCAGCCAGATCACGTCTTTGCCCGGTTGAAATGGCTCCGGCTGGTATTCCGCCGCAGTTGCGATTGCCGGCAGCGCGAAGAGCGCCGCGGCAAGCAGGGACGTTGCGAGTTTTGCGATCTTCATGGGGTTCTCTCCATAGTCAACGCTAAAAAAGGTCTAAAACCCTCGTCGCTCCCGCGAAAGCGGGTGTCCAGGAATTCGACTGCATGTCGCATCAATCGCCGACTGGATTCGCGCTTTCGCGGGAATGAGCTGGTTTTGCCGTAGTGCTATTTAAGTTTGCCGTCGACTGTCACGCCCGACGCCACCATTTGTTCGATCGCGGCATCGTCGAAACCGTACTCGCGCAGCACTTCCACCGATTGCTGGCCGAGCTTCGGCGCCGGCGACCACTCTTTGCGTGTGCCGCAGGACCACACGTTGGGCAAACGCATTTCGCGGATTTTGCCTTCGGTCGGATGGTCCCTGGTCAGGAAAAACCCCGCGTCGGTCAGATGCGGATCTTCCTGCACGCTCTCGAGCGTGTGGTAGGGCATTGCCGGCACGTCGTTTTCGTCGAGCAGCTTCAGCCATTCGGCGGTGGTTTTCACCGAGAACGCGGCGTTACGCACTTCGAAGTAGTACGAGACGTTGGCGAAACGCGCCTGCACGCTCGATAGCCGCGGATCTTCCTTCAATTCCGGCCGGCCGATCGCATCGAACAAACCGAAAGCCTGTGGATTGGTGTTGGCTGAAATGCAGATGTAGCCGTCTTTGGTCGGAATCGGTTTTGTTTGCGGATCGAGCAGGCGCGGGTCGCCGGTGCCGCCGAGCGGCGGCTCGAACGTGGTCAGATACATATGCTCTTCGAGCACGAACTTGACGAGGTTCTCGAACATCGGAATGCCGATCGAGCTGCCTTCGCCGGTTTTTTCGCGGCGGTAGAGCGCCATCATGATCATCTGCACCGCAATCATGCCGACCGTTTTGTCGGCCACCACCATCGGCACGTAGCGTGGCTCGCCGGTAGCACGATGATGCAGTGCCGCCATGCCCGCTGCGCCCTGAATAATGGTGTCGTAGGCGGGCTTGTCTTTATAGCGTCCGTCCTGACCGAACCCGTACAAACCGCAATACACGATTTTCGGATTGATCTTCTTCACGTCTTCGTATGAGAGGCCGAGCCGCGCCATCGCCGCCGGCCGCACGTTCCACACCAGCACGTCGGTTTTGGCGATGAGGCGTTTCAGCGCTTCCATGCCGGTGGCCTGTTTCAGATCGAGCACGATCGAACGCTTGTTGCGGTTCAGGTGCAGAAATTTTGCGCCCATGCCGGGCGTCACCGACTTGCCGTTCAGTTGGCGCACCAGGTCGCCGGCCCCGGATTCGACCTTGATGATTTCCGCGCCGTGATCGGCGAGGATCTGCGTGGCCAGCGGGCCGACCACCACCGAAGTGAGGTCGACGACGCGCACACCCTCGAGCGGTCCGCCCGACATTATTGAAACTCCGCGGTGGCGCTGAGCGACAGCGCGCCCTGGTCGTCGAGCGTCCACAGTTTCGCGGATTTGCCGTCGGCCGACGGTTCGCCGCAGACGGCAATCGGGCGGTTGACGAACATCGGTCGCACGTTGCGCGAGGCCACGAATTTCAGCGGGGTTTTTGCATGCGCGTGCGCCAGCTCGAACACCAGCAGCGTGGTGAGGCCACCGTTCATCACGCGCTCGGGGTAGCCCTCGGTCTGCGTCACATACGGATGATCGTAATGGATGCGGTGGCCGTTGAAGGTCAGCGCCGAATAACGGAACAGCATGACCGGATCGGGTGTGACGGTCTTCGTCCATACCGCCGTGCCGGGTGCGGGTTGCGGTTCGGGCGGCGGCGCGCCTTTCGCCGGTTCTTCGCGATAGACGATGTCCTGCTCTTCGGTGATCGCCACGCCGCGCGGGCTGAGCATGTCGGTCTTCACCGTCACAAACACCATCTGGCCGGTGCGGCCGGTTTTCGGCATCACGCTCATGATGGTCGATTCGCGTTTGACTTCATCACCCACCAGCAGCGGATGGTGAATCGTGATGCGCTTGCCGGCGAACATGCGGCGCGGCAGCGGCACCGGCGGCAGAAAATCGCCGCGCTCGGGGTGGCCGTCTTTGCCGACCTGCGAATGGCGCACCACGCGCGGAAACAGGATCGAATGCCAGCCCAATGGCAGCGCGTCGCCGAACTTCGGCATCGGGTCATCGCGGTCAAGCGTTGCTGCCAGCCGGTGCACCGACGGGATCGTCACGTAATCGATGTCGGTTTCTTTCTGACCGATCCACTCTTTCAACTTTTCAAGATCCTGCGTCAAGGCACGTGCTCCTGCATGAATGTGAGGGGGCGCGCCGTTGCGGCGCGGAGGCGTGATTTTACAACTTCGCGCGGTGGATTTGCCGCCGTTGCGGCGCGACTCAATCGATCTTGATGCCGGCTTCCTTGACGACTTTCGCCCACTTTGCCAGATCGCTTTTCAGAAACGCGGTGAACTCGGCTGCCGAATTGCCGACCAGTTCCGAACCTTCGGCGACGAGTTTGTCGCGTACATCGGGGTACTGCAGCGCGCGCGCGAACGCCGTGTTGAGTCTGGCGACGATGGGGGCGGGCAGTTTCGCCGGTGCTGTCAGGCCGAACCAGTTCAATACTTCAAAGCCGGGCAGGCCGGACTCGGCCACCGTTGGCGCCTCAGGCAGCGAAGCAGCGCGCTTCGCGCTCGTTACCGCCAGCGCTTTGAGACGCCCGCCTTTCAGCAGCGCCTGCGTGGTGATCTGCGAGGCGAATTGATAGGCGAGGTTGCCGGCGGCAACGTCGATCGATGCGGGGGCGGCGCCCTTGTGCGGAATATGCACGACGTTGATCCCGGCCATCATGCGAAACAGTTCGCCCGACATATGGCCGCCGCTGCCGACACCGGCCGAGCCGTAGTTGAGCGGTTTGATTTTCGACAGGGCGATCAATTCGCGCACCGAGTTCACGCCGAGCGAGGGCGCCACCACCAGCAACAGCGGCGACGACGTCAACATGGTGATGTGGGAAAAATCGCCGATCGGATCGTAGGGCAGCTTCTGCAGGCTCGCGTTGGCGGTGTGCGTCGTATACAGCATGCCGATGGTGTAGCCGTCGGCGGGCGCCTTTGCCACCATGTCAGTGCCGATCACGCTGCCGGCGCCGGGCCGGTTGTCGAGAATCAGCTGTTTGCCGAACTGCTCGACGACTTTCTGCGCGGTGAGGCGCGCCAGCACATCGGTGGTGGCGCCCGTCGCCGAGGGCACGATGAAGCGGATCGGCCGCGCCGGGTAATCCTGCGCAGCGGCGATGTTGATGCCGGCGGCGCAGGCCAGCGCCACGACAACAGCTGGGCGCATCAATCGGCCTTCGCGCCCGAGGCCTTCACCGCGGCACCCCATTTGGCGATTTCCACTTTGATGTAGGCGGCGAAATGCTCGCGCGTGTCGCCCACCGGTGTGAAGGCCAGCGTGTTGAGTTTTTCTTTCACATCGGCCTCACCGAGGATGCGCACCATTTCGGCATTGAGCTTGTTGAGGATTGCCGCGGGGGTTTTTGCCGGTGCCGCGATGCCGATCCAGCCGACGGCTTCAAAGCCGGTGTAGCCCGATTCGGCGATCGTCGGCAGATCGGGCAAAAATGCCGAGCGTTGCAGCGTCGCGATGCCGAGCCCGCGCAGGCGGCCCGATTTGATGTGCGGCAGTGTCGCCGGAATCGCATCGAACATCATCGGCACCTGGCCGCCGATGATCTGCGTGTGCGCATCGGCGCTGCCCTTGAACGGCACGTGGTTCAACTTGATGCCGGCGACGGCGGCGAACATCTCGGTGGTCAGATGGCTGGTCGAGCCGCTGCCGAGCGAGGCGAAATTGATGCTGCCCGGTTTGCCCTTGGCCGCGGCGACGAACTCTTTCACCGTTTTGTAGCTCTCGGCGGGGCTCACCACCAGCGTCTGCGGCGTTAAACCCAGGTTCGCGATCGGCGCGAAATCGTTGATCGCATCGTAGGGCAGTTTCGAGTACAGCGTCGGGTTGATGCCGAAGGCGCTCGATACCGCCATCGTCAAGGTATAACCATCGGGTGCGGCCTTCGCGCCCAGTTCGGTGCCGACCACCGCGCCCGCCCCCGGCTTGTTATCGACGACCACCTGTTGGTTCCAGTGGTCGCTCATCTTCGCCGCGATCAAACGCGCCAGCACGTCGGTCGAGGTGCCCGGCGTGAATTGCACGATGATGCGGATCGGTTTGGCGGGAAATTCACTGGCGGCGGCGGATGTGACGCACGCGGCAAGAACCAGTGCGATGGCGTGACGCAGTTTCATGACCATTCCTCCGGCAGAATTAATTTTTGTGCATTGGTCGGCGATAACAACAGACCCGTCCGGCCTGCAAACGGAACTGGAACGCCATATTAGACCTCTCCGCCGCAAATGGCACCGTCGCCGCTGCGTATCACCGCATCACGCTGTGTAACAAATCTGTAAGCGCTGTAATGGCGTGTAAGAGTGCTCGCCGCCGGCGTTGCGGCGCGTAGGCTGTGCCTTGTGCGGTGGACTGTCACCGCGTTACGAGGAGAACACCATGTTTGCCAATCGCACGTTCGCAAAAAGCCTGACGGCGCTGGCCGTCGCCGCGGCACTCGGCCTTTCGGTGTCGGCGGCACAGGCGCGTGACTTCGACCATCGCGGCGGTCACGGCTTTCAACAAACGCAACACCACGGCAGCTCGCGTCACGGCCACCGCAGCGAGCATCATCGCGGCCACAGCCATCATGGCGGCAGGCACGACGGTCGTCGTTAGACGATGCGTGTTGTTGCAGCAATGACGAGGGCGGGCGGTGCAATGGCACTGCCCGTCTTCGTCGCTCTGTTGCAGGGCTGCTCGGTGGTGGCTGTCACCGATGCCGCCGTCAGCACCGGCGCCACTGTCGTCAAAGTCGGCGCCAACGTGGTGGGGGCGGGTGTGGACGTTGCCCGCGCCGGCGTCAGGGCGGTGGCGAACAGCGTCGAGCGCAGCAAATAACGCGCGCCGCCTGCCGCGGTCGCCAACACAAAAATTTTGCTCCTGATCAATTCGGGCGGCCGGCTTCCGCCCGCACGCGCGCGCCCGCATCTGGTGCTTGCATCCGTACAGCATCGTCGTAGAATGGCCGTGCTCGAAGGAGGTGGTAGCCGGGCAAGGGAGGCGGCGAATAATTAAAACGATGCCGTTGTGTCCGGTGCAATAGGCAAGTTCAGTGCAGGCGGCGGTCGAAACACTCGGCCGTCGCCTCGCCTGTTAAAGCAGCGCCGCATGCGGCGCGCACATCGGGAGAAAACCTTGAAAACATTTTTGGTCGCTTTGTTTGCGGCGGTTTTGTCGTGCGCCGCCGCTGCGCAGCAGCCCGATTTCAAAGTCACCTTGCTTGGCACCGGTAGCCCGCCGCCGGTGCTAAAGCGCTTCGGCCCCGCGGTACTGGTGCAGGCCGGCAAGGAAACCCTGTTGATCGACTGTGGCCGCGGTTGCACGCAGCGCCTGGCACAGGCCGGCGTCAAACTCGGTGCCGTCGACGCGCTTTTCATCACGCATTTGCATTCCGATCATGTGGTCGGCATTCCCGACCTGTGGCTCACCGGCTGGCTCGATTCGCCGTTCGGCACGCGCACGCAGCCGCTGAAAGTGTGGGGCCCGGCCGGCACCCGGTCGATGATGGAGAGCATGCAGAAAACTTTTCAGTGGGACGTCGATACGCGGGTCGCCGATCAAAACCTGTCGCGCAGCGCCGCCGGCATCAATGCCACCGAGATGGCCGCCGGCGTGGTCTACGAGCGCAACGGCGTCAAGGTCAGCGCCATCGAAGTCGATCACGGCGAACTGATCAAACCCGCATTCGGTTTCCGCATTGATTACGACGGCCGTTCGGTCGTCATCTCCGGCGACACACGTTTCAGCGAAAACCTGATCAAACACGCCGCCGGCGTCGATCTGCTGGTGCATCAGGTGGCGATGGCGAAAGAAGAGCTGCTCGCCAAATCCGAACGCGTGCGTACCATCCTTGCCCACCACACCAAACCGCAGGAGGCCGGCAGCGCATTTGCACGCGCCAAACCCAAACTCGCCGTCTATTATCACTTTGTCCTGCAGGGCGACCCCACGGTGCCTGCGCCGACGGAAAAAGACGTCGAAGACGCGACGCGCAGCACCTACGCCGGCCCGCTGGTGCTCGGTGAAGACATGATGGTGTTTGTGATTGGCAAAGACGGCGTGACAAAGCAATAATCCGGTTCGCCCAACTTTGAAGTGGAACAATCATGCAATGGAATTTCGAACTTCTCGTCAAACCCGGCGACGTGCCGCTCACCGAAGGCCCCGTCTGGGACGGCGAGTTTCTGTTCTTCACGCACATACAAGCCAGCCGCATCATGCGTTACGACCCGAAGTCGGGCGCCATCACCGTGGCGCGCGAAGGCACCAACCGCACCAACGGGCTGGCGCACGACGCTGCCGGCAAACTCTACGGCTGCTGCTCGGGCGGGCGTTCGATTCTGCGTTTTGACGCCGATGGCAAAAACACCGTCCTCTGCGACAACTTCGAAGGCAAGCGCCTCAACACGCCGAACGATCTTGCCATCGACCGCCGTGGCCGCATCTGGTTTACCAACCCGGTCAACAGCGGCAACTGGGACAAGGGCTCGACGATGGAAGTCGATCACCAATCGGTGTTCCGTCTCGACCCGCAGGCCGACGGCAAAGTCACCATCACGCGCGTCACTTTCGACACCACCATGCCCAACGGCATTCTCGTTTCACCGGACAACCACACGCTCTACGTTGCCGAAAGCGGTTACGCGAAAGACATCCCGCGCGAGCTGCGCGCTTACCCGATCAAAGAAGACGGCAGTCTCGGCGCCTACAACACGCTGTTCACCTGGGGCGCGGATGCGCGCGGCGTGCATCGCGGCATCGACGGCATGTGTCTCGACCGCGACGGCAATATCGTTGCCACCAACGGCTGGGAAGTCAGCGGCCCCGGCCCCATGATCACCGTCTTCGCACCGAGCGGCCGCGTGCTCGAAACGCATCCGGTGCCGGCAATCCGCCCGACCAACTGTTGCTTCGGCGGCGCCGACATGACCACACTCTTTGTCACCACCACGCAGGGCCATTTCTTCAAAGCGAAAACCAATCGCGTCGGCTGGGCGATGTATCCGTAAACCCCCACCGACACATTCCCTTTCCTCACATCACTCTGTCCGTCGAGAGCTGAAATTTTGATTTCTGTGCCCGCCAATTCGCAGGAAATGTACGGCGGAGGCTGGGGCTATATGAAAATCGCCGTCTTCACGAAGAATCTGCTCAATCCCGCCTACGCGGCAGCGCGTCTCGGCGCCGATCGCATTGCCGCGCAGTTTGGCGCTGTGGCCGTGCATTACGTGCCGCGGGTGCCTGATGACGCCGACGAACAAAACACGCTGATCCGGCGCGCCATCGACGAGGGCGCCGACGCGATTGCGCTCTCCGCCGTGCATCCCACACGCGTCAACGCTGCGGTGGCCGAGATCAATGCCGCCGGCCTGCCGCTGGCCGGTTTCATCAGCCGCACGACGCAAGGCCGCTGGGACACCTTCGTCGGGTCCGACGACGTCGAACTCGGCAGCGCATTGGCGCAGTATCTCTTCGCGCACATGGCGGGCAAGGGTGACGTCATCGTCATCGAAGCCTCCGCCGATTCGAGCACTAGCGTCGATCGCGCGAGCGGCTTTCGCGCCGCGGCGGAAAAATTTCCCGGCATCCGCGTCGTCGGCCGCTGTTACGGCGCCTATCAATACGAGCCGGCGCGCGTGGCAATGGCGAAACTGCTGGAAACCACACCGCACATTGACGCCGTGCTTGCCGCCAACGACGTGATGGCACTCGGCGCCATCGACGCGCTGCGCGCAGCGAACCGCACGGCCATCGTCGTTGGTGTGAACGCTATCCCCGAAGCGGTGGCTGCCGTCAAAAACGGCGCGCTGCTGGCGACGGCCAATTTCAACGCGATGAATCTCGCCGCGCTCGCCGTCGAAGCGTTGGTGCGCCGCCTGCGCGGTGAAACAGTGCCGCCGCAAATCATGCTGCCGACCACCATCGTCGATGCCGGCAACGCGCAGCAATGGGACCTGCCGTTCGAGCAGCGCCCCTGCGTCGAGTGGGCCGTGGCCACCGCAACGCAACGCTGAAAACAGTGGAAGCGGCGCCGCCGCACCGCTAAGATAACGTTCGATCAAGCCACGGCGCGTGATGCGTCCGGGCAAACAAAAGAACAGTCAAAAAACGGGGGGAGCACCATGGTGAGCCGCACATTTTTTTCCAGCCTGCTGGCCGCAGCCGCTGTAGTGCCCGCGCTCGCGCTGGCACAACCCGCGGATTATCCGTCGCGCCCGATTCGTCTCGTCGTGCCCTATGCGCCAGGCGGCATTGCCGATCTGCTGGGGCGCGTCGTCGCGCAGCCGCTCGGTGCCCTCTATGGCCGCTCGATGGTGGTGGAGAACCGCTCGGGTTCGGGCGGGCACATCGGTGCCGATGTCGTGGTGAATGCGCCCGCCGATGGTTACACGCTGATGCTGGCGACCATTTCGCACAATGCCGCGTATTCGATGTACTCGAACCTGACCTACGATCCGGCGAAGCAGATCAAGCCGGTGATCATTCTCGCCGAGAGCGCCGGCGCCTTGATCGTGCACCCTTCGCTGCCGGTGAAGTCGGTGCCGGAATTCATCGCGCTCGCCAAAGCCAAACCCGGCGCCCTGGCCTATGGCTCGGCGGGCCACGGTTCGGCGCTGCACATGGCCGCCGAACTCTTCATGTTCATGAGCGGCACAAAACTCACACACGTGCCCTATCGCGGCAGCGCGCCGGCGATGACCGACCTGATCGGCGGGCAAGTGCAACTGATGTTCGAAAACATCGCCACCGGCCTGCCCTACATCAAAGCCAAACGCATTCGCGCGCTCGGCGTCACCAGTTTGAAACGCATGCCCAGCCTGCCCGACGTGCCGCCGATCAGCGAAGTCGGCGTGCCCGGTTACGAAGCCGCACCGTGGTACACCATCTCGGTCGCCTCGGGCGTGCCCAATGACATCGTGCGCAAACTCAATGCCGACATCGACAAAGTGCTGCGCCTGCCCGAAGT
>JANXSE010000150.1 GCA_025356695.1 Betaproteobacteria bacterium
AAGGGCGGCACCGGCACGCTGGTCGGCACCGGGTTTTTGAAAACCGCGGCGGCGATTCTGATTTCACCCTCGCTCGGATTCCTGTTCGGCGCCGGCCTGATGATCCTGATTTCGTGGCTGTTCGCGCGCAGCACGCCGCGCCGCGTTGGTTCGCTGTTCAACGGGCTGCAGTTTGTTTCTGCGGCGCTCTACAGTCTGGGGCACGGCAGCAATGACGCGCAGAAAACCATGGGCATTATCTGGATGCTGCTGATTGCATCGAGCGCCATCGGACCATCGGATGACCTGCCGTTCTGGGTGATCTTGGTGTGCCAGCTGGCAATGGGCCTGGGCACGCTGTTTGGCGGCTGGCGCATCGTCAAGACCATGGGCATGCGCATTACCAAGTTAAAACCGGTCAGCGGTTTTTCCGCCTCGGCGAGCGGTGCGGCCACGCTGTTCATCGCTACCAGCCTCGGTGTGCCTGTATCGACTACGCACACCATCACCGGTGCCATTGTCGGCGTCGGCGCCGCGCAAAAATTATCCGCGGTGCGCTGGGGGGTGGCCGGCAATATCGTCTGGGCCTGGATTTTCACCATCCCGGGTTCGGCCTTCATTGCCGCCGTGTCGTGGTGGTTCGCGCAGCACTTTTTCTAGAGCACCGCGCCCGCGTGCGCGGCTAGGGCGCCAGTCGCTCGATTGCCCAGCCGCGGCCCTTGCGACTATAGAGCACGCGGTCGTGCAAGCGGTTGGGACGGCCCTGCCAGAATTCAATCGCATCGGGTATCAGCCGGTAGCCGCCCCAATGTGACGGCCGCACCGGTTGCGCGCCGGTTTTTTCCGCTTCCTTGAAGCGTGCCTCGAGCGTTGCGCGATCGGCCACCACTTCGCTCTGCGGGCTGGCGATCGCGGCGTGGCGGCTGCCGAGCGGGCGGCTGGCGAAATAAGTGTCCGATTCTGCCGCGGTGATTTTTTTGACGCGACCGTCGATGCGCACTTCGCGTTCGAGTTCGCTCCAGTAGAGCACCAAGGCTGCCGCCGGATTGCCGGTGAGTTCGCGGCCCTTGCGCGATTTGTAATTGGTGAAAAACACGAAGCCGCCGTTGTCCACGCCTTTCAACAGCACGATGCGCGCCGACGGCCGGCCTTCGGCCGACACCGTGGCGAGGGTCATCGCGTTCAGCATCGGATGCTCGACCTTGATGGCTTCGTCGAACCAGCGTGTGAACTGTTCGATGGGGTCGCGCGCGACGACGGCTTCGTCCAGACTCTCGCGCATGTATTCCTGGCGCAGATCGGCAATTTTCATTGATGACGTGTCAGCGTGCGTAAAACCGCATTTTAAACGCTGTTGCGATTGCGTACAGCGTCAGGCATCGCGCCGGCGCGCGCGCCGGCGCTTGCGCAGCCAGCGCGAGCCGAAACCGCCGAGCGCAATCGCCGCAATGACCAGGCCGAAGGCCAGCCATTGGCTGCGCTCGTCGGGCGCCGGCGACGGGTTTGCCGGCGCGGGTGTTTCGTTTACCCATGCCGCCGGCTCGCGCGGCGCCATTTCGCGCGCCACCCACGACAGTTTTACCGGCAGCGTCAGCTCCGCCAGCGTCTGCGTCTGTTTCGGTGCGCGCGCCACGAGGCGGATTTCGTCGACGCGCGTGGCGTAATCACCCCAGAAAAAAATATGCGCCACCGCGGTGCCGCCGCCGGCCGGCAGCGTGACCGGCGCGCTGGTGCCCAGATTGGCGGACAGCGCCCGCTGCTGAAAATACGGCTCGAGCGTTACCACCAGCGGCGTTTTGCCGGTGACTGAAAATTTGATGTGAAAGCGTTGTTGCTGACCGAGTATGGTTTCGCTGCCGGGATCGGTGGCAATCATGCGTAGCTGCGGAGCTTCGCCGACCGGGGTGCAGCCCGCCAGCGCCAACAAAATCAGTGCAAGCGTGCGGTATAGCGGGCGTGAGAAAAATGTCATCGAGCAGTCTATCGCCAAACATGTGGTGCAACGACTGCAGTCTAACATGCGGTTTGTCGCCATCGCGCGGGCGGGGCCGCTGCCCGCCGCGCGATCTCAAGCCGCGTTATTTCACTTCGAATTCGCCGACGTATATCGTTTCTGAACGTCCTTTCAGACGCAGCGTGATCGCCTGTTCCTTCTGTTCGACGCTACCGAACTTCGTCGCCAGCGCGACCTGCAGTGTGGTCGGCCCGGTGACCTTCTGCTGGCGGTCGCCGAAGTACTGCGCTTCGACCTTGTACTTGCCGGGTTTGGCGCGCTTCAGTGAAAACTCTTCGGGCCCGTAGCCGCCGGTGAAGTCGAGCGACATGCGCCCGCCCTGATAGCTGAGACGGTTGCCGTAGAAAGCGCGCTCGCCGTTCGGATCGGTCACCCACAGATCGATGTCGGTGTTATCGGCATCCCAGGTCAGCACTACTCTGAGATCGAGCGGCAGGTTTTTCAGCAGCCGCGGGTCAACGCGGCCGACGTCGAGTTTCTCGCCGCAGGTGGCGACGATCGCATTGAGCTCCGCCAGCGTGATGATCTCGACGTCGGGAAAGCGGCCGTGCCACGGCTTGATCACGACTTCGTAGAGCGTATCGACGGCTTGCTGAAACTTGCGGTCGGCGGCAAGCGCGAGCCCGAGATCGCGGTATGACTGCGGTTCTTCCGGCGACAGTTCGAGCACCTTCCTGAATACCGGTACTGCGAGTGCGGCATGTTTGCTTTGCAGCAGGCGGTAGCCGAGCACGCGCAGGATATGGCGGTTTTCCAGATCCATCTCGGCGAGGTTCGACAGCACGCGCAGCGCCAGTTCCGGCTGCTGGCGGTCGAACAGGATGTCCGCGGC
>JANXSE010000301.1 GCA_025356695.1 Betaproteobacteria bacterium
TCGGCGGCAAAGCTTGAAATGCCGGGCGCTGCAAGCAGCGGGCTGGCCGACATCCATTTCAGGAACTGACGGCGGCGTGCGATGGTTTCGTCGTGTGATGACATGCTTATCTCCTCCTGGTTTTTATAATTGAATCGATGCGATGGCTATTGTTTCGGAATATTCGCGGCGCGCGCCACTTTTTCATAGCGTTCGAGCTCGGCGCGTAGAAACTCGCCGTACTGCTCGCCGCTCTCGCCGCCGGGTTCCTGCCCCTGATTGATGAACATCTCGCGGTTATCGCGAATCGCCGCCGCCAGCACGCCCTGTATGCGCGCGACAATTGCCGCAGGTGTTTTCGCCGGCAGCAGCACGCCGTTCCAGTTGTAGTTTTCGAAATTGACACCCTGCTCCTTCAGCGTGGCCAGTTCCGGCATCGCCGCCGAACGCTCGCGCGAGGTGATGCCGAGCGCGCGCAGCTTGCCCTGTTTGACCATTGGTGCAACGTTGAACAATTGCAGCGACGCGAAGTCGATGTAACCGGATATCAGTTCGATGGTGTACTGGCTGACGCCGCCTTTATACGGCACATGCACGACGTCAATACCAACGAGATGGGCGAAGGCCTCCGTCGATAAATGACCAACCGTGCCGACACCCGGCGTGCCATAGTTGAGTTTGCCCGGCCGCGCTTTGGCAAGCGCAACGAACTCTCTCACATTCTTCGCCGGAATCGCCGGATGCACCACCAGCACGCTCGGACTCTTCGCCACCAGCATCACCGGCGTGAAATCGCGCAGCGTGTCGTACGGCACATTGAGCGAAATCGCCGGCGCCACCGTCAGTGGGCCCGGATTGCCGGCGAGCAAGGTATAACCGTCAGGCGCGCTCTTCGCGACTGCGCCGGTCGCCGGCACACCGCCCGCCGCGGGACGGTTATCGACAATCACCGTCTGACCGAACGCCGCGTTGAGTTTCTGCGCCACCCAGCGCGCTTGCGTATCGGTTGGCCCGCCGGCGCCGAAGGGCACGATGTAACGAATCGGTTTCACCGGAAATTCCTGCGCGATCGTCGGCACGGATGCCCCCGCCATCAGCGTGATGCATGCTGCCAGCTTCATTTCAAATTCCCCTCTTGATTGCATATTTTAGTTGTGCCCCGGAATGCGCGGCACTCCTTCCGGGTTACATCTGCTTGATGGCGTTTTCCATTTTCATCAGGATCGGCCGACCATCCGGCGTGTTCAAGGGCACCACCGTATCCGGCGCGCCGGCATTCGTGATCAAAGCGCAAAGCGTAGGACTGCTGCGCAACGTACCGTTGAGTTCCACTTCGAGATCGGCGATCACCAGTTTTGCCTCGGACAATATACGCTTGACCCTCATGTTCTTTCCTCGTCATTGCATAAATCTGCTGTGTAGCCCGGAAGGAGCGCAGCGTATTCCGGGGGCGGCCTGCACTAATCCATCTTCGCCCCGGAGCGCCGCACGACGTCACCCCACTTCGCATATTCGCTGCGGATGAACTTCGCGAATTCCTCCGGCGTGCCACCCGCCGGTTCGGCGCCGATGGCGTTGAGTTTCTGCGGCAGCCCCGGCTCACTCAACGCGCGATTGATCTCGGCGTTGAGCCGCGCGATCATTGCCTTCGGCATGCCGGCCGGCGCGACGATGCCGTTCCAGGTAATCGCTTCATAGCCGGGCACGCCGGATTCGGCAATGGTCGGCGCCTCGGGCAACGCGGGCGAACGCTTCAAGCCGGTAACGCCGAGGCTGCGCACGCGGCCGGCTTTGGCGTGCGGCGTGATCGAATTCAGACTTTCCATCATCAGATGCACCTGCCCGGAGATCAAGTCGGTGGTGCCGGCGGCGCCGCCTTTATAAGGGATGTGCACGATGCGCGTTGCCGTCATCAGCTTGAAGAGTTCCATGCCGACATGGCCCGGCGTGCCGTTGCCCGACGATGCGTTCGACAGTTTGTCGGGATTCGCCTTCGCGTAATCGATCAGCTCGCGGATGTTTTTTACCGGCAAATTCGGATTCGAGGCGAGCAGCATCTGATTGAACGCGATCATGATCACCGCGGCGAAATCCTTGTTCACATCAAACGGCGGTTTGCCGGAAACATTCGGACTGATCGCAAGGCCACCGACCGGCGCGTAGCCGATCGTGTAACCGTCGGGCGCGGCGCGCGCGGTCATTTCCATGCCGATCAGCAACGCACCGCCAGGACGGTTATCGACCACGACCTGCTGGCCGAGGCGCGGCGTGAGTTCGGCGGCAACCAGGCGCGCGACGGTGTCGGATGCACTGCCCGGCGCTTGCGGCACGATCATGCGAATCGGGCGGGTTGGATAATTCTGCGCGGTCGCGGCGCCTGTCACACAGACGAGTACGGCAATTGCCCATCGTGCCAACACGCAGTGCATATTGTTTCTCCTCCGGTAGACGGTTTGGTGTGGCGGTTCTAACGACCGCTCACGCCACAGGTGCAATCTACCTTGATTCAACCGCTCTCGCCAGCCACGGAGCACTCGCGACACGGCGTTCGCGTAGCGATCCGGGGCGCGAGTGCGTGGCGCGCTACCCGCAAACGGCGAGCTTCGCCGGTAACGTGTCCGCGCGCCCTTTACAGAAACGCAGGCGCACCGTATGTTCTCGCCTTGCCCGCGCCGGCCATCCCGGCACGCCGCTTAAAAAACACTCAGGGGGAACAGCATGGCAGTCGATAAAACCGCACAAATGGCGAAACTACCCATCCGCGCGGACGAAGATCCTTTTGTCGTTGCTATCGGCGGCTTCTACCGCCGCTGGTTCAATCTGGTCGACGATCTGCAGCCGATGATAGACACCGTCGCCAAATTGAAGGGCACCGAAGACGAAGACTGGGTGCCGGCGTGGAGCGCAGTCGCTGCACCCTACGAAAAAGCAGCCGAAGAAGCGTTGAAGAACGGTGACAAGGCCGGCGCGCGCAATCTGTTCATCCACGCAAAAACGTACTACAGCCTGGCGCGTTTTCCGGCGCCTTATCATTCCGGCTCGCCGATCTGCCCGCCGGAAATGAGTGCGATGAAAAAAGAATCCTACGACCGCTACCTCGAATGTTTTCGCCGCACCGTTGAATTGCGCGACGGCACGCACGAAGTCGTGCGCGTGACGCGCGACGGCAAGGAAGCGGTTGGTTATCTGCGCGTGCCGAAAGGCGCCTCCGCCACCAACAAGGTGCCGGCAGTGCTGGTGATGTGCGGCGGCGACATGTACAAGGAAGACCGCGAAAAATACGCCGACGGCGCGATGAACGAAGGCATGGCAGCACTCGTAGTCGATGCGCCGGGCACCGGACAAACCTCGTTCGCACATGCGCCCGAATCGGTGGTGGCCTGGCAATCGGCGCTCGACGCCTTGCAGAAGCGCCCGGAAATCGACGGCAACCGCATCGGCGCCTTCGGTGTGAGCCGCGGTGGCCTGTGGGTGATGCGACTGGCCGCACACGATCAACGCATCAAAGCGCTGATTTCCTGCGCACCGGGCGGTGTCGGTTACTGGGGCACGGATGAAGAGCGCAAGGAGTTGCGTCTCGCCGCGGTCGAGCGCGCGAAGAAAAACTGGTTCGGCCCGTGCGGCACCAAACCGGTGACGAAGGAAATGAGCGAAGAAGAACAACGCAAGGAATTTCTGCGCTGGTCGCTGAAGGACAACGGCCTGCTCGATAAACTGACCATGCCGATGTTCCTCGTCAACGGCAAGATCGATCACCTCACGCCGATCGGCAATCTTTATTTGGCGCTCGAATCGGGCCCGCCCGCTGGACGCGTCGCGCGCGTGTATCCGGACGACGGACATATCGCCGCAAAAAATGAACGTGAATGGGGGCCGGCGGCGTGGAAATGGTTGCGCCAGCAA
>JANXSE010000304.1 GCA_025356695.1 Betaproteobacteria bacterium
AGTATGACCGTATCGGCGCTCTTCGCCCACGCCGCAAGGTCTTGTTTGGTCCGCTTGAGCAGGGGCCCGAGCTGCGGCGATAGCATGAACGCGCGCTCCATGCCCGGCAACAACGGCGGCAGGATCAGCACGAGGCGGCTGCCGCTTGCGTGCAGCTCGCGCGCCAGTTGCGTCAATCGTTCCAGCACTTGCGGATGCGGCGCGCCGCCGCTCTTGATCAGATCGACTGCATATTTGGAACTCGGCACCACCGCGCTGGCAATCAAAGCGTCGACACGACGCGCGGCAACCGGTTCGAGGTTGGCGAAGGTCGCGCTGCCGTCGTAACGAAAACCCGTGCAGCTACCGCGGAAGATGGTGTCGAAATCACGCGCCGGCGTGCCGTCGGCACAGTGATATTCCGCGCTGCCGCCGGCAAAAAACATCGCGCGGAACGCCGCGGCGGGCGCCGGGCCGCGCGCAATCTGCGCCAGGCTGGCGAACAGATTTTTCACGCGCGGCAACGACAAGGCATCCTGCAACTGTTGCGTCAACGGAACCGCACTCGGCGCTGCCGGCGCGGCGGCATCCGGCGGCGCGACAACAACCTGCCCCGCCAATCCGGCGCCGCGGTACAGAAACCCGACCGCCCAATCGAGCGGTATGACGACGACTTTGAGTTTGCCCGGATAGGTCCGCAACATGAACTCGGCCTCGCCCAGGGCGATCGGCAATTCGTTGCCGGTCTGCGAAAAATTGTAAATCGCAAGGCCGGCCGGAAAATGTTCCTGCGTCAATCCCATCATGGTCGAAGAGCCGAATACGATGGCGTTGATTTCGGGCAAGCGGTCGAACAGGCGCGCCGACTTGAACGGCCGGTTGGCCGATAGCGGCGGCGCATAGGTGACGCCGCGCGTTGCCTGCTGCCAGCGGCTCGCTTCGATCACCTCGTTACCGCCGCCGAGACTGCGCAATCCCAGCAGATAGTTGAGGACGACGACCGGCAGCAGCGCCGCGGCGCAGACGGCAATGAAAAGCAAGGTGTAGCGGCGGTGGCTGCGTTCGTCGTTCATCAGAACTGGAAATACAAAAATTCGGACTGCCGGTGCAAATTGAAAATCGCCAGTGTCACCAGCAGCGCGGCAATCAGCGCGTAGACCGGCCGCGGCGACCATTTGAAACGCCCGCTACTCACATCCGCAGGCAGCGTCAGCGCCGGCCGGTACGCTGATAGAAATTGCTGGGTGTTCGGTGCAAACCAGACCACCAGCAACAAGATCCAGATCCAGTTGATCAGCCCGCCGCTGACCAGATCGCGTGTGTCGCCGAACACCACGCCGTGCGCCGCCAGCCATTGTCCGAAGCCCCCCCACTTCGGCAGCCAGAAATCCGGCAGCACCAGGCCGTTGCAACCGGCCATCGCCTTGAGCATGACGATTGCTGCAGTCATGTCACTGGCACGGAACACCACCCACGCCACCACCACCGCAACGAAAGTCAGCAAACCACCGCATGCGCGCCCCACGACGCCCGATGTTTTGAGATCGTGGCCGAGCCGCCCTCGCAACGCCTGCCAGCCGTGATTGATGGCGAGATAGCCGCCGTGCAGCGCCCCCCACAGCACAAACGTCCAGCCGGCGCCATGCCACAGACCGCCCAACACCATCGTAATCATCAAATTCACATAGCGGCGCGCCGGCCCCTTGCGATTGCCGCCGAGCGGCACGTAGAGGTAATCGCGCAGAAAACGCGATAACGTCATATGCCAGCGCCGCCAGAACTCGATGATGTTGACGGCCTTGTAGGGTGAATGGAAGTTAAGCGGCAGCGTGACACCGAACAGCCGCGAGAGGCCGATCGCCATGTCGGAATAACCCGAGAAATCGAAATAGAGCTGGAAGGTGTAGGCCAGTGCACCACCCCAGGCCTCGAGCGCGGTGAGCGTGACGCCCGACGAAGCGGCATCAAATACCGGCCGTGCGTAAGCACCCATCGGATCAGCCAGCATCACTTTCTTGAACAGCCCGATGGCGAAAATCGTCAGGCCGACGGCGGCGTTTTCATAATTAAAACGGTAGGTTTCGGCGCGACGGAACTGCGGCATCATCTCGGCGTGATGCAGCACCGGCCCGGCAATCAGATGCGGGAAGTAGGTGACGAACAGGCTGTAATGCACGAAGTTGTATTCGCGCACCTTGCCGAAATAGACATCGGCGAGAAACGCAATCTGGGTGAAGGTGAAAAACGAAATCCCCAGCGGCAGAATGATTTCGCCAAGGGACAGACTGGCGCCACTCAGGTGGTTGAGGCTGGCCAGAAAAAAATTCGCATACTTGAAGTAAGCGAGCAACAGCAGATTGGCCGTCACCGCAGTAATGAGCAGCGATTTCGCGCGCGCCTGTGCACCGGCCGCCATCGCGCGACCGATCGTCGTGCCGAATGAAAAATTGCAGACAATCGACGCCGCCAGCAATACCACGTAGAGCGGGTTCCACCAACCGTAAAAGAACAGCGAGGCGGCCGTCAACCACGCTGCCGCCAGCATCGGCGCGATGCGCGCCAGCAGGAAAAATCCTGCCAGCGTGAGCGGCAGAAACAAAAAGATAAACGCGTTGGAATTGAACAGCATGGCGGCGCGTCAGCGTACGGCCCGCTTGGGGACGAAACGCAGATTAATGCGCGCCGGCGCCACGCGTTGCGTAAAAGCCTTTGACTGCGTCGATCACCGCGTCGACTTCGGCATCGCTGATGCCGTAATAGAGCGGCAGCCGCAGCAGGCGCGCACTGAGATCGTCGGTGACCGCAAAACTGCCGCTGGCGCGGCCCCAGCGCATGCCGCCCGGCGAAGAATGCAGCGGCACGTAATGCGAAACCGATAGCATGTCGCGCGCCTTCAGATGCGCAGCCAGGGCCATGCGTGCATCCAGCGTCTCGGGCAGCACGTAGAAGATATGCGCATTGGCCACGCGATCCGGATATTCGGCCCGCGGCAACTCCAGCGCACCGCCCGCCGCAAGTTCGGACAACCCCGCGTAATAACGCGCCCAGACGGCCTTGCGGCGCGCAATCACCTCGTCGCCGTGCGCCAACTGGGCTTCGAGAAATGCCGCCACCAGTTCGCTCGGCAGAAACGACGAGCCGATGTCGACCCAGGTGTACTTGTCGACCTCGCCGCGCAGAAAGCGGCTGCGATTGGTGCCCTTCTCGCGGATGATTTCGGCACGCTCGATCAAGCGCTCGTCATTGATCAGGAGGGCACCGCCCTCCCCGCTGATGAGATTTTTGGTTTCGTGAAAACTGAAACAGCCGAGTTGACCGATGGTGCCGAGATTACGCCCCTTGTAGGTCGCCAGCAGGGCCTGCGCTGCATCTTCGACCACCATCAGATGGTGTTTAGCAGCAATCGCCATGATCGCATCCATCTCGCAGGCGACACCGGCGTAGTGCACCACCGCAATCGCCTTCGTGCGCGGCGTGATCGCCGCCTCAATCAGGCGCTCGTCGATATTCACTGTGTCGGCGCGCACGTCAACGAACACCGGCACCGCGCCGCGCAGGGCAAATGCGTTGGCGGTCGAGACAAAGGTGTACGACGGCATGATCACTTCATCGCCCGGCGCCAGATCGCAGAGCATGGCTGACATCTCCAGCGCGCCGGTGCATGAGTGCGTGAGCAACGCACGCTTGCAGCCGAGGCGCTGCTCCAGCCACTGATTGCAGCGCTTGGTGTAATAGCCGTCGCCCGACAGATGGCCGCGCGCCAGCGCGTCGGCGATATTGGCAAGCTCGGCGCCGACAGCAGAAGGTTTGTTGAAAGGTATTTTCATAGGTTCATATCATGCGTTGCGCCAGTAGCAGGCGCGACCCGCCCATCGAAAAACGGACGCCACAACGAATCAGCATCCGTTCGCATGCCAGTGCGACGGCCAGAATTGAATTGGTCACGGCGCCGACCTTCAATTCAGCCAATACATCATATTCGCCCCGCGGCGACGGCCTGGCGCGGCGCGACAGCAGCATCAGCGGCAGCAACAGGGAAACAAACGAAGTCGTCATCATGATTTTAAATCCGGCCGCTGCTACTTTCTCTGCAATTTCGGCGGCGGCATAGCGCCGCACGTGATGCGCATGTTCGTCGTAACGGCTCCACAAAAAACGGTGCTGGGGTACCGTCAAAATCAATCCGCCACCCGGCCGCAGGGCGCGGCAGGCCTGTGCCAGCACACCGCGGTCGTCTTCGATGTGTTCCAGCACGTCGAACAGGCCGATGATATCAAAGTGTCCGGCAAACGGGATGGCGCGCGCGTCCATCTGGAACAAACTGGCGCGCGGCACACGGCCGGAGGCAAACGGCAGGCCGCGGCTCGAAATTTCACTGGCATGCAGTTGCAGATCGGGCCTGCCCGCCGCCACGCCGGCCAGCACATAACCGGTACCGCAACCGATTTCGAGATAATCGCGCGCCTGCGGAAAATATTTTCGCAGTGCCCAGATCAGCAGCGCATTGCGCGCGCGAAACCAGTAATTGTCCGATTCCAGGCGAAAGAGTTCGGCAAAATAGCGGTCGTCGTAACCGTCGTTATCGACCGCCAATGCCGGCGCGAAAGCAGGAAAGCCGTCGATCATTTCGGGCGCATGACCGCAGGCGTCGCAGCGCCAGTTCGCCGCCCGTATTTCCGCCTCGCAGCGCAGACATACCCTCAACCCTGGCTCCCGACGATGATGCCGAGCACCACCAGCGCGGCACCGGCCATTTTGAGCGGCGTAATCGCTTCATGAAAAATCACGCCGCTCAAGACCATGACGAGCACGAAAGCCAGTGTGGTGAACGGATAGGCATGTGACAGCGGCAGCTTGGTCATCGCCGCCATCCAGGTCACCGAGGCCAGCAGCGCGGCGGCCAGACCCGACAATATCCACGGGTTCAACATCAGACGCGCCAGAAATTCAATTTTTTGCCCGGCATCATCCGGCAGCGCGCCGGCTTCGAGCACCTGCCATTTGATGACGATCTGCCCGTAGACCGTCAGCAAGACGGTGCACAATACATAAACATAGCTCATGGCACCACCCGATGATAGATATCGACCGGTTTGCGAAAACGAAACCCCAGCGCTGAATACAGATTGATGACCGCGATGTTGACGAAGGAGATCGAACTGCGGATCTCCGTCTGCCCCTGTTCGAACAGGTGGCGGCACACCGCGCTCCAGAAATATTTAGCCAGCCCGCGGCCGCGGTGTGCGTCGCCCATGGCGTGCAGGACAAGGCTGCCGTTGATGTGGGCGATGAAGCCCGCCACCTCGTCTTTGTACAACAGGCCCAGCACACGGCCTTCGCCGTAGAGCTGACCCAGCCAGTTTTCGTAGCGCCGGTCAGCGCGCGTCCGCTCGATATTGAAGTCGCGGTGAAAACGCCCGTGCAGAAATGCGGAGCGGCAGATGGCAGCAAGCGGCTCCAGCGGAACATCGTTGCTGAAGGACACCGCCGGGTCGTTAAAGCGGGCGAGTTTGTCCGGCGTGCACCACGGCTCGATCAGGGTATCGCAATAATAAAAACCGGCGTCGTGCAGAAAGCGTTTGTCGGCCAGCGGATCGATCTTGGCTGTGTAATGCCCGGGCCGCTCAAGCGCACGCGCAACAACCGCCACATCCGGATCGACGATTTCATAACAGTCAAAACCGAACGCCGCGCCGTCCCACGGCACCGGCTTAATCCGGTCGTGATCGTTCATTGAATGTGCTGTGGTTGATCACGTAGAGCGGGCGCCGCTTGGTTTCGTCGTAGGTCTTGCCCAGATAGATGCCGAGGATGCCGAGGATCGCGATGATGATGCCACCGATGAAATAGACCGACACGATCAGGCTGCTCCAGCCGGTGACGGGCGAACCGTGGAACAGCGCCAGAAACAGAATATAGAGGCCGTACAAAAACGCGCAGAATGCAATGAAGAAGCCGAACCGTATTGCCAGCCGCAGCGGCTTGTCCGAATAGGCGATGATGGTTTCGGCGCCGAGCCGCCACAACTTGCCAAACGTGTAAGTGGACTCGCCCTCGAAACGCTCGTCGTGCTGTACGTCAATGCTGGAGGCGGGAAACCCCATCCAGTTGATCAAGCTGCCGAAGAAGCGCGAGCGCTCGCGCATGTTGCGATAGTTGGCGACGACTTTGCGCGAAACGATGCGAAAGTTGCCCGCCTGCGGGTCGTAATCCATGTCGGCCAGCCAGCTGAAGACGCTGTAGTACAGCCACGACGACAGGCGCTTCAACAGCGGGTCGCTGCGCTTGCCGCGCCGCGCCACCACGATTTCATGGCCCTCCTGCGCCTTGGCGTAAAGGCGCGGGATTTCCTCGGGGCGGTCCTGCAGATCGCAATCCATCACCACCACCCAGTCGCCGTCGCAATGATCGAGGCCGGCGGTAATGCCGTAGTGCTGGCCGAAATTGCGGCTGAACTGGATGCCTTTGACGCGCGGATCGCGCTGTGCGAGCTCGACGATCAGCGGCCACGAACGGTCGCCGCCACAGTCTTCGACGAGCACGATCTCGAAATCCGCCGTCACCGACTCGAGCGCCGCCCTGAGCCGCCGGTACAGTTCTTCGAGGCAGGACTCCGCCCGGTAGACGGGGATAACGACTGAGATATGGGCCATGAAGCGTTACGCCGTTTCCTGCAATTTGAACTGGATATTGTAGAGCCTGGCGTAAATGCCGTTTTTCGCCAGCAATTCGGCGTGGTTGCCGGTTTCGGCGATGCGCCCGTGATCGAGCACGACGATACGCCCGGCTTTTTCGATCGTCGACAGACGGTGTGCAATCACAATGGTGGTGCGCCCCTGCATCAAGGCATCGAGCGCCGCCTGCACGTGACGTTCGGACTCCGAATCCAGCGCCGAGGTCGCCTCATCGAGAATCAACACCGGCGCGTTTTTCAGCAGCGCACGCGCGATCGCCAGGCGCTGACGCTGGCCGCCCGAGAGCTTGACGCCGTTTTCGCCGACCATTGTTTGCAGGCCCTGCGGCATCTGGCGGATGAATTCCATCGCATGCGCGGCTTCAGCGGCGGCGACGATCTCCGCTTCACCGGTGTCGCGCATGACGCCGTAGGCGATATTGGCGGCGACGCTGTCATTGAACAGCACAACATCCTGGCTGACCAGCGCGATGTTGGCGCGCAGGCTTGCCAGCGTCAGCGTTTCGACATCGGTGCCGTCGAGCAGGATACAGCCCGCCGTCGGCCGGTAGAAATGCGGCACCAAATTGGCCAGTGTCGTTTTGCCGCTGCCCGAGCTACCGACTAGTGCCACCGTTTCGCCCGGATTGATATTGAGCGAAATGCTGTCCAGCGCAAGACGGTCCGGCGCGCCGTAATAAAAGCTGACGTTCTCGAAGCGGATGTCGCCGCGCGCGCGCGCAATGGCGACGCTGCCCGGGTCTTTCTCGCTGGCCTGATCGATCAACTCGAACACCGATTCGGCGGCGGCAAGGCCGCGTTGCAGGGGTTCGTTGACGCCGGTGATACGCTTCAACGGCGCGGTCAGCATCAGCATCGCCGTAATGAAGGAAACGAACTCGCCGACGGTGGCGCGGTTGCCACCGGCCTGGCCGGTGGCGAAATAAATGATCGCGGCAAGCGCGATGCCGGCAAGTAATTGCACCAGCGGCACACTGGCCGCCGCAGCGGTCGTCTGTTTCATCATCGAACGCCGCACGTTGTCGGTCTGCTCGGCAAACCGCATCGACTCGTACCGCTGGCCGCCGAACAGCTTGACCACCTTGTGGCCTTCGATCGCCTCCTGCAGCACCTGGGTGACATCGCCCATCGCCGCCTGCACCGCGCGGCTTGAATTGCGCAGGCGGATACTGACCATGCGCACCACGCCGACGATCATCGGCGTCATCACCAGCGCCAGCAGCGTGAGCTTCCAGTTCAGGTACAACATCCACGCCAGCAAACCGGTCAAGGCGACGGCATCGCGGAAAATCACCGTCAGCACGCTGGTCGCCGCAGCGGTGACCTGGGTCACGTCATAAGTCAGCTTCGATATGAGATTGCCGCTGGCCTGGTCGTCATAATGCGACGCCGGCAGCGTCAGCAGCTTGTCGAACATGACGCCACGCAAATCCATCACCAGCCGGTTGCCCACCCAGTTGATCGAGAACGCACCGACATATTCGGCGCCACCGCGCACCACGATCAGCCCCAATATGTATAGCGGCATCCAGCGCACCAGCGATTCGTCGCGGTTGACGAAAGTACCGTCGAGCAGCGGCTGCAGCAGCGCCGGCAGCGCCGGCTCGGTCAGCGCGACAACCACCATGCCGAGCAACGCGAGCGCAAACACGCGCCAGTACGGCGCGACGTAACGCAGCAAACGCAAATAAAGTTCGGAACTGGTCATATGTCGCATGGGCGCCACAATAACAAAATTGCCCTATAAAAGAAAACGGCGCCGCGGTTGTTAACCGCGACGCCGCTTGCCTTTTAACAAAACCGCGTGATTCAGCGATACGTATATTCAAGCGTGACCGCGGCATTACGGCCGGGCAACGGATAAGCGTTAAAACGGTCGAGCACAAACTGGCTGCGCACCGCATAGTTATAGTAATTGTGGTCGAACAGGTTGTTGACGGCCGCGGACATGCGCCACGCGCCCTGCTCATGCACCAGCTTGAGATCGGCCACCACATAGGACGGAATGGTACGGCCGAGATTGTTGCCCTCGTCGTTGTCCATGAACTGGCTGCTGACGTAGGTGGCCATCGCGTTCAGCCGTGTTTTTGGCGCAAACAACCACGACGAGCCCACATTCAGCTTGTGTTGCGGCACCAGCGGCACGTGTTTGCCGGCGATCACCACGCTGAACGCCGCGCCGGGCAGAACGCCTTCACGGAAACGCGCATCGGTATAGGTGTAAGCGGCGCTCAATCTGAGCGATTCAACGACGTTCAAACGTCCTTCCAGTTCGATGCCGCGGCGACGCGAAGGCGGCAGATTGGTGTTGCCGATGCCGGTGGTGAAGGGATCGAGGTGGACTTCGTCGGTGACGTCGATGTTGAACAGCGTCGCCCGCGCCTGGCCGCGCGCCAGCTTGTATTCGGCGCCCAGCTCGGTGGAAAGGTTAATCTGCGGGCGCAGAAACTGGAACTGCGCGGTGAACGCCGGAGAGGTTTCGTAAGTCTCGTCGACATTGGCGAAACGGTAGCTGCGCGCCAGTTTGCCGATCGCTGCAAACTCCGGCGCAAACTGATAGCGGCCGCCGAGTTCCCAGGCGGTAACACTGACCGCCTGCGATGCGGGCGTCGCGCCCGAACCGAATGCGCCACCCGGTGCGGCGGCGTCGTAGACGTCGCGCGAGTCTATGCCGAAACGTTCACGGCGCCAGCCCGCCGCCAGCGTGGCGCGCTCGGTGACATGCAGGGTGTCGTGCAGGTAAAAGGCGCGATTGCGCTGCTGCGCCGTGACGAAGTTGATCGGCTGGCTGATCGCCGCCGGAGCGTTCGATTTGCGCAGACGGTAATCCCAGCGATATTCGTCGAAACCCGCCACCAGCGTATTTTCGCGTCCGAGCATCGGCTGCGCGACGCGCACGCGCGGCGTGAACGACCAGACGTTCAAATCGACCTCGCGATAATCCGGGAATCCGCTGAAATCGAAATACGAATTCTGCTTCTTGTCGCGATAACCGCCGCCGAGGATGAATTCGGCGACGCCGGCCTGCTGGCGCCAGTCCAGCGTGAACTGATTACCGATGCGTTGCGACCAGTCGAGCGGCGTCGCAGCGCCGCGGCGATCGGTCTCCAGCAGATTGACGCCAGTGCTCGGCTGCACTTGGCGCGCACCGGGCAGACGCAAGCCCTGATTGTCGGTGGCGGCCTTGAAGGCAATTTCACCGCCATCGGTCATCCAGCGTATGTCGGCCATTGCATTGCTCTGGCGATTGCGATTGTTGGCGCGGTAACCGTCGGATTCGAAATTGCTGCCCGTGAAGTTGATGCCGGTGCGTTCACTGCGGAGATTTGCGTTGAACTGGCCGTCGCGCGTGCCATAGCTGCCGGCGCGCACGGACGCTGTGGCCGACTTTGCACCATCCATCGGCGAACGTGTGATGATGTTGATCACGCCGGCACTGGCGCCGTCGCCGTACAACACCGCACCGCTGCCGCGCACGATCTCGATGCGCTCAATGGCGGCAAACGGGATCGCCGACCACTGCACACCGGATAAATCAACATCGACGATGCGCCGGCCGTCGAGCAGGATCAGCGTGTTCTGCCCGCCGGTCACGCCGAAGCCGCGCAGATCGACCGTGGTGGTCGCTGCGTTGTTACCGAAAAAATCGTGAATGGCGATGCCGGCCTGCTCGGACAA
>JANXSE010000312.1 GCA_025356695.1 Betaproteobacteria bacterium
CCGCCGAGGACGACAAATCCAAACCGGAGATTGCCGCCGCTTCTTCGGCAACCGGGCAGACGATTGAAGGCGAAGTGAAGAAAGAAACGTCTTCTAAATCGTGAATCAGTGAAGAGGTGAAAAAGTAAAGGGGTAGAGAAACCGGCGGATTTTGCCGTTTCACCCGACTGTTTTACTTCCTTGCTGTTTTACGCCTTCACTTTTTCACTCATTCACCCCTTCACTTTGACTTCAGATGTTTGATATCGGTTTCTCCGAGATGATGGTCATCGCGGTGGTCGCGCTGATCGTGATCGGGCCGGAGCGCCTGCCCAAGGTTGCGCGCACGCTCGGCCATTTGTTCGGGCGCATGCAGCGTTACGTCAATGACGTCAAATCCGACATCTCACGCGAGATGGAACTCGAAGAATTGCGCAAGCTGCAGGCGACAGTGGAAGACGCGGCGCGCGCAATCGAAACCAGCGTCAACAAGGAAATCACCACCACCGAATCGGAATTGAACAAAGTTGCCACCGAGGTTTCCGCGAGCGTTGAACCGGCAACGCCGGCGCCGGCGGATGTTGCAGCCGCAATGAGCAGTGAGCTGACCGAGCCGCCCGGCACCGAACCGGCCGCAGTTGTGCAAGCGCCTGCGGCAACGCCCCAGCTTGAACTCGGACTTGATGCGGCACAGCCGGCGCAAGCCATGCAAAAGCAGGCCTGAAACCCGGCCGCGCCGGTTGCGAACATGACCCAGGACACCTTCATTTCCCACCTGATCGAGCTGCGCGACCGCATGTTGCGCGGCCTGCTGGCGGTGACCATCGTATTCCTGTGCCTGTTCCCGTGGGCAAAGGATTTGTACACGCTGCTGGCGCAGCCGCTGCTGGCGGTGCTGCCGGTGGGCGGGCAGATGATTGCCACCGACGTGGTCGGCGTATTTCTGGTGCCGCTCAAGGTGACTGCGCTGGTGGCAGTGATGATCACCATGCCGTACCTGCTCTATCAGATGTGGGCTTTCGTCGCGCCCGGACTCTATGCGCACGAAAAACGTCTGGTGTTGCCGCTGGTGTTCACCAGTTCTGTTTTGTTCATGGCCGGCATGGCGTTTGCGTACTTCGTCGTGTTTCCGCTGGCTTTCAAAGTGCTGGCGTCGTTTGCACCGGACGGTGTGGCGTGGATGACCGACATCGACAAATATTTCAGTTTTGTGCTCGGCATGTTCGTCGTTTTCGGCGTGACCTTTGAAATTCCGGTCGCAGTGATCCTGCTGGTGCGCATGGGTGTTGTCAGCGTCGCGCAATTGATCGAGGCGCGGCCTTACGTAATTGTCGGTGCATTTGTGGTGGCAGCAGTGCTGACGCCGCCCGACGTGGTTTCGCAGCTGCTGCTGGCGTTTCCGCTGTGGCTGCTCTATGAGCTGGGCATAATCGCGGCGCGCGTGCTGGGTGTTACGCCGCAACCCGCTGCTGCAGAAACCGCAACGGATAACGCGCCCAAACAGAACTGACGGCGGTTTATTGCTGCAGTTCTTCGCGCGATGGTTTCGGCCGCAGGCCGACGTTGACAGTGAAGCTCAATTCGCGCGACTCACGCTGCACTTTCAACGCTGCGGACGTCTTTGGCCGGAGCGCGGCGATGGCTTCCAGCGTGCCGGCGTAATCCTTGACGGGTTTGTCGCCGACGCTGATCAGCACGTCGCCGGGTTTGACGCCGGCCTTGTCCGCCGGTCCGCCGGCAACTACATTGGTAATCAGGGCGCCGCTGGTTTTCGGCAGTTTCAGCGATTCGGCAAGTTCGGGCGTGATGTCCTGCACGCCGATGCCGACCCAGCCGCGCGTCACCACGCCGTTTTCGATAATCTGTTCCATCACCTGCTTGGCGAGGCTCGATGGAATGGCGAAACCGATGCCCTGCGAGCCACCGGTGCGTGAATAGATCGCGCTGTTGATGCCGAGCAGATTGCCGTTGAGATCAAGCAGTGCGCCGCCGGAATTTCCCGGGTTGATCGCCGCATCGGTCTGAATAAAATTTTCAAACGTGCTGTTGCCGAGATGACGGCCGAGCGCGCTGACGATGCCGAAGGTGACGGTTTGCCCGACGCCGTAAGGGTTGCCGATCGCCAGCACGATGTCGCCGACGCGCGCCTGTTCCGATTGCGCAAATGTGATGGCCGGGACATTCTTCAATTCTATTTTCAGCACTGCAAGATCCGTTTCCGGATCGGTGCCGACAACGCGCGCCTTGGCGCGCCGGGTGTCGGACAGCGCGACCTCGATTTCATCGGCGGCCTCGACGACGTGATTATTGGTCAGCAGGTAACCCTTCTCGCTGACGATGACGCCGGAGCCGAGGCTCGACGAGCGCCGCGTTTGTGCGTCGAACTGGTTGCCGAAGAAATAGCGGAACATCGGGTCATCCATGAACGGATGACGCTGCACTTTGACGTCTTTGCTGGTAAAGATATTGACCACCGCAGGCGTTGCCTTGCGCACCGCGTCGCTGAACGAAGTCAGTCGCTGCGACGAGGACGCCGGTGCGGCTTCGCGTGTCGTCACCACGTCGATGCCGGGCCGTCCCGTACCCCAGGCCAGCAGATCGGGGCGCAGTGTCGAGACAACGAACAGCACCGCCAGACCGATGGTGGTGGATTGGGCGAATATGAGCCAGAGTCTACGCATGGTGCGGATGTCGTCAGGTTAGAATGCGCGCTTAATGGACTACGCGAGCGATCGATGCAGCGCGCCGAACTCGAAAACTATTTGAACCGGTATCTCGAGCCTGCCCGCTTTCGCGATTATTGCCCAAACGGGCTACAGGTGGAAGGGCGCGCGGAGATACGAACTATTGTCTCGGGCGTAACCGCGTCACTCGATTTGCTCAATGCCGCGCACGAGCACGGTGCTGACGCGATATTTGTGCATCACGGTTATTTCTGGCGCGGCGAAGAACCGCGCGTGACCGGCACGCGTCGCACGCGCCTTGCATTGTTGCTGGCGCAGGACATCAACCTCTTCGCCTATCATCTGCCGCTCGATGCGCACGCCGAGGTCGGCAACAACGTTCAGCTCGCTCGCGTGCTTGATTTGCCGGTGAGCGGGCGCTTTTGCGAACAGGATGTCGGCATGCACGGCGAGTTCGCTACGCCGGTGTCGCTGGCGGCGCTGACGCAACGCGTACACGAAAGGCTGGGCCGCGCGCCGCTGGTGATCGGCCGCACGGATCGTTTGCTGCGGCGCGTTGCGTGGTGCACCGGCGCCGCACAGGGTTATCTTGAAGACGCGGTACGCCTGGGCGTTGACGCTTACATCAGCGGCGAAATTTCCGAACAGACCGTGCACCTTGCGCGCGAAGCTGATGTTGCCTTTATCGCTGCCGGCCACCACGCCACCGAACGGTATGGCATTTGCGCGCTGGGCGAACACCTCGCCGCCCGCTTCGGGCTGGCGCACCGCTTCGTCGACCTCGAAAATCCCGTCTGACGGGCCTGTAAGCGCCCCGCAATTCAGGTGTAATACCCTGAGCAGATAGGGTTTTTTCAAGTTTTTCTTAAGTTTTGCCGCAACATTCGCTAAAATGGCCGTTTTCTGCCAAATCATCAGCGGGGAATTCCATGTCGGATCAGGAAGTGGATAAGGGCAAGCGCGGGTTTTTGATCGGCGCTACAGGTGTCGTCGGCGGCATTGCCGCTGCGGCGACAGCGGTTCCGTTTGCCGGCAGCATGCTGCCGTCGGAGCGCGCCAAAGCGGCCGGCGCGCCGGTTGAAGCGGACATTTCAAAACTGGCACCGGGCGAAATGCAAATCGTCGAGTGGCGCGGCAAACCGGTGTGGATCGTCAACCGCACCAAGGAAATGCTTGAGGGCATCAAGAAAAGCGACTCGCAGGTCTCCGACCCGAAATCGGAAGTGCCGCTGCAACCTGAATACGCGAAGAACGAATACCGTTCGATCAAACCCGAGATCGCGGTGATCGAGGGCGTGTGCTCCCATCTCGGCTGTTCGCCGCAGTTCAAGTCGGTCGAAGCCAAGGGTGAAATGGGCATGGAGTGGAACGGCGGTTTCTTCTGCCCCTGCCACGGTTCCAAGTTCGATTTCGCGGGACGCGTGTTCTCGGGTTCGCCGGCGCCGGTGAATCTGAAAGTGCCTCCGTATAAATTCGTCGGTGACGGCAAGGTCATCATCGGCGACGACAGCAAGGAGGCGTAACCATGGCCGCAGGAACGAAAGAACCCGTAACCATCACCTGCGCGGGGCCGCTGAATGGCGTCGCCAGCAGCGTGATCACGTGGGTCGATCAGCGTTTTCCGCTGATCAGGATGTGGGAAGAGCAGTGGGGCAAGTACGTCGCG
>JANXSE010000340.1 GCA_025356695.1 Betaproteobacteria bacterium
AGCGGCCATGCCTGAATTTTTTATCGGCTTGATGTCGGGCACCAGTCTCGACGGCGTCGACGGTGTGCTGGTCGACCTGGCTCACGGCGTACCGCGCCATCTGGCGCATGCTCATCAGGCGTTCGCGGCGGATTTGCGTGACGAACTGCTGGCGCTAAATGCCGCCGGTGACAACGAACTGGCGCGCGCCGCACGTGCCGCCAACGCGCTGGCGCGAACCTATGCGGCCACCGTTAAAGCACTACTTGCACGGCAACCCGCTGCCAGCGTGCGCGCCATCGGTTGTCACGGCCAGACCGTACGCCACCAGCCCGCGGACGGCTATAGCATCCAGCTCGTCAACGGTGCGCTGCTCGCCGAACTGACGAACATTGACGTCGTCTGCGATTTTCGCAGCCGCGATATCGCCGCCGGCGGCGAAGGCGCGCCGCTGGTGCCCGCCTTTCATCAGGCGGCGTTCGCCGCAAGCAACATGCATCGCGTCATCGTCAACATCGGCGGCATCGCCAATCTAAGTAATCTGCAGCCGGTGGGAAGCGCCACCGGTTTCGATTGCGGCCCCGGCAACCTGCTGATGGATGCGTGGACGCAGCGCCACCGCAATGAGCCCTTCGATCGCGACGGCGCGTGGGCGGTCAGCGGTCGTGTCATTGCGCCGCTGCTCGCGCACCTGCGCGAGGACGGTTTTTTTTCGCGCCGGCCGCCGAAGAGCAGTGGCCGCGATCTGTTCAATACCGGCTGGCTAGAGCGCCATCTCGGCGGCGCTGAAAAACCGGAGGATGTGCAGGCTACGCTCATGGAACTTACCGCCGGCACCATCAGCGATGCGGTCCTGCGCCATTGCAGCGGCGCGCGTGAAATCTATCTGTGCGGCGGCGGCGCGCGCAATACGGCGCTGTACCACCGGCTGGAAGAGCGGCTCGCGCCGGCCATCGTCGCCGCCACCGATACGCTCGGCATCAACGCGGAATTCGTCGAAGCGACGGCGTTCGCGTGGCTGGCGCAACGCACGATGACGGCGCAGTGCGGCAATCTGCCGGCGGTGACCGGCGCGCGCGGCGCGCGCATACTCGGCGCCATGTACCGCGCATGAAAAAAGGCGCCAGCGGCGCCTTTTCCCGGAGCAGCTTTTTACTCAGGCCGAGAACGACGAACCGCAGCCGCAGGTTGATGTGGCGTTGGGGTTCTTGATCACGAACTGCGCGCCTTCGGCGTTTTCCTGATAGTCGATTTCGGCGCCGGTCAGGTATTGCAGACTCATCGGATCGATCAGCAGCGTTACACCGTTCTTTTGCATCGGCGTATCGTCATCGTTGACCGCTTCTTCAAACGTAAATCCATATTGAAAGCCCGAGCAGCCGCCGCCGGTGACGAACACCCGCAGCTTGAGCTCTTCGTTGCCCTCTTCTTCGATCAGCTGTTTGACCTTGTTGGCGGCGTTATCGGTAAAAACCAGCGGTACCGGCATTTCTGTCATTGCGTTCATGATCTGCTCCTGCAAAAAAATTATTCGGCAACGGCGGGCTTGATCGGCACGACCTTGTCGGACTTGCCTTCGGGTTGATACACCAGACGCCCCTGCACCACCGCGCCGAGCTGGATTTCCAGCGTGCGGTAATGGACATCTCCTGTGACATTGGCTTTGCCCTGCAGTTCAACATATTCGACGGCGTGCACGGGGCCGACGACGGTGCCGTTGATCACGGCATGCGCGACGCGGATTTCGCCCTCGATGCGCGCCTGGTCGGACAGCACCAGCGTACCCGGCTTGTCTTCGGCGGAAATCACGTTGCCGCGAACGTGTCCGTCCACGCGCAACCCGCCGCTGAAGTTGATGTCGCCGTTAATCGTGGTGCCAGCGCCGATCAAACAATCAATGCGGTTCTGCGGTTTGTTGCTCTTGCTGCTTCCAAACATGCTTGCCCCCTCAAGACAGGTTGGCCTGCTGGGTCAACCGTGGTTCCTTGCCGTCTCCCTCGAGCACCCTCACCTGCATGCCCTTGACCACCGTGCCCGGCGTTACACGAAACGTGCCTTCGACACGCTGGTAAAACCGGAAATTCAGTTTGAAGCCCCTGGCGTCCTTGTCGTCGTCCGCCGGCAGCGTCATCACCGTCTTCTTGCCGTCCTGCTGCAAATTCACCACAAACTGCAGGCGCCCCTGGAAGTCTTTGCTGCGCTGCCCGGTCTGGGTCAGCAGCAGGCGGTAACGGAACTCGCCGGGGAGGGCGTCATTCTGCACCATGAAGCGGTTAACCGCCACTCCGCCTTCCTTTCCCCCTGATGGCATCAGGGTCTGGAAAAATGCGAGGTCTTCCTTGAGCGTGGCGTTCTCTTCGGTCAATGAACGCATCTGTTTAATCAGATCTTCATAGGTTGCGCGTTCAATCTGCATCTGCCGCTCGAGCTGGGCAAGGTTGCCGCTCAATTGCGCGACATCCTGCTCGTATTTCGCGTTGGCGGTGGTCAGTCGCTGCAACTCGTGATCGGCCTCGCTTTGATCGAAGCCGGCGAATTTCCTGCCGAAATCATATGCCGTGCGCGAAAACATCATGACCACCACCATCAGCGCGACAAAGGCAAGCCAGCGCCAGTACCACGGGATCGCCGTGTGTACCGTCACGCGCGGTGCAGCGATGCCGAACATGCGCTGCAGCCGTTTGATCAGGGCATTAATGGGACCTGCTCCAGGCCGGTCGTTTCCGCGAAGCCGCACATCAGGTTCATGTTCTGCACGGCCTGCCCGGCGGCACCTTTGGTCAGATTATCGATTACCGACAACACCACCGCCGTGGTACCGCCGTGCGGACGATGCACGGCGATCCGGCACAGGTTGCTGCCGCGCACCGAACGCGTGTCCGGATGACTGCCGGCGGGCATGACGTCGACAAACGGCTCGCCGGCATAGGTCTTTTCATACAACGCCTGCAAATCAACCTCGCCCGACAGCGTCGCGTAAAGCGTGGCGTGAATGCCGCGGATCATCGGCGTCAGGTGCGGCGTGAAAATCAGGCCGACACCGGCGCCGGCCATCGCGGCGAGTCCCTGTGCGATCTCCGGATGGTGGCGATGTCCCATCACGCCATAGGCCTTGAAATTGTCGGCCGCCTCGGCAAACAGCGTATGCACCTCGGCCTTGCGGCCGGCACCACTGACGCCGGACTTGGCATCGGCGATCAGTTGCCGCAGATCGACCAGTTTGTCGCGCACGAGCGGCAGAAAGCCGAGTTGCACGGCGGTCGGATAACAACCGGGATTGGCGACGATGCGCGCACCGCGGATCTGTTCGCGATTGACTTCGGGCAGACCGTAGACCGCTTCTGCGACCAGCTCGGGGCAGACGTGTTTGACTCCGTACCACTTTTCCCAGGTCGGGATGTCCTTGATGCGAAAGTCGGCGGCGATATCGATAATCCTGATGCCGGCGTCGTACAAGGCGCGTGCCTGTTGCATGGCCACCCCGTTGGGCGTGGCAAAGAATACGAGGTCGCATTTTTTCAGCGCCGCGTCCGACGGCGCGCTGAATTCAAGATCGACCCGTCCGCGCAAACTGGGAAACATCGCCGACACCCGCGTGCCGGCTTCGCCGCGCGAAGTAATCAGCGCAATGTCCGCGTTGGGATGCTGTGCCAGCAACCGCAACAGTTCCACACCGGTATAACCGGTGCCGCCTACCACTCCGATTTTGAGTTTGCCTGCCATTGTCGTCATCCGTTATGCGGTGCCGCACTTGCAGTGCACTGCGATATTGTAAGTGACAAAAAAGCCGCCCGCAGGCGGCTTTTTTTGGCCGGAACCGGCAGCTTAACGTTTCGAGAACTGTTTGCGACGGCGTGCTTTGTGCAGACCGACTTTTTTGCGCTCGACTTCGCGTGCATCGCGCGTCACCAGGCCTGCTTTTTTCAGGATGGGCTTCAACGCGGCATCGAATTCGATCAGTGCACGTGCAATACCGTGACGCACTGCACCGGCCTGGCCGGATTCACCGCCGCCGTTCACATTCACCATGATGTCGAACGCGTTCAGGCGGTCGGTCAGCACCAGCGGCTGGCGCACCACCATGCGGCCGGTTTCACGCGAGAAAAACGTGTCGACCGGTTTATCGTTGACGATAATTTCGCCTTTGCCGGCTTTCAGGAACACGCGGGCGATCGCACTTTTGCGACGGCCGGTGCCGTAGTTGTATTGCGGATATTTGATAGCCATGGAATCAGGCCCTTATTTCAAGAGTTTTCGGTTGCTGCGCGCTGTGCGGATGGCTGGTGCCGACGTAAACCTTCAGCTTTTTCAGCATCGCGTAACCCAGCGGGCCTTTCGGCAGCATGCCCTTGACCGCGATTTCGAGCACGCGGCCCGGATGACGATCATGCAATTTGCGGAAATTGGTCGTATACAAACCGCCCGGATACGTGCTGTGGCGATGGTACAACTTGGCGTTGGCCTTGTTACCGGTGACGCGCAGTTTATCGACGTTGACGACGACGATGCAATCACCGGTGTCAACGTGCGGCGTGAATTCCGGCTTGTGCTTGCCACGCAGACGATGGGCGAGCGCAGCCGCCAGCCGCCCGAGCACTTTGTCCTGCGCGTCCACGACAAACCAGTCGTGCGTAACTTCTTGGGCTTTTGCTGTAAAAGTCTTCATAAACCAACCCGCTATCTCTGACAGTTGAAAACGACGGAAAGCCGCGGATTTTATGACGAAATTCGCAGGCCTGTCAAACCCGGCGTGCGCCGGTGGCTTGCCGGGCCGGCGCCGGCGCCGGCGGAATTCCGTCCGGTCGGGCATAATCCGGTGTTTTCAGCGGGATTAAGCGTATGAAAGCGCGCATTAAATGGGTGGAAAACGTCTGTTTCATGGGTGAGTCCGGCAGCGGCCACGCCGTAGTGATGGATGGCGCCCCGGAAGGCGGCGGACGCAATCTGGGCATGCGCCCGATGGAAACCGTTCTCATCGGCACCGGCGGCTGCACCGCCTATGACGTCGTCCATATCCTCAAAAAATCGCGTGCCGACATCACCGACTGTGTCGTCGAAATCGATTCGGAACGCGCCGACGAGGATCCCAAGGTCTTCACGAAGATCCATTTTCACTACATCGTCACCGGCCGCCAATTGAAACCGCAGCAGGTCGAACGCGCAGTACACCTGACCGCGGAGAAATATTGCTCGGCCTCGATCATGCTCGGTAAGACCGCCGCCATCACCCACGACTTCGAGATCCGCGAAGCCTGAACCCCCGCGTGCGGTGTCCGGCGCCGCGCTCAGAAACGAAACGTCGTTTCGGTCATCAATTTTGAGCCGAGTTTCATCGCCTGCTTGAGCGGCTGCGGCAGTTCGGCGCCGCCGTGTTCGACCGCCGTGCGCGCGTGGCGCGCCTCGTCCGCCTTCATTTGATCGACGATGGCGCGGCTTTTTACGTCGGCATCGGGCAGGCGCCCGAGATGACTGTCGAGATGGCTCTCGACCTGACGTTCGGTCTCGGCAAGAAAACCCAGGTTCCATTTATCACCGGCGATGCCGGCAATCGCGCCCAGCGCAAACGAGCCGGCGTAAAACAGCGGATTCAATACGCTGACGCGGCTACCCAGTTCGGTGATGCGCTGTTCGGTCCACGCCAGATGGTCGGTTTCTTCCGCGGCGGCCTGTTCGAGTGCGCCGCGCGCAGACGGATTGCGCGCCGTCAGCGCCTGCCCCTGATACAAAGCCTGCGCGCAGATTTCACCGGTGTGATTGACGCGCATCAGCGCCGCCGACAGGGCGCGCTGCGCGGCGTCGAGTTCGCCATCGTCGATGGTGGCGTCGGGATGCGGGCGCGCGCTGCGTGCCGGCGCCATCAGGGTGCGCAGTCCGTTGTCGAAAGCAACAATCAAACGATCAATATCCATGGCGCAATTCCGCGTTTCGTAACGTTAACGGTCGGGAACCCATTTTACGACCATGCAGGGTGAATTCACCGTACGATCTCAGGCTGCGGTTTTTTTGCGCGCGCGCAGGTTCAGGCTGATCGGCCGGTACTTGAAGAGAAAATTGCTCGAGTCGTCGAACAAATCGAAACCGGCGACACGTTCGATGTCGACAAACCCGGCCTTTTGCAGGCGCGAAGTCAGCGCTTCCGCATCGTAACCGGCGTAATGGAAATCTGCGGGCGTCAGTTGCCCGCCGTACAGCATGCGCATCACCTGGTAACGGTCCTCTGCATTCATGGCGGGATCGACATAGAGCGCGCACAGCGCCGCCAGATCGGGTACGCCGACGCGCAAGCTGCCACCCGCAACCAGCACGCGGTTGAATTCGTCGAGTGCTACCGGCAGTTCATGCTTGAAGCCCAGGTGTTCGAGCACGTGTGAGGCGTAAATTTCCGACACCGTTTCATCCGCAAACTGCCGCAGGTCGGCGCAATGTCCGACGAAATCGACCTGCGGCCCTGCCTCCACATCGAATATTTTCCAGTCCGGATGCGACTGCCGGCCGCCAATATGCAGGCGCAACGGCCCCGCGCCTCGCACTTGCGTAGCGCCACCGCGCCCGCTGCGAGCCGGCTGCATCAGGCTTTTCAGGAAAGAGAAAAACATCGGGGCATGGAATCCTTGTCTGTGCGGTCCGTCCGCGCCCTCGCGACGGTCAATCCGTCGCGAACAGGCGCTTGAGTTCGGCGCCCGGATCGGCGGCCCGCATGAAGGCCTCGCCGACCAGAAAACCGTTGACCTTTTGCGCACGCATTTTCGCCACATCCTGCGCATTCAAAATTCCGCTTTCTGTAATCACCATGCGTTCTGCGGGAATGCGGTCGAGCAGACCCAACGTGGTTTCGAGCGTGGTTTCGAACGTCCGCAGATTGCGGTTGTTGATACCGAGCAGCGGTGTTTTCAGTTTGAGCGCGCGCTCGAGTTCCACCCCGTCGTGCACCTCAACCAGCACCGCCATGCCGAGTTCATGCGCAATGCCCTCGAGTTCGGCCATGCGCGCATCGTCAAGCGCAGCCACGATGAGCAGGATGCAATCGGCGCCCAGTGCACGCGACTGGTAAATCTGGTACGGGTCGATCATGAAATCCTTGCGCAGCACCGGTAGCGCGCAGGCGGCACGCGCCTGCTGCAGGTCTTCGGCACGGCCCATGAAAAAATCCCGGTCGGTCAGAACGGAGAGACAGGCCGCGCCGTTTTTTTCGTAGCCGGCAGCGATCGCGGCTGGATCGAAATTTTCGCGCAGCAGGCCCTTGCTCGGGCTGGCCTTCTTGATTTCGGCAATCACCGCCGGCCGACCGGCACTGATGCGCGTGCGCAGGGCGGCGGCGAAATCGCGCGCCGGCGCCGCTGCGCGCGCGCGTTGCTGCACGCCGGCCAGTGGTTCGGTCTGCACGAGCGCCGCCAGTTCGCTTTGCTTGCGCGCAATGATCTTCTGCAGGATGTCGGTGGGCATACGATGCACTCGAATTTGACGATAGATTATAAGGCAAATGCACGGCCGCCCCGCCGGACGGCACAGTGCGCCGATATGACCCGCCGGTGCGATACGCTAAACTCTCCGCATGCCTGCCGCCCGTTTAAAAACGATTACGTTTCCCGCGCGTGACGCGTACGCGACGCCGGCAAACGATCCGGCGTTGCTGGCCCATTTGACGCTGCGCCGGGAAACCGCGCAGGCGTGGCTGGACATGCCGGAGGACGAACTGGCCACGCAGTACGCCGGCGCCGCCGGCCAGCGCCACCGCAAGCTCAGTCACAGCGGCCTGCTCTACCACCCGCTGTCGTTATCCGACATTGAATTTCGTGCTGCGCTGCGGACGCATCTCGCCGCCGAAAAGACGCCGCGCTGCGGCCTCCTGCTCGCCGCAATGCTCTATCTGGTGCCGCACGAATTTCCGCGCAGCATTGAAATTTCCGCGGTGCCCGGATGGCTGAGGGCCGATTATGCCGGCCAGATGCTGTTGCCGCCGCCGCTGTTCCGGCAACGCGGCGAAGCCGCCGCCTACCGCGAATTCATGCAGCACTGGGTGTCGCAGCTGCGCGATTTCATTGCCGCCGCCCCGCGCAGCGAAAGCGGCATGCACCTCGCACAGCGGTTCGGCGAAGCGTCCTATTTTCATTCGCTCTATTTCAATTCCGCCAACGCGCGCAAACTCTTCAAACAGCGCGCCGAAATCCTCGAGTCGTCACTCGACGCAATCAATTACCCGCTGGACTGGACGTTCCCGCCGCGTGCGCCGCAGCCGCGCCTCAGGCTCGGCGTGCTCGCGCTCGATTTTCAGGCGCGCACCGAAACATTTGCCACACTGCCGGTGTTTCGCGATCTCGATCGCAGCCGCTTCGAAATTATTTTGTTTGCGCTGCGCCAGGATGACAGCGCAATGGAACGGTTCTGCCGGCAACACGCCGACCGCTTTGTCTGTCTGCCCACCGGCCTGCTCGAACAGGTCCAATTGATCCGCGAAGCCGATCTCGATCTGGTTTTTCTCGGCGGCAACGTCACCGCCGCCGCCACCGACCTTGCCGCGCTGACGCTGCACCGTCTGGCGCGCGTGCAGGTGGCCAGCATTTGCTGCTGCGTCACCACCGGCATGCGCAACGTCGATTGTTTCCTCTCGGGGGTCCTGTCGGAACCGGCCGACGGTCCGCTGCATTACACGGAAAAACTCTACCTGATCGACGGCCCCGCGCACTGCTTCGACTACGGCGAGAGTGCGCCGGCTGTATCAGCACAGCATCTGCACCGCGCCGCGCTCGACCTCCCGCGCGATGCCATCGTCTTTGCCAGCGGCGCCAACTTTCACAAGATCCTGCCGGAACTCGAAACAGTCTGGCTGCGCATCCTGGCGTCGGTGCCCGGTTCGCGCCTCATGCTCTATCCGTTCAACCCGAACTGGGACGGCTACTCGGTCACCGCCTACATGATGCGGCTGGGCGAAGGCCTGCGCCGGCATGACATCGACCCGGCGCGGATACTCGTGCTGGAGGCGGCACCGGACTGGGGTGAAGTCATGCAGCGGCTGCGGCTGGCCGACGTCTATCTCGATTCATTTCCGTTCTGCGGCGCGACCTCGCTGCTCGACCCCCTGTTGGCCGGTCTGCCCGTCGTCGCCATGGACGGCAACTCGCACCGCTCGATCCAGGGTGCGGCCATCCTGCGCAGCCTCGGCCTCGACGAACTGGTGGCGGCCGACGTGGCTGCCTATATCCGCCTGGCCCTGCGTCTGGCGGCGAACCGTCGTTACCGCAAAAACACCGGCCTGCGCATCGAAAAGCTGATGCGCAGCGCACCGGCGGTTTTCGACCACGCCGCGTACGCTGCCAAAGCCACCGGCGCCTTCGAACAAATGTGGCAAGACTATTGCGACGGCCGCCTGCGCGCCGGATAAACGCACGCCGCTCGGCACGCTTTCGAAGCGCGGCGCTTACAGGCCTTTGGTAAACGCCACGAACTGATCGAGCTTTTTGCGCGCAGCCCCGTCAGCCATGACTGCAAGCGCTTTTTTCACGCCGTCAACATGGCTGGGAGCAAGTCCTGCGGTGTAAATGCTGGCGCCTGCATTGAGCGCGACGATATCGCGCGCGGCGCCGGCTTTGCCGGCGATGGCGTCTAGCAGCATGGCCTTCGATTTTTCCGGCCCGTCGACACGGATCTCGGCATTATCGTGTACTGCCATGCCGAAATCGGCTGGTGAAATGCGATATTCCCTCACTTCACCGTTTTTTACTTCGCCGATCATCGTCGGCCCGGCAACGGAAATCTCGTCGAGCCCCTCGAGACCATGCACCACCATGACGTGACGACTGCCGAGGCGGTGCAATACATGCGCCTGAATGCCGACAAGATCCGGATGAAACACCCCCATCACCTGGTTCTTCGCGCCGGCCGGATTGGTCAGCGGGCCGAGGATGTTGAAAAGGGTGCGCACGCCGAGTTCCTTGCGCACGGGTGCCGCGTACTTCATGGCGCTGTGATGATTGGGTGCGAACATGAAGCCGACGCCGGTTTGTTCGATCGACTGTGCGACCTGTTCCGGCGTCAGGTTGATGTTGGCGCCCAGTACCTCCAGCACGTCGGCACTGCCCGATTTGCTCGACACCGAACGGCCGCCGTGTTTGGCAATGCGCACGCCGGCGGCGGCCGCGACGAACGCTGCTGCGGTGGAAATGTTGAAACTGTGCGCGGAGTCCCCGCCGGTGCCGCAGGTGTCCACCAGGTCTTCAGTCGCCCTGACCGGCACCTTGGTGGCGAATTCGCGCATCACCTGCGCCGCCGCGGCAATCTCGCCGACGGTTTCTTTTTTCACGCGCAGGCCGGTGATGATGGCGGCGATCAGTACGGGAGACACCTCGCCGCGCATGATCTGGCGCATCAACGACAGCATTTCCTCATGAAAAATCTCGCGATGTTCGATGACGCGCCCGAGCGCTTCCTGTGGTGTCATGCTTTTTCTCCCCGCAAAAAATTCTCGAGCAGCGCGTGCCCTCGTTCGGTCAATATCGATTCCGGATGAAACTGCACGCCCTCGACCGCCAGGGTCTTGTGGCGCACGCCCATGATCTCCCCGTCGTCGGTCCACGCCGTTATTTCCAGGCAGTCCGGGATTGTTTCGCGCTCGATCACCAGCGAGTGATAGCGCGTCGCCTGCAGCGGATTGGGCAGCCCGCGAAACACCCCCGCGGATTTGTGATGGATCGCCGAGGTCTTGCCGTGCATGACCTGTTTGGCGTGGATGATGTTGCCGCCGAAGGCCTGGCCGATCGACTGGTGGCCGAGGCAGACACCGAGGATCGGAATCTTGCCGGCAAAGCGGCCGATCAAGGGCACCGAGACGCCGGCTTCGTTCGGCGTGCACGGGCCGGGCGAAATGACGATCTGCGCCGGTTTCAGTGCGGCGATTTCATCGAGCGTGATTTCGTCGTTGCGATGCACGACGACATCCTGCTTCAGCTCGCCGAAGTACTGCACAAGGTTGTA
>JANXSE010000341.1 GCA_025356695.1 Betaproteobacteria bacterium
TGATGTTCGCGACGATGGCGGGCATCGAGGGCAACCACATTCCCTACAAGGGCGGCGGCCCGTCGGCACTCGCGCTGGTGCAGGGCGAATCGCAGTGGACGATGGGACCATACGGCGCCTACGGCAGCCACGTCAAATCGGGGCGCGTACGCTGCCTCGCCACCGGCGGCGACAAACGTTCGGCGCTGACACCCGATCTTCCAACCATTGCCGAATCGGGTGTGACCGGTTTCCGCTACTACGGCTGGAACGGCGTGCTCGCACCACGCGGCACGCCACCTGCGATCGTCAACAGAATGAACAGCGTGATGCGCGATGTGCTCGCGACCGCCGATCTGCGCCAGCTTTATATGGCGCAGGGCGAAGAACCCGCCTACTCAACTGTTGAAGAATTCCGCAAAATCATCAGCGATGATTTCGTGCAGATGGGCAGGATGGTCAAACTCGCCGGGCTCAAACCGGAATGAGCGTGTTGCGTTTACCGCTCTGCGCGCTGTTTGCCTGCGCTGCGGCCGCGCAGGCGACGGAACCCGCCTACCCGCAACGCCCCGTCAGACTCATCTCGCCCAGCCAGGCGGCCGGCGCCAACGACGTCATCGCGCGCATCATGGCGGCGCGCCTCGGCGAAGTGCTGAACGTGCAGGTGGTGGTCGATAATCGCGGCGGTGCCGGCGGCATGATCGGCGCCGACATTACGGCCAAGGCCACACCTGATGGTTATACGCTGCTCGCCGCGTCGCTTGCCACGCATTCGATCCTGCCGCATGTCTACCGCAATGTGCCCTATGACGCCGTGCGCGATTTCACGCCGGTGGCGCTGTTCGCCATCGTGCCGAATTTGCTGACCTCGGGACTGTCGTTCGGCCCGAACAACGTGCGCGAACTCGTCGCACTCGCCAAAGCCAGACCGAACAGCATCAATTACGCCAGTGCCGGCGCCGGTTCCGCGAGCCATTTTTCCGGACTGCTGTTCGCGAAAATGGCCGGCATCGAAATCGTGCACGTGCCGTACAAAGGCGGCGCCCCGGCGGTCACCGCTCTGATTGCCGGCGAAGCCGGTTTCAACTTCGGCCCGATGCCGGCGACCATGTCGCTGGTGCAGAGCGGGCGCCTGAAAGCGCTCGCCGTCAGCAGCAGCACGCGGTCGGGTGCATTGCCGAACGTGCCGACGGTGAACGAATCTGGCGTGCCCGGTTATTCGTCAATCGGCTGGTTCGGTTTGATGGCGCCCAAAGGCACGCCGCGCGCAATCGTCTTGAAGCTCAATGATGCCGCGGCGCGTGCCATCAGCGCGCCAGAAACGTCGAGGCAGTTGTTGCAGATCGGCGCCGACCCGACGAAACGTACGCCCGAGGAATTCGGCGAATTCGTGCGCGAAGACAACGCGCGTTACGGCAGACTTATTCGGGAAGCGGGCATCAAGCTCGAATAAGCGCGCGGCTCAGCCCGCAAATGGGTGGCGCGTGTCCTGCAACACAATGATCAACGCATCCTCATTGAGCGTGCCGATCCGATGCGGCAGATCCGGCGGCACGTGCAACGCACAATGCCGCCCGACGCGATGCTCGACGCCATCGATTTCCGCGACGATCTCGCCCTCGACAACAAACACGAACTGCTCGTTCGGATGACGATGCACCGCGCCGCGTTGATTGCGGTCAGCGCGCATGCGCGCGACGTGCAGCGTCTCGCCGGTGACGAGATCGCCCGACCAGATGCCAGACGCAACCGCCGGTGTAATCCGCGCGCTCGCAGTGCGCCCGGGCTGTTCGGCAAGCGGCCTGCCGTCATAGATGTAACGCGTCTTCACGCCGGCGGTATCCCCGCGACAGGCCGCCATCAACTGCGCGGTGATTTGCAGGGGCTCACCGCTGCGCGTGCCGAAGCCCGGCAGAAAATTCGGGCCGTTGTATTTGCCGTCGACCGGTGGGCCGACGATGCCGTGGCGCGTGTCTTTCATGGCAAAGAAGACAAGGTCTTCGTCGGGGCAGGCCATACCGGTGTGCACCGCCTGCGACGGCGTGTGCAACAAGGTATCGACCGGCGCAAACACCTGCTCGCCCTCGATCTCGCCGGTCATCACACCCTGCACGATGTAGTTGATCTGTTCGTTCGGGTGCGTGTGCGCTTTGGCGCCGGAGCCGCGCGCCTGGCGGCCGAGCGTGACGATCAGATGCGTGCCGGTGAGCACCGCGCCGACGGTTGACGACTTGCCCGTGGCCAGCGTCGGCCCCGACAACAGGCGCTTGGCGGCGACGCGCGCGCTGGTCGGCCCCTCGGGCACCACGTCAAGGCGGGAAAAATCGTAAACGTATTGCGTACGTGGTTGCTGCGTAACCGATACCATGCGATCCTCGGACGAAATCCCGCACTGTGCGCGGATTATTTTCTGTCATGCTAGCACAGGCATCCACGCGCACAGACCGCCGGGCTCTTGCGCACGCAGGGCAGACGGCCGCATGCCGGCTGGATTAAAATGCGCTCCTGAACCGCGTCGTCGCTTGAATGATGCCGCGTGCTTACCTGAGGAAATCAAAATGCGTACACGCAAATTTCTGACCGCCGCTGCCCTGTTTGCGGTTTCGTTCGCCGCGGCTTCGGCTGATGCCGCGCAGGCCGCGCCGACCGGCTTCCCGGAAAAACCGATCCGCCTCGTTATCGGCAGCGCACCGGGCTCCGGCCCTGACATCATATCGCGCGCACTCGCCGACCGTCTCTACGGCGCATGGGGCCAGCGCGTGGTCGTCGATTCGCGGCCCGGCGTCGCCGGCGTATTGAGCGCCGATCTGGTATTGCACGCGCCGGCCGATGGCTACACCTGGATGATGCTGACGTCGCAGTTGCTGGTCGCCACCGCCGTGTTCCCGAACATTAAATTCAATCTTGAAAAAGATTTCGCCTCGCTGAGCCTGATCGGTACGACTTCCTTCGTGCTTGTCGTCAATCCGGAAATTCCGGCGAAGTCGATTAAAGAACTGATCGAATATGCGAAGAAGACACCGCTCAAGTACGGCTCGGCCGGCACCGGTGCCTCCGAACATCTGTCCGGCGTATTGTTCACCAAACTGACCGGCACCGACATGCTCCACATCCCGTACAAAGGTGTCGCTGAAGCGGTGGCGGCAACCATGGGCAAGGAAGTGAATCTCACTTACGGCGTGGTGCCCGCGGTTCTCGGCGCCGTGCAGTCTGGGCGCGTGCGTGCGCTCGGTGTGACCGGACCGCGCCGCAGCCAGCTCCTGCCCGACGTGCCGTCGATATCGGAAGCGCTGCCCGGCTATCAAACGCTCGCCTGGTACAGCGTGGTCGCGCCGACAGGCGTGCCGGAGGCCGTGCTCGCCAAGGCCAGCGCCGCTATCAGCAAGATCGTCAAAGACCCGCAGTTCGGCGAACAATTGAAAGGCCTCGGCCTCGAAATCGTCGGCAGCGATCGCGCCGAACTCGACAAATTCCGCGCCGGACAGCGGAAATCAATCACTGAAATCGTGAAAATTTCGGGCGTAGACACCAAATAACCACCCGAAAGCGCGTTTTCGCGCCACACCGCGACTCGCATTGCGACGGCGCACGGCGCCGCGGCAATAGAGAAAGAATTTTATAAATCAATAGATTGCAGTTGTTTCGCCGTCTGCAGGGGCAATTTTTCGCGGCTTGCGCCAGCGCAAATGTCGCGAAGATTCCGCTTGTCAGAACGGCCCATAGCAGTGAAACTCCCGTGGTCGATTGGTTCTTGGCAAGTTCTCTTGGCATCCGTTCCGGATGTTTTCGTGATTTTTCCCGATGGATCATTTGATGCCGCGCTCAATATCGTGCGCGGCCTATTGCAATACACATACTAGGAACACAATGTCTACTACGGGCACCGTAAAGTTTTTCAATGCAACCAAGGGCTTCGGCTTCATCGCACCGCAAGACGGATCGAAGGACGTTTTCGTCCACATTTCGGCCGTGGAAAAAGCCGGTCTCTCGACACTGAGCGAGAACCAGAATGTTTCGTTCGACCTCGAGCGCGGCAATAACGGCAAGACGTCCGCCGTCAATCTGAAGGCTGTGTAAGCGAGTTCTGAGCAAGCGGCCGTTCGCGGTCGCTTGCGGTTTGTCGAAACCAGACTGCGCCCGATGGCGCAGGCAGCCGCCGGTTCAAGGCGCGGGTTTCGCAGGTGGCCGGTACCGGTTGCCGGAAATCACGGGGCGCTCCCCGTGTGCTAAAAACAGATATTTCGACTGGGCGACCCAGCAGTCCCGCCCGGCCTACGGGCCATTTATGGCCCACGTTACAAAGTTGCGGCACGAGCGGATAACATCCCGTTTGCGATGCCGCATATGACGCAGCAATAATTACGATCAGGAGCATTTCGGATGCAGCGAATCCTTGATTACTTGAAGAACCACGGCGAACGACTCGATTCCGAAATCGCCGCCGCAACCGGCATGACGGTTGAGAACGTGCGTGTCGCAGTGTCCGACCTGTCGGCCAAGGGCGATGTGATGGTATGCCGCTCGATCCGCTTCCGCGACGGCAAACATATCGAAGCCGTGCTGTGCCGGATCGCCGGCTATATTCCGCCTGCCGCGCCTGGCCGCAAGCCCAAGGCACAGACGGAAAAGAAATAAACGGTTGCGGCCAGACGGGCCGCACGTTTGGATTGAAAAATTCAGCAGTGGCGCAAATGCGCCCCGCAGCGTTCAGCCCGAGGCAGCCGTCTTCGGACCGATCATCCCTTCCTTCTCCAGCAATGAATAGATGCCACCGGCCTTCAGGAGGTCGAGCAGCTTGGGTGGCAATGCAACCGCCTCCAGCGCTGCGCCTTTTGTGATGTTTTTGACGGTCGCCGCATCGAAGTCCACTTCCGCAATATCGCCTTCCTCGAATGCATCGAAGACATCGGCGCATTCGATTGCCGGGAATGCAAAGTTCACGCAATTGCGAAAGAACAGCCCGTTGATCGAGTGCGCGACGAGACAACTCAAGCCGAGATTCTTCAGCGAACGGGCGGCCGGCCGGCTTGAACCCATGCCGAAATTGCGCCCCGCCACAAGGATGTCTCCCGGCTTGACCTGTTCAGACCAGCCTGGCCGGTTGGCACGGAAGACCCACTGTGCCTGCTCCGCCGGCGTCAGATAAAACGCCTGTATCGGCAGGATCAGATCGGTGTTGATGTTCTCGCCGAATTTCCAGACGCGCGATTGAAATTTCATAACGCCTCGGTTCAGACTCAGTTCAAAAACTCGCGTGGATCGGTGATCGTGCCGGTGATCGCGGATGCTGCCACCGTCGCCGGTGAACCCATGAATATTTTCGCGCTCGGGTCGCCCATGCGCCCCTTGAAATTGCGTGTCGTCGCTGTGATACAGGTTTCATTCGGGCCGAGCACGCCCAAATGTCCGCCGCCGCAGGCGCCGCAGGTCGCCGGCGTGACCACTGCGCCGGCTTCAATCAATGTTGAAATGACGCCGCTCTTCAGCGCCGCACGGTAGACCGTCTGCGAGGCGGGCGTGATGATCAAGCGCACGTGCGAAGCAACGCGCCGGCCGTCGAGTATCGACGCGGCAAGCTCGAGATCGTCCAGCGTGCCGTTCGCGCACGAGCCGATGAAGGCCTGATCGATTTTTGTACCGGCAGCGTCCCCCACCGGACGCGAATTGTTGACCACGCTGTCGGGATAGGCCACCAACGGCTCCAACGCACCGAGGTTGACCTTGCGCACCGCGGCGTAATGCGCATCCGCATCCGCAAAAACCGGCTCGAACGGCGCTGCGTTCCGCGCGCGTACCCATTCAAGCATCACGTCGTCGGGTTCGAAGGTGGCGAATTCGGCGGACAGCTCGGCCGCCATTGTCGTCAAGGTCTTGCGCGCGTTGATGCTCAAACTCTGCATGCCGGTGCCACCGAACTCGACGTTCATCGTCGCGTGGTCACCGTGTTCTCCGGCGATCTGCAGAAAAGCGTCCTTCGCCGTGACCGCGCGCGGCAGTTTGCCGATCAGCTCATAACGCACGGTCTCGCCGACGCGAAACCAGGTTTCGTTTTTGCACGCCGCATAAACGATGTCGGGCTGGCCGACACCGCGCGCGATGCAATTGAAAACGCCGCCACTGCAGGTGTGCGAATCGCTGCACAACAGCACGCTGCCGGGCAGACCGTAACCGTGGTCGGCGACGAGCTGGTGCGCGATGCCCTGCGAGTAGCCGACATCGTGAAAGCGCTTGATACCGAAACGGCGCACAAACTCGCGACCGATGCCGTGCGCGGTGGCCGAGGCCTGCGTCGCCGCCGGCACGCGGTGATCGAAGACGACGATGATGCTGTCCGGATCATTGACCTTCAAGACCTCGCGCCAGCGGTTGGTCATGAAGTTGTTGTCGAACAGAATGACGGTATCGACGGCGACTGTGACGAGGTCGCCGGGCGAGACTTTTTTCAAGCCGCCCTTTTTGGCGAGGATCTTTTCAGCGATGGTCATGCCCATGATGCGAATTCTCCGCGCTTAACCGCCGACGAATTTCCGCTCGAGCTCGTCGAGCTGCTGCATGCCCATCAAGTCGTTCAGTTCGTCGAACGACGCCAGCAAATCCGGGCGGTCGACCACGCGGTTGTGCTTGACGACCTCCTCCTTGAACACCGCCATCGCGTTCTGCATGCCCTTCAACGCAGCGGTGGAAAGAATGCGCGGGTAGCTGACGCCGCCGACGCCAAGGTCCTGCAACTCTTTGGGCGACATCAGCGGCGTGGTCTTGCGCGAGCGCATGCCGAGGCCCATATTGACGATGAGTTTTTTCGGCACGTTTTTCGCCACCTTGGCGATGTCTTCCTTCGACAGCAGCGCATCGGCGTATAAAACATCGGCGCCCGCTTCCGCGTACAGATTCAGACGCCGGATCGCTTCATCAACGCCGTGCGGCCCGGCCGCGTCGGTGCGCGAGACGATCACGAAGTCATCGTCGCGGCGCGCATCGACCGCCGCCTTGACCTTCTGCACCATTTCCTCGGCGGGGATGCACGATTTACCCGCCATGTGGCCGCAGCGTTTCGGCCACACCTGGTCTTCGAACATCAGCGCGGCCATGCCGGCTTTTTCAAAAGCACGCACGACGAAGTGGACAGTCATCGCGTTGCCGTAACCGGTGTCGGCGTCGGCGCGCAACAGCAGGTCTTCGCAGCAGTCGGCAAGACGGCGTGCATTATTAAGATTTTCATCGAAGGTCATGATGCCGCGGTCCGGCCAACCCATGCGGCTCTCCGACACGCCCGCACCCGAGATCGAGGCCGCCTTGAAACCGTTCGCGGCAACGAGCCGCGCGGTGTAACCATCGTAGATGCCCGGCTGGATCAGTATCTCCGGTGCATTCATCAATTCCTTGAACTGGCGGCCTTTGCTTGCCATCAAACTCTCCTCGGATGAGGCCCGCGCGACGCGTTGCGTGCACGGGCAGGTTGCTGCGGGTGAAAGTGCGATTATTGCATATCCGACACGGCGATTTTTCGCGTCCTGCCGCCGCCGCATCAATCCGCGCTTGGGAATTGCGGTGCAGTCCAATAAAATGAGTTGCAAACCGGGAACGAAAACATGAAACGCATTTATCCGCTCGCAGCAGTGCTCGCCATCGCGGCAGTCAATTCCGCCATCGCGCAAAACTATCCGGCAAAACCGATCCGCATCATCGTGCCCAGCACGCCCGGCGGCAGCGTCGACATGCTGGCGCGCACCATCGGCGCGCGGCTCGGCGAGCGCTGGGGCCAGCAGGTGGTGGTGGACAACCGCTCGGGCGCCGGCGGCATCATCGCCGGCGAACTGACGGCGAAAGCAGCGCCCGACGGCTATACGCTGATCATGGCCACCATCTCGTCGATGGCGACCAACGTCAGCCTCGCGCGCAACCTGCCCTACGATCCGGTGCGCGATTTCGCGCCGGTGACGCACGTTGCCTCGCAGCAGATCGTGCTGCTGGCCAACGCCAATTTCGCCGCGAAGACGCTGCCTGAACTGATCGCGCTGGCAAAGGCAAAACCCGGCCAGATCGCCTTCGGTACCGCCGGCAACGGCACCGGCGGGCACCTCGCCGGGGAATTGCTCAAGATTCTCGCCGGCATCGACCTCACGCACATTCCCTATAAGGGTTCATCACCGGCATTGGTCGATGTCATCAGCGGGCAGGTGCCGCTGACGCCGATTTCCATCAATACCGCGCTGCCGGCGATCAAATCCGGCCGCGTGCGCGCGCTCGGCGTCAGCGGTGCGCACCGCTCGCCGGCCTTGCCCGACACGCCGACGATGCAGGAGTCGGGCGTGCGCGGCTATGAGTCGTATACCTGGTACGGCCTGCTGGCGCCGAAGGCAACGCCGCGTGCAGTGGTACTCAAGCTCAATGCGGAAACCGTGGCCATCCTGAAAATTCCGGAAGTGCGCGAGCGCCTGCTCGCCGATGGCGCCGAACCGGTCGGCAACACGCCGGAACAATTCGGCGCTTTCATCAAATCCGAAATCGAGAAATGGGGCAAGGTCATCAAGGCCGCCGGCCTCAAAGCCGAATAGACCCCTGGCCCGGAAGAAGCGCAGCTATTCCGGGAAAGCGCTACCCCGGATTCCCATTCACTCCACGCGGGGCGCGTGTTTGCGCACCGCATCGAGATGCGCGCAAACCTGCCGCGCGCCGTTCAAGACGCGCGGCGTCTGCCGCTGGATCGCATCGGGTTCGACGTGCAGCGCCGGCAGATTGCGCAGGCCTTGGAGGCGCGATTGCGCGCGCCACAACGCCGAGAGTTCTTCCGCCGACACCGACGAGCCGCCGCCGAGCACCACCTGCGGTTTGCGCGCGATCACGTCTTCGAGAGATACCACCGGCGTCAGCAGCGGCAGTCCGGCAAAAATGTTCTCGCCGCCGCACAGGCGGATCACATCGTTGATCATATGGTGCCCGTTGATTGTCATCAGCGGCTGGTGCCAGATTTCATAGAAGACGCGCACCTTCGTCCTGCCGGCAGATTGCAATGCCAGCGCCTGCACACCGTCGTCAAAGGTGCGCGCCGCTATTTCGGCCGCCGCCGCGGTGCCCGCCAGTGCGCCTATCATACGCAGCACCCGCGGCACGTCCGCCAGCAGGGCCGGTTCGATGACAACCAGTTTGAGGCCGAGGCGTTTAAGCCGTGCGATGTCGGCGGCACGGTTGCCGCTTTTCCAGGCAATAACGAGGTCCGGCTGGAGACTCAACACGCGTTCGGCATCAATGCTTGAGGCATCGCCGATCTGCGGCAAAACCGCCGCCTCCGCCGGATAATCGCTGAAGCGCGGTACGGCGGCAAGCTGCGCACCGGCACCGGCGGCAAATACGAGTTCCGTAATCGACGGCGCCAGTGCGACGATGCGCGTTGCCGGCGCGGACAGCCTGAGCACGCTGCCGCGGTCGTCGGTGACGACAATGTCGGCAGCGCAGATCAGCGGCGCAAAGGCGCAGCGTGCCGCCAGCGCCAGGCACAACAAACACTTCATGAATTTCAAGCCAGGCGGGTTAGGAGATGGCTTGATAATAAAGATTTTGCGGGTGCCGCGCCTGCGCAAAGAAAAACCAGCGCTCGGCCAGCAGGCCCGCATACTGCACACCGAAGGCAACGGCGAGCCATTGCAGGGCGCCGCCGGCCAACGCGACGCCGATGAGGACGAGTGGAACGGCAAACACCGCCAGCAGAAAAAACCATTTCACCGCGCACACCACGGCAACCGTGCGGCCGTGGAAAAACTCACGCGTATTGAAACTGCCGCCCATCGCGCCCTGCGCCTTCTGCGCGATTTTCGGGTGCGCAATGCCGACCGCGCTCTGCAGAGTCGACTTCGGCCGCAACTGCGCATTGCGCAACAGCGACAGGCCGCGCGTCAGCGCCGCCAGCGCGGTGGCAAAACCGGCGATCACGGCCAGCATCACTGCCAGAGATGATGATGCAGTGGCCAGCACCGCCGCCAGCAATACGCCGGACGCGGTACCGAGCAGGAGGAAGTTCACGAAGGTCAGCGGCGTATGCCATTCCTGCAGGAACTTGAGGCAGATATAAATCATCGCAGTGCACAGAAACAGCGCCAGGCACAACAACGCGCCTGCCGCACCGATCCACGCCACGCAACTCAGCTTCGTCGCCTGCGCGTAACCATAAGCGGCCACCGCCGCCATGAAGGCCGGCAGCACGATCACTTCGCGTGACAGCCATGAGGTGCGCCACATGGCCATCGCGCGCCACGCGCGCTCCGGATGGCCGAGGTGAAAAAACGACGCGGCAAGCCCGCCGCACAACAACAGCAATGCAACCACAGAACCACTGACAAAGTATTGCGCCGGCACTGCTGCCAGCGCGCCAAGACGCACCGCGATATCCACGCCGAACAGCGCCAGAAACAGGCCCTGCCCCGCGCCGATCAGGGTGGTCAGAAAAATCACGGACCAGGCCGGATTCATGACTTAGCCGTTCCACTTTGCGCAGGCGTATACGCGCCATCGATACTGCGCGGATCAACCTGCGCCGGATTGGTGCCGGCAGCCACCGCGGCATTGGGTTTGCACGGCAGATATTGATTGGCCGGCTTCGTCTCCCACTCCGGCATCAGCGCGTAACCGCCGCGTTCGCGTATCGCCTGCGAGACATTCGATTCCGGATCGTGCACATCGCCGAACAGGCGCGCGCTGGTCGGACAGGCGATCACGCAGGCTGGTTTGCGTTCCTGTTCGGGCAGTTTCGTGTCATAGATGCGGTCGACGCACAGCGTGCACTTCTTCATCACCTGCTGCTGCTCGTCGATTTCGCGCGCGCCGTAGGGACAAGCCCACGCGCAGTATTTGCAGCCGATGCATTTGTCGTAGTCGACCAGCACGATGCCGTCTTCGGCACGCTTGTAACTGGCGCCCGTCGGGCACACCGGCACGCAGGGCGGGTCTTCGCAATGCAGGCAGGACTTCGGAAAATGCACGGTCTCGGTCGCCGGGAATTCGCCGACCTCGTAAGTCTGCACGCGGTTGAAGAAGGTGCCGCTCGGATCCTTGCCGTAGGGGTTCTGGTCGGTCAGCGGGCCGGCGCCGCCACCGCTGTTCCATTCCTTGCAGCTCGTTGCGCAGGCATGACAGCCGACGCACACGTTCAAATCGATCACCAGTGCCAGTTGCGTCATGACGCGCCTCCCGCGATGCGCGCCGGCGCGGTGAACTGCGGCAGCGAGACCTCCGCTTCGTCGGCAAGTGCTGCGCGGATGTTGACACGCACGTCGTACCAACCGGCCTGGCCAGTGATCGGATCGGAATTCGAATACCGCGCGCCGTCCTGCAGCGGCAGTTCCTCGGAAATCAGATGGTTGAGCAAAAAACCGCGCTGCGATTCATTGGCGTCCGCGCTCAGCGCCCATGCGCCCTTCGACTTGCCGATCGCGTTCCATGTCCATACCGTGCCGGGCTCGACCGCTTCGCTGTAACGGCACATGCAGCGCACTTTGCCGTGCATGGATTCAACCCACATCCAGCCGCCGTCGGTGATGCCCTGCGCCCCGGCAGTGCGCGGATTCACATAGAGATAATTATGCGAGTGGATCTGCCGCAGCCACGCATTCTGCGAATCCCACGAGTGGTACATCGCCATCGGCCGCTGTGTTACCGCATTGAGCGGATAAGTTTCGAGATCCGTCGCCTGCGCTTCCAGCGGCGCATAATAAAACGGCAGCGGATCGAAATATTTGTGCACGCGTTCGCGCTGTGCTTCAGGCGGCCGCCGCGTGTCGGGCCCGCGGCCTTCGGCGGCGAGGCGGAATTTCTGCAAGACTTCGCAATAAATCTGGATCACCACCGGGTCCGGGAACTTGCGCAGTTTCATTTTCTGCGCCCACTCGTGATAGCCCTGGTTCCAGTTGCGCATCCACTGATGCTCTTCCGGCATCTTGTGGTGATACACGCAATTGTTTTTCGCGTACATCTCCCACTGGTCCGGATTCGGCTCGCCGACCAGCGACTTGCTGCCGTCCTTGCCGCGCCAGCCGATAAGGAAACCCTGGCCCGAACCGGGTTCGGTTTCAAAGTTGACGATGAAGTCCTTGTAGCCGGAATACTTGCGTGTGCCATCGGGCTTGGTGAAGGCCGGAAATTTCAAACGCGAAGCCAGTTCGACAATGACTTCCTGGAACGGCCGGCACTCGCCCTTCGGCTCAACCACCGGCACGCGTACCGAATCGCAGGGGCCGTCGAATTCGGAGATCGGCCGGTCGAGCATCGACATCGTGTCGTAGCGCTCAAGATAGGTAGTATCGGGTAGGACGAGATCGGCAAACGCGGTGGTTTCGGATTCGAACGCATCGCAAACGATGAGGAAGGGGATCTTGTATTCACCGTCGGCGCTTTTGTCGTTCAGCATGCGCCGCGCTTCGCTCGTGTTCATCGACGAGTTCCACGCCATGTTTGCCATGAACAGCATCAGCGTGTCGATCGGATACGGGTCGCCGCGCCACGCGTTCGTAATCACGTTGTGCATCATGCCGTGGATCGCCAGCGGATATTCCCACGAGAATGCCTTGTCGATGCGCACCGGCGAGCCGTCGGCATTGACGAACAGATCGTCGGGCCGCCCCGGAAAACCGAGTGCGGCGCCGTCGAGCGGCATGTCCGGCTTCACCGCATCGGGTTTGTTCGGATTGCGCGCGTAGACCGGCGGCGTGCTGCGCGGGAACGGCGCCTTGTGGCGGAAGCCGCCGGGCCGGTCAATGGTGCCGAGCAGCGACATCAGGATCGACAGCGTGCGCACGGTCTGAAATCCGTTTGAGTGCGCGGCGAGGCCGCGCATCGCATGGAAGGCGACCGGATTGCCGGTCACGCTATCGTGTTTGCGCCCCCAGCTGTCGGTCCAGGCGATCGGCAACGTGATCTTGTGGTCGCGCGCAGCAATGCCGATTTCGCGCGCGAGGCCGCGGATTTTTTCCGCGGGAATACCGGTGATGGCCGCCGCCCATTCGGGAGTCGAATCGCGCAGGCGTTCGCGCAGCAGTTCGAATGCGGGCTTCACCGGCGTGCCGTCGGCGAGTTTGTATTCGCCGGTCAGTGCCGGATCGGCGCCCTCGGTATGATTGACCACCGTGCGCTTCGAATGCCGGTCCCACCACAGCTGGCTGTGGCGACGGAACGGGTTCTTGACGGCATCTTCCTCATCGCAAACCACGAGGCCGTATTCATTGCTCGCCGTGTCGAGGTTCACCAGATAACCGGCATTGGTGTAGCGCGCGAGAAAATCGCGATCGTAAAGCCCTTCGCGCACGATCTCGTGGCACAGTGCCATCAGCAGCGCGCCGTCGGTGCCGGGCTTGATCGGCACCCACTCGTCGGCCACCGCCGAATAACCGGTGCGTACCGGGTTGATCGAGATGAAACGCCCGCCCTCGCGCTTGAATTTCGAAATCGCGATCTTCAGCGGGTTGGAATGATGATCTTCGGCGGTGCCGAGCATCACAAACAGTTTGGCGCGGTCGAGATCGGGCCCGCCGAACTCCCAGAACGAACCGCCGATCGTATAGATCATGCCGGCGGCCATGTTGACCGAACAGAAGCCGCCATGTGCCGCGTAATTCGGCGTGCCGAACTGGCGCGCGAACAAACCGGTCAGTGCCTGCATCTGATCACGGCCAGTAAACAGCGCGAATTTTTTCGGATCGGTCGAACGCAGTTTGGCCAGGCGTTGTTCGATAGTGGCCAGCGCCTCGTCCCACGAGATCGGCTCGAATTCACCGGCGCCGCGCTCGCTGCCCGCCTTGCGTTTGAGCGGCCGCGTCAGCCGCGCCGGCGAATTCTGCTTCATGATGCCGGAGGCGCCCTTGGCGCAGATCACGCCCTTGTTGAGCGGATGCGCCGGGTTGCCGTCGATGTAACGCACTTCGCCGTCGCGCACCGTCACGCGGATACCGCAGCGGCAGGCGCACATGTAGCAGGTGGTAGTTTTGACTTCGGTGGCGCCGCCGGACGCTTGAAACCCGGGTATGGGCTGGTTCACTTGCGGTAGTGCCCGCAGCGACGGTGGGAACAGGATTTTTTCACAAACCGATGCTATCAACATGGGCGGGGTCGCAGCTTCAGTTTTTTTTATGCCGCCATAACCGCTACCGCTAAAGAAAAGCCCGTTTCGACCGATAAATAGAGCTAACCCGCATGGTTAGCAGAGGACCGGCAATATGAACAACATCACACGTATTCTGGCCGCCCTGCCGGTCCTGGCGCTTGCCCTGACGACCACCGTCGCCGCCGAGGAGCATAAATCGGCGGACAAGCCCGCCGCATCGGCGAAGGCCCCGCCGGCGATACCATCCTCCCCGGCAGCCCCCGCAACCATCTCCGCCAAACCGGCTGCAACGATCGCGCCGGCAGCCACGCCCAAAACCGCCGCCGCTGCACCCGCCGTCCGCGCACCAGCGGAACCGGTGGTAGCGCCGCGTCCGCGCGTCAGACCCCAGCGCGCCGCGCCGCAACGCGTCGCACTGGCGACCGTGGCCGTTGCGGAAAAAGCCACCGAGCCGGCGGCGCATCCGCATACGCTGCACTGGTCGTACGAAGGCGAGGCGGGGCCGCAGGCGTGGGCGAAGTTGTCGCCGGAGTTCGCCAAATGCGGCAACGGCGAGCGGCAATCGCCGATCGACATCCGCGACGGCATGAAACTCGACCTCGAACCGATCACCTTCGAATACCGGCCCAGCAATTTCAAAGTCATCGACAACGGCCACACCATCCAGGCCAACGTCGGCGGCTGGAACGCAATGCGCGTGATGGGGCGGCGATTCAGGCTAGTGCAGTTCCACTTTCACCGGCCCTCCGAAGAAGCCATCGACGGCCGGCAGTTCGAGATGGTCGTCCATCTCGTGCACAAGGACAGCGAAGGCCGGCTCGGCGTGGTTGCCGTGCTGGTCGAGGGTGGCGCGCGGCAGCCGGCGATCCAGGCGGTGTTGAACAACCTGCCGCTGGAAAAAGGCGAGGAAGTGCCCGCGGCAACCAATCTCGACTTGACGCAGATCCTGCCCGAGAACAAAAAATATTTTACCTACATGGGTTCGCTGACGACACCACCGTGCAGCGAAGACGTGCTGTGGATCGTCATGAAGCAACCGGTGCAGGCGTCAGCCGATCAGCTCAACCTGTTTTCGCGGATGTACCCGATGAACGCGCGCCCCATTCAGGCGGCGGGCGGCAGGACGATCAAGGAATCGAACTAGGCCGCGGCCATTGCGGTGGGCGTAGACCTATTTGATGTATTGCAGCAGTTGCGCGCTGGTCTGGCGCAGCCGCTGCGACAGCAGCGTGACAAGCTTGATCAGTATCTTCGAGCCCAGCCCCGGTTTGTCGTGGATGATGCGGCCCATGTTGTCGCGCGTCAGTACGCCGAAGGTCGTGTTGCGCAGGGCGATGCAGGTGGCAAAACGCGGCGCGCCGTCAATCATCGACATTTCGCCCAGTGTGGTGCCGGCTTTCACCGACGTCATATATTGCTGGCCGCCGAGCAGGTTGGTCTTGTAGATATCGACTTCGCCGTCAATCACCATCAGCATGTAATCGCCGGTTTCGCCTTCCTGCAGGATGGTGTCCTTCGGCTTGGCCTTATAGATGTGCATATACGAGGCCAGCACCTCGATGTCCTCGCGCGTGAACTCGGCAAAAAACTGCGAACGGCCGACGAGACCGAAGATGGCCCCGGCGTAGGCCGCGCCGTCGCCAAGATCCTCCAGTGACTCAAGCCGCTTGCGATCCGATGCCTGGTCTGCCATCTGCCACTCTCCCGCCCTGCGGCGAAGTATTTGCTGCGCTGGTTTACTGGTCAGCCTCAGTGCGTTTGACGCGGCGTTTGCGCACGCCGTCGGCCAGATTCTCAAGCAGCTTGTGCGTGTCTTCCCAGCTGATGCAGCCGTCGGTGATGCTCTGTCCATAGACAAGCGGCTTGCCCGGCAACAGATCCTGGCGTCCGGCTTTCAGATGACTTTCGACCATGATGCCGAAAATACGCTCTTCGCCGGCGGCCATCTGGCGCGAGATGTCGGCGCCGACGTCCATCTGTTTCTGCGCGTTCTTGCTTGAATTGGAGTGGCTGAAATCGACCATCAGGCGCTGCGCCAGCCCGGCTTCGGCCAGCCCCCTGCCCGCCGCATCGACGTTGGCCGCATCGTAATTCGGCGCCTTGCCACCGCGCAGAATGATATGGCAGTCCTCGTTGCCCGAGGTCGAAACGATCGCTGAATGGCCCTCTTTGGTGACCGACAGGAAATGGTGCGGCGCCTGCGCGGCGCGGATCGCATCGACCGCGATTTTGATGTTGCCATCGGTGCCGTTCTTGAAACCGACGGGGCAGGACAGACCCGAGGCGAGTTCGCGGTGGATCTGCGACTCGGTGGTGCGTGCGCCGATCGCACCCCATGACACCAGGTCGGCGATGTACTGCGGCGTGATCATGTCGAGAAATTCGCAGCCCGCCGGCAGACCCATTTCATTGATGCCCACCAGAAGTTCGCGCGCAATGCGGATGCCCGCGTTGATGTTGAAGCTGCCGTCGAGCTTCGGATCGTTAATCAAACCCTTCCAGCCGACAGTAGTGCGCGGTTTTTCGAAATAGACGCGCATGACGATCAGCAGATCATCGGCCAGACGGTCGCGTTCGGCCTTCAGTTTCACCGCGTATTCGCGCGCCGCCTTGACGTCGTGGATCGAACACGGCCCGGCGATCACCAGCAAGCGGTCGTCGGCGCCATGCAGAATGCGATGGATCGCCTGCCGTGTGCTGTAGGTAACTTCGGCGGCCTTGTCGGAGAGGGGAAACTCGCGCAGGACTTCCGCCGGCTTCACCAGTTCCTTGATTTCAAGTATCCGTAAATCGTCTGTTTTTTGCATATCAGATCCGTTTAAACGCCGTTCAAAGCCAGCAAAATCAGCAGATTATAACGCAACTGCCGTTTGCCCCTGCCAACCGCCGCGGATTGCGTATCAGTGGGCGCGATGCTTTACCCCGGCGCGCCCTGGTCCAGCGTACAATAGCGCACCGCAACGATTTCCAGCTCCTCGACGCCACCGGGCGTGCGTAGCGTGACGACATCGCCTTCGCGCGCCTTGTTGAGCGCGCGCGCCACCGGTGATATCCAGCTGATGTGGCCGCGCGCCGGATCGACTTCGTCCTGCCCGACGATGCTGACGGTGCGCTCAACCCCCTTGCCGTCGCAATAGGTGACGGTGGCGCCGAAGAACACCTGAGCGACACCGCTGCGTGCCGGATCGACGACCTCGGCGATATCAAGGCGCTGGGTCAGAAATCGAATGCGGCTGTCGATCTGGCGCAGGCGGCGCTTGCCGTACTGGTAGTCGGCGTTTTCAGAGCGGTCGCCGTTCGACGCGGCCCACGTGACCGTTCTGGCCACTTCGGGGCGCTCGCGATCGAGCAAGTCCTGCAATTCGTTTTTCAGGCGCGCGTGGCCGACCGGCGTGATGTAGTTTTTTGCGCCGGCGGGCAGCGGCGGCAACGCGTTTTCTTCATCATCGTCCGCAGGCGGCGACGCACGGTCGCGTTCGAGATCGGCGAGCTTGCGCATGATGCTTAGTACGCCCGGAAAGCTTGAAATATGGTTTTCAATCGTTCCAAGTTTTCTCTAAAGTGGGGGAATATACAAGGGCATGGGGGGGAACGAAAGGGGCCCACCCCTTCTTTGGCCCCCTTGTTCGACTAACAGTTAAGCGGTGCCGCCGACCGTCAGATTGTCGATGCGCAGCGTGGGCTGACCGACACCCACCGGCACGCTCTGCCCTTCCTTGCCGCAGGTACCCACACCGGTATCGAGCGCCATGTCGTTGCCGATCATCGCCACGCGCGTCAGCACATCGGGGCCGTTGCCGATCAGTGTTGCACCCTTCACCGGATAAGTCACCTTGCCGTCCTCGATCATGTAGGCCTCGGACGCCGAGAACACGAACTTGCCGCTGGTGATATCGACCTGGCCGCCACCGAAATTCACCGCATACAGACCATTTTTCACCGAGGCGATGATTTCCTGCGGATCGCGGCCGCCGTTCAACATGTAGGTATTGGTCATGCGCGGCATCGGAATGTGCGCGAATGATTCACGCCGCCCGTTGCCGGTGACGGGCACGCCCATCAGACGCGCGTTGAGGCTGTCCTGCATGTAATTCTTCAGCACGCCGTCTTCGATTAGCACGTTGCATTGCGTCGGGTTGCCTTCGTCATCGACGTTGAGCGAACCGCGTCGCGACTGGATCGTGCCGTCGTCCACCACCGTGACGCCCGGCGCGGCGACGCGTTCGCCGATGCGCCCGCTGAAGGCCGAGCTGCCCTTGCGGTTGAAGTCGCCCTCAAGCCCGTGGCCGATCGCCTCGTGCAACAAAACGCCGGGCCAGCCCGGCCCCAGCACCACGGTCATCGGCCCGGCCGGTGCCGGGCGCGCATCGAGATTGGTCAACGCCTGTTCAACGGCTTTTTTCGCATAGTCGTCAAGCATGGCGTCGGTGAAGTAGGCGTAATCGAAACGTCCGCCGCCGCCTGCGCTGCCCTGCTCGCGGCGCCCGTCCTGCTCGACGATGACCTGCAGCGACATGCGCGTCAGCGGCCGCACGTCGGCGGCGGTCACGCCGTCGCTGCGCGCCACCATCATCACTTCATATTCGCCGGCGAGGCTGGCCATCACCTGCGTCACGCGCGGATCGAGCGCGCGCGCCTTGCGTTCGATTTTTTCCAGCAAGGCGACCTTGGTCGCGTCATCGAGACTCGCCAGCGGATCGCGCGGCACATACAGATTATGACCGCCGCCGCGACGCGCAATCTGCGTGGCCGCGTTGCCGCCCTGGCGCGCAATGGCGCGCGTAGCCTGCGCCGCCGAGGTCAGCGCGTTGAGGCTGATGTCGTCAGAGTAGGCAAACGCGGTCTTTTCACCGGTGATGGCGCGCACACCCACACCTTGGTCGATGCTGAAACTGCCCGATTTAACGATGCCTTCCTCGAGACTCCAGCCCTCGCTGCGGCTGTACTGAAAATACAGGTCGGCGTAATCGACCTTGTGCGCCAGCATCTGCCCGAACACCTGGTCGAGCGCGTTCTGGTCAAGGGCGTGCGGCGCCAACAGGGTCGCCTGGGCGGTATCGAAGGCGTTGGCGGCGGCTGCCGTTTTCACTGCGGTATCTTTGCTCATGCGTTTCCTGCGTTAAACATTGGATAGCGGGACGGCAGCGCAATTGCGCAAGCGCCGGAGAACCTTCAGATACGGTGCAATATACGGTGCTGCAGTGCCGGCAGGCTGCCGCGCAAGCGTTTCAGATATTGCGGATTGATGCCAGCGCTGACCACGCCCGAACCGCGCGGCAGGCGGTCGAGCACCACGCCCCACGGGTCAACGATCATGCTGTCGCCATGCGTTTCGCGCCCGTTCAGATGATACCCGCCCTGCGCCGGCGCCAGCACATAGGCGAGGTTTTCAATGGCACGCGCGCGGATCAGTGTTTCCCAGTGTGCCTTGCCGGTGGTTTCAGTAAACGCCGAGGGCACGACGATGATGTCCACATCCTTCATCGCGCGGTAGAGTTCGGGGAAACGCAGGTCATAACAGATCGACAGGCCGATGCGGCCGAACGGCGTGTCCAGCGTCTGCACGCTGTTGCCCGGCTGTATGGTGCGCTCTTCCGAAAAATTCTCGTCACCCATGTTGAAGCCGAACAGGTGCATCTTGTCGTAGCGCGCCACCTGTCTGCCCTTGTCGTCGTAGACGAGGCAGCTGTTACGCACTTTTTTCGGATCGTCCGAGGCCAGCGGCACCGAACCGCCGATGATCCAGATTTTGTGTTCGCGCGCGGTCTCCGACAAAAATTTCTGGATCGGCCCCTTGCCCTCGGCCTCGCGCACCTTGACCTTGTCGGTTTCCTGGAGGCCCATGATGGCGAAATACTCGGGCAGCGCGACCAGTTTTGCGCCCTGCGCCGCAGCCATCGCGATTAAACGCTCTGCTTCGTTCAGGTTTGCACCGACGTTCGGGCCCGAAGCCATCTGCACGCCGGCGATGCGCGCCCCCGCCGCAGCGGACGTGGCGGTCACGTTCTTGTGTGGCCGCGCGCGACCGAAGGACGCAGCGGGTTTGGCCGTCATTTCAACACTTCGATCTTCAGCGCCTCGTTGGGCTTGACGTCGTTGAGCAGGCTGATGCGCGCAGCATCCACGGCAAGCGTCATCAGCCAGGCGCGCAATTCCTCGGCCTGCAGCAGCGGGTTCGGTCCGTAGCCGTGATGGATGACGATACGCGAACCCGGCTGCGCAATATGCATGCGTATCGCCTCGCGTATCTCGGCCTGCTCGAGCACCGTGCGCGCCGCACGCGGGCGATCCCACAACTCGGGCGCGATCACCAGTTGCTCGGCGGCAAACACCGGCGCGGCGCAGACGCACAGCAGAACCGCGCCGCCGAACTGTTTAATTATCCGCCTCACTTCTTCCCCGCCTTGTCGCTTTTATCAAGTTCCGCCGACCGGGCCGAATCGAGCTTTGCCACCTGCGGATCACTCCAGGTGCCGGTCACGCTGTATTCATAGGCCACCATCTGGTTGAGCGGGTCCTTCAGTAATTTCTGCGCAACGAAGGCGGCGATGCCGGCGATCGGCCCGGCCACGAACGCGCCAGCCACCGACAGGCTGTCGGACACGCTGGGAAACACCTTGACGCGCAGCTTCTGCGTTTCCGCATTCAGATCGACGTCGCCGCTCATCAGGATGCGCACGGCCGGCCCCTGGATCAGCAGATTTTCGGTGGTACCGATGCCGCGGTTGACCTTGACTGCACCGACGATTTCATCGAATGCCAGGCCCTCGGTGAAAATGTCGCGAAAATCCAGCGACAGTCGGCGCGGCAACGATTGCAGGCTCAGAATGCCGAGCAGTTTGCCCACGCCCGGATCGAGTTTGACGAACTGCCCCTTGTTGGCTTTAACCACAAAATTGCCGGACAGGCTGGCGAAATCGATTTCGCCAGGGCTGCCGTTCCATGACAGTGGCCCTTCGAGTCTCGCCGTACCGCGGCGGATGCCTTCGGGATAGCCCATGCGCACTAGGAATTTTCCGATGTCGGTGATATCGAGTTCGACGTTGAGCAGAGTGCGCGGCTGGCTCAGCCAGGCCTGCCATGAGCCTTCCGCCTGCATGGTCGCATCCGGATTGACGACGCGCAGGCGTTCGATCTTCCAGTCGCGGCCGTCGGGCAGCGCACTGAGTTCGAGTTTGCCGAGATTGGTCTGCCCGAGCTGGAACTGTTCGGCAACGATGTCGAGCGCCGGCAGTTCGGCCGGCGGTTCCTTGTCGCCCGCCGTCGTCTGTCGCGGCACGGCGGACGGCGGAATCACGAGGTTTTTCATGCGCGCGGTGACCTTGCCGCGGCCCTGCGCGCGCCAGCCGATCTCACCGACCAGTTCGCGCCCGACCACTGTGGTCTGCCAGTTGCCGTTCTGCACCGTGCCGCTCACCGCGAGTTCGTTGAAGTGGCGGCCCATCACATTGAGTGAGCCGAATTTGAGATCGAGGCCGGCGATATCGAACTGCGCGCCGCCGGCCGGTGCACCTTTGACCAGGGCGAGCCACTGGTCGAGATCGAATTGTTTGAGTCCGCCGGTGACCCACACACCGCGCCGCTCGGAGTCGGTGGCGGGACTGCCAAAACTGACGACACCGCGTTCGAAAACAGAACGCGTTGCTTCGCGCCGCCGCTGCAGCTGACCCGAAACGATATTGCCGACCGTAAACAAAAGGCGGTCCTGCGTCGCATTGGTGACGACACGCTCAAACCTGAACGGCAGCGTCTCGGCGGCGGTTTTTGCAAACGGCGCCGGCAGGCTGGAGGCCACCCCCTGCAACGACGACTCCAGCACCAGATCGGCGAACTGCTTGCGCAGCATGATGGACGCCTTCCAGTCGGTCGCGCCGTTGAGCGACTGCGCGAAAAAAGAATTGGTGGTGCGGCGGAAATTGTCCATGTTGACGCGCCCGGCGATATTGATGCGCGTGCCGTCGCGCAGCGTCGCCGCATTGATGCTGGCGGGCCCGCCGAGCACGTGCAACGTGCCGTTCGAAACCCGCAGGCCAGTGTCGGTGAATTCAAGCCGCGCGTTGATCTGGTCTGCCGCCGGGAAAAACGCCTCGGCGCTTTCGATCGAATTGTTCAGAAACTGGTAAACACCGGCCACTCTGGTGTCGCGCGGATTGCTCAACGGTATCGTCAGCTTGAGTGCGAGCTTGCCGGCGCCCTCGGCGCGCATGTCGCTGGTGAAATGGTCGATCATGCCGCCGACCGGGCTCTTCTCGATGAAGTTGAAAAACTCCATCGTCGGCCCGTCGGCATCGCCGCTCACTGTCAGCGTGCGCGGCGCGGTCATGACATCGGCAATTTCCGCGCGCACGCGGGAGATTTTGGCGCCCAGGATGGTGCCCTCACGCGCGATGATGTCCATGCGCCGGCCGCGAAAAGTCACGTCGGCATCCAGGTTCTCGATGCGCGGCCAGTTGTCGGCGAATTCGAGGATGCCGCCGTTCACATGCGTAATCACCTCGAACAGGCCGCCGCGCCCCTCGGGGAACGGAAAATCGTTGAGGTTGCCGCGCAGGCGCAGCTTGACGTCTTTGGAGGTGCCGCCGAGCAGCGCCGACTGCAGCCATTGCCGCGGCACTTCGGGCATCTGCAGCGGCAGGTAATGCAGCACGCCGCGCGCCTCGAGGCGCGTCAGGTTGGCAGAAATGTCGGCATTGCCGCGTCCTTCGGCCGCCGTCTGGTAACTGCCCGACAAACTGCCCGAAACATCTGCATTCGAAAACGCAACCGTGTTGAGTTTGATGTCGTATTGCGCGCCGTTGCGCTGCCAGCCGACCTGCGCGTTGAGCACTTCAAACGACAGCTTCTCGCCGAACAGCAGCGGCAGTTCAACTGCTGCGTTCTGCGTGTTCAGATAAAGCGTGCCGCCCTTCTCGGTACCGTCGATCTGTCCGCTGACGCCCTGGAAACCCGGCTTGCGCCCGACCGCGTTGAGACCCAGATTGACGAAGCGCGATTTGACGCTGTACTGCTCGGGCTGCGGCCACTCGCCGTTCCATTTGATCGCAACATCATAGAGACTGCCGCGCGGCGCATACTGGTCGAGTTCGCGGCGCAGGGCGGCACTGAAAGGCAGGTTGTCGGCAAACGCCACCAGCGGTTCGAAATCGACCGCGTTGACCTGCAGTTCGCCGTGCGGCAGCTTGCCGTTCGCGGCGCGCTTGTAACGCAGCAGCATATCCATCGGCTGCAGGGTCAGCGCATTGGCCGACATGCCGAGTTTTGAGGTGGTGACTTCGAAACCGTCCGTGGTCTGCTTCCAGCCGATGCGGCCCTTGAGTTCGTCGAGCTGCAGTTCGCGTACATCGGGGCCAAGGCGCGTCTTGACCTGCGCGATCTGCACGTCGGCGGTGATTTCCGACGGCTCGCCCTTGTCGAGCGCCGCCCACACGCGCACCGCGCCCGCGCCGTGCGGAAAATAAACCGGGAAATCGACCCACTCGCGCCACGCTGCGATATCGGTGTAATCGAGCTGCACGAACAACTGGCCGTTCCATTGCGCGAGGGCGTCGACCGTGCGCCCGGTAAGATCGCCGCGGATGTCGAGCGGCGTAGCGATTTTTTCCGGCGGCACCGCGCGCAAGCCGAAGCGGTGGTGCGAACCGAAATTCTCCAGACGAAAATCGACGCTGGTCAGCGCCAGCACCGGCGCCTGCCGCATTTCATCGTGCCATTTGATGGTGGCGCCATGGATGGTGATTTCATCCTGGCGCAGCAGCCAGTCGGAAAGGCCGCCACCGTCGACACTTTTGCCCATTTCGATGCCGGCCACCGAAATCACGCCGCGCTTGTCGCGGCGGATTTCAAGGTCCGGCCCGTCGATGCCGATGAGGTCGAAGCGCGGCTCCCAATACACCAGCGACCACCACGACAGCACGCTGTTGACACGCTCAAGCCTTAACGCCACCTGCCCGGCCTTGTCGAACAATGCGAAGTCATTCAGCGTAAGCTGCAGGTTGACGCCGCTCCAGCGCCCCTCGAGTTTGCCGATGGTGACGCGCTGGCCGGTCGCCGCGCTGAGGTTCTGCGCGATCGGCTCGCGGTAATTTTCGATGTTCGGCAAAAACCAGAAACGCGCCGCACAAACGATCAGCGCAAAGACGAAACTCAGGACAAGCAGCGCCCAACTCACCACGCGGTAAGCGAACAGCGAACTGACCCCCAGCCACCTGAAAATTTTTATGCCCGGCACGGTGCGCGCTAGAATCCGGAAAGTAGTGGCAACATAATGATTTATTTCTTCATTGTAACCTGAAATGTCTGCCTATAACGGTCCAACCTCATGCCCCGATGACAGCCCGGTTGCGCGCGCGCGATCGCTCTCCCGTTATGCGCTGCGGCTACTCAATGCCGAGCCGGATTTACTGACCGCCGCGGACGTCGCCGTGCCGATCGACCGTGCCGCCATGCTGTTGCGCATCGGTGCCGGACACGCCGACGACAGCACCTTGATGCGCGACCTGCGCGTGCTGCGCAAACACGTCATGCTGCGGCTGATCGCGCGCGATCTCGGCGGGCTGGCCGGTCTCGAAGAAGTGGTAACGACCATTTCCGCGCTGGCCGAAATCGCCGTCGAGCGCGCCGTCTCCCATCTCGAAACATGCCTTGCCGCAGACTACGGCGCGCCAATCGGCGCCGACAGCGGATCGGTCCAGCACATGCTTGTCATCGGCATGGGCAAACTCGGCGGCCACGAGCTCAATGTTTCGTCCGACATTGACCTCATCTTCGCCTACCCCGAGGACGGCGAAACCAACGGCGCGCGGCCGCTCAGCAACCATGAATTCTTCGCGCGACTGGGGCGGCGCCTGATCACCATCATCAATGAAATCACCGGCGACGGTTACGTCTTTCGCGTCGACATGCGCTTAAGGCCGCTCGGCGCCGACGGGCCGCTCGCCTGCAGCTTCGCCATGCTCGAAAATTACTTCATCACGCAGGGCCGCGAGTGGGAGCGCTACGCCTGGATCAAGGGCCGCGTGCTGTGCGGCGACCGCGCCGCCGAACTCGCCGAACTGGCCGGCCATTTCGTTTTCCGGCGCCACCTCGATTACAGCGCCTTCGAATCGCTGCGCGACCTGCACCAGCAGGTGCGCCGCGAAGTCGATCGGCGCGACATGCAGGACAACATCAAACTCGGCCCCGGCGGCATCCGCGAGGTCGAATTCATCGCGCAACTGTTCCAGTTGGTGCGCGGCGGGCAGGACAACGCACTGCGCACGATGAATACGTTGAAGGTGCTGCCGCTGATCGCCGAGCGCAATCTGCTGCCGGCGGCGGCGGTGGCCGAATTGATGGCCGCCTACGTTTATCTGCGCAATCTCGAGCACCGGTTGCAGTATCTCGATGACAAACAGACGCAAGCGCTGCCGGCAAACGCGGAAGACCAGGCGCTGATTGCCGCCGCCATGAATGCCGTCGATTATGCGGCGATGCTGCGCGAACTTGACGGCCACCGCGCGGCGGTGACGCGCCATTTCGACGGCATCTTCGCCGATTCACGCGGCGACGATCATCCGCTGGCATCGCTGTGGCATGGCGGCGACGACGCGACGCTGCGCGCGGCGCAGACGGCAATACTGCGCGCGGCCGGGTTCGCCGATCCGGCGCAGGCGCTCGCCGCCATCACCGCACTGCGCAACAGCAGCCGCGTGCGCCAAATGCCCGAAGCCAGCCACGCGCGCATGGCGCGCCTGGTGCCCCTGATCGTCGAACAATCGGCGAAACTGCCCAAACCCGACGCCACGCTCGAACGCATGCTGCATCTCGTTGAAAGCATCAGCCGGCGCGAATCCTACCTCGCGTTGCTGCTGCAATATCCGCAGACCATCGCGCGCGGCGCCACGCTGGCCGGCGCCAGCCCGTGGGCGGCCGATTATCTGTCGCGCCATCCGATCCTGCTCGACGAACTGCTCGATTCGCGCAATCTGCGCGAGGAGCCGGACTGGCCGCGGCTCGAAGCCCAGCTAGCGCGCCAGTTGAACGAAGCCGGCGGCGACCGCGAACGCCAGATGGACGCGCTGCGCCACTTCAAACATACGCAGACGCTGCGCCTGCTCACCCTCGATCTGGGTGGCGAACTGACGATCGAACGGCTGGCCGATCATTTGAGCGCGCTGGCCGACCTCATCCTCGCGGCGACGCTGCGCCTGACGTGGAGCGATCTGCGCGGGCACCATTGCGAAGTGCCGCGCTTCATCATCGTCGCCTACGGCAAACTCGGCGGCAAGGAACTCGGTTACGCCTCGGATCTGGATCTGATTTTTCTGCATCAGGATCCGGCGCCCGAAGCGGCAGTCAACTACGCGCGCCTCGCCCAGCGCATGAACAGCGCGCTGTCGAGCGTGACTGCGGCCGGCGTGCTGTATGAAACCGATCTGCGCCTGCGCCCCGACGGCGCCAGTGGCCTGCTGGTGAGTCCGCTCGAGGGCTTTGCCGCCTACCAGAACGAGCACGCCTGGGTATGGGAACATCAGGCGCTGACGCGCGCGCGCTTCGTTGCCGGCGACCGCGAACTGGGCGCCGCCTTCGAAACGCTGCGCGCGGAAATTCTGCGCCGCAAACGCGAACTCGGCCCGCTGCGCGCGGAAATCGCATCGATGCGACAGACCATGCTGGACGCGCACCCGAACAACAGCGGCCGCTTCGACGTCAAACACGACCGCGGCGGCCTCATCGACGTCGAGTTCATCGTGCAATATCTGGTGCTGGGCCACGCCCACCAGCACGCCGCGCTGACCGGCAATATCGGCAATCTGGCGCTGCTGAAACTGGCGGCCAGGCTCGGCCTCGTCGAAAAAAACGCAGCGCAGGTGGTGCACGACGCCTACCGCCGCTTCCGCAAGATGCAGCATGCGTTGCGCCTGCAGGGTGACCGTTACGCGCGCGTCGACGCCGCCGAATTAAGCGGGGAAATCGAAGCGGTAACGGCATTGTGGAACCGGGTGCTGGGCGCCCCCGCAAACTAGCCTGCGTTTTGCAGGCTAGTGGTTGATCAGCCCGAGCAAGCGGTAGGCGGTGATCTCGCGCTGGCCCTTGACCTTCAGGGGCTCCGGGCCCTCGAACTCATAGAGCCCGCGCAGGCGGCGGTAGGTCGTGACGTCGACCAGAATACCGCCGGTGGTAGCCTCCGTCGTCAAACGACTGGCGATGTTGACGGTGTTGCCCCACAGATCGTAAATAAATTTGCGCACGCCGATGACGCCGGCAGCGGCCGGGCCGGTGCCGATGCCGATGTGCATGCCGAGCGGCCGTCCGTCGCGCGCCTTGCGTTTGACGATGCCCTCGCGAATGTCGATCGCCATCTGCGCGATCGCCTCGGTGTATTGCGTGCTGTGGTCGTGCAGACCGCCGGCCACCATGTAGGCGTCGCCGATGGTCTTGATCTTTTCAAGGCCGTACTGGTCGGCGAGGTTGTCGAACCAGGAAAACAGCTCGTTCAGCATGTCGAGCATTTCGCGCGGCGGCATTTCCTCGGCAAGCCGCGTGAAATCGGTGAGGTCGGCGAACATCACCGTGCAATCGGCCAGGCTGTCGGCGATCACACCCTGCTCGTGCTTGAGGCGCTCGGCGATATGGCCGGGCAGCACGTTGAGCAGCAGGCGCTCGGAACGCTGCTGTTCGGCCTGCAGCATGGTGTGCTCGACATCGAGCGCGTCTTTCAGGCGATCCTTCTCGCGCACGAAGTAGACCACCAGCAGATAGACGATGGTCGACATCGCGGCAAAATTGAGCACGAAGAAGACAGCGATGGTCTGCAACGGCAGGCCGGTCTGCTTGTCTGCGCCGTAGGCGAGGTAATAATCGAAGAAGCCGGAGATCGCCGTCATCACGATATAGGCGAAGAACCACGGAATCGATTCCTTCGGCCCCTGGAAGATCATGACGCCGATCGGCGCCAGCAGCGCCCACAGCATGACGCCCGACGAGGTCACATAGCTGCCGATCGACCACTGCATGATGAAAGGCACAAACAGATAGAGACTGGTCTGTGCAAAACGGAAAAACTCGAAATTGAGTTTCCAGATGTAGATGCCAAGGGTGGTCGCGGAGACCGCCAGATAAACCAGCGGCACGGTCGCCGAATACTTGATGCCCATCGCCTGGTAGATGACGAGCCACAGCATTGACGCCGAACCCATCAGGCCGCAGGCGAAAATCAGCAGCGTCTTGTGCAGTTTTTCTTCGTCGCTGTCGTCGGGACCGATGATGCGCGCGGTGATCCTGCCAAGCAATTTTTCAGCAACGGAAATCATCAGCGAAAAAGTCCCAATCTCGTATTTGGCGGCACGGCCGCGCATCAACACCGAAGCCCCGCTCCAGGGCCAGCCCCAAGCTTGGCCGGCGCGGGTTGCGTTCTGCGGAATGGCGATGTTACATCAATCCCTTGTGCGGTCAAGGAAGCGCCGCATGCGGCAGCACTACCACGGGGCGGCGGCGGTGGAAATACGCTAAAATCGCGCTTTACAAATCCACTTTAGGAGCTTTCGCGATGTCGATGGCGGACCGCGACGGGCACATCTGGTACGACGGTAAACTGGTGCCCTGGCGCAGCGCGAACACCCACGTGCTGACGCATTCACTGCATTACGGGCTGGCCGTGTTTGAAGGGCTGCGCGCCTACAAGACAGACGCCGGCACGGCGATATTCCGCCTCAAGGAGCACACCGACCGGCTCTACAACTCGGCGCACATCTACATGATGAAAATCCCGTACGCGCGGGAAACGCTGATGGAGGCGCACAAGGAAGTCGTACGCGCCAACAAACTCGAATCCTGTTACATCCGCCCGATCGCCTTTTACGGCTCGGAAAAAATGGGCGTTTCGCCCAAGGGTGCGAGCGTGCACGTGGCGATCGCGGCCTGGCCGTGGGGCGCCTACCTCGGGCCCGAAGCGCTCGAAAAAGGTATCCGCGTCAAGACCTCGTCATTTGCGCGCCACCACGTCAACGTCTCGATGTGCCGCGCCAAATACTCGGGCACCTATGCCAACTCCATTCTCGCCAACCTCGAAGCGACCGAACACGGTTACGACGAGGGCCTGCTGCTCGACGTCGACGGTTTCGTCGCTGAGGGCTCGGGCGAGAACCTGTTCATAGTCAAGGACGGCAAGATTTACGAACCGGAACTGACCAGCGCCCTCATCGGCATCACGCGTGGCTCCATCATCACGCTGGCCGAAGAGATGGGCTATCAGGTTGCGGCGCGTCGCATCACGCGCGATGACCTCTACATCGCCGACGAAGCGTTCTTCACCGGCACCGCCGCCGAAGTGACGCCGATCCGCGAAGTCGACGGCCGCATGATCGGCAGCGGCAAGATCGGCCCGGTCACCGCGAAACTGCAAAAAGCCTTCTTCGACGTCGTCAACGGCAAGAACAGCAAATACAGCAACTGGCTGGCGCTGGTCGATCAATGACACTGTCACAAAGTGAGCACACCATGAGCACACACCAGACGGAAAACAAGCAGCGCGAAATCGAAGTCACCGCAGGCGATCTGCCGCTGCATTGCCCGACCCCGGCGATGCTGCTGTGGAACGCGCACCCGCGCGTGTTTCTGCCGGTCGAAAAAACCGGCAGCGCGCTGTGTCCGTATTGCGGCACGCATTACACGCTCAAAGGCGGCGCTGGCGCCGCGCATCACTGATCGCGATGTTCCCAATGGCAGGCCGGCCCGCCGCCAGCCTGCCGCCGCGGCAGACACCATGACGGAACGATCGCACATTCTGATCGTCGCACCGTCGTGGGTCGGCGATGCCGTGCTCTCGCACCCCCTGCTGCGCCGCCTCAAGGCGCGGAACCCGTCCGCCGTCATCGATGTATTGGCGCCGCCGTGGACGCGCGCCGTCTACGAACGCATGCCGGAAGTCAGCGCGATGCACGACCTGCCTTTCGCGCATGGCGAACTGGCACTAGGCAGGCGTTACACGCTCGGGCGCAGCCTCGCGCCACACGCTTACACGCAGGCCTATGTGCTGCCCAATTCCCTGAAGTCGGCGCTGGTGCCGTTTTTTGCGCGTATTCCGCGCCGCACCGGCTATGTCGGCGAAGCGCGCTGGGGCTTAGTCAACGACGCGCGCAGGCTCGACAAGGAGGCGCTGCCGCTGATGATTGAACGCTTCGCCGCACTCGCCGAAGACGCCAGCCCGCCGGCGATCCGGCCGCTCGCCGCGGTTTCTTTGCGCATCGACGCGGTGGCACGCGCGGCCACACTGAACAAACTCGGCCTCAAGGCTGCGCCCAGAATCGCCGTGTTGTGCCCGGGCGCCGAATACGGACCGGCCAAACGCTGGCCGGTCGAATATTTCGGCACGCTGGCACAGCGTTTCAACAACGACGGCTGGCAGGTGTGGATCGCGGGCTCAAATAAAGACGCTCCGGTTGGCGAAGATATCGTCAAAGCCGCCGACGGAAAATGCATCAATCTCTGCGGCAAAACCACGCTCGCCGAGGCGATCGACCTGATGTCCTGCGCCAGCCACGTCGTCAGCAACGACTCCGGCCTCATGCATGTGGCCGCTGCGCTCGACCGCCCGCTCACCGCGCTTTACGGCTCGAGCAGCCCCGCCTTCACGCCGCCGCCCTCGCCGCACGCGCGCATCGTCAAGATCGATATCGCCTGCAGCCCCTGCTTCAAGCGTGTATGCCCGCTCGGCCATTTCAAATGCATGCGCGAACTCACGGTGGATGCGGTGTGGCGCGAAATTGCGGAGATGCGCGCATGAAGCGCATGCTCTTCACCACCGCGCAGGGCGCCGAAGCCGCATTTTATGATGCGCTGGAAAAAGCCGACCTCGACGCGATGATGGCGGTGTGGGCCGACGACGAGGACATCGTCTGCGTGCATCCGGGCGGCATGCGGCTCGTCGGTACCGAGCAGGTGCGCGAGGCGTGGCGGCAGATTTTCGCCAACGCTACGGCGCTGCGCTTCAATCTGCGCCATCTGCGCAAAATCGACGGCATGACGCTGGCGGTGCACAGCGTCTACGAACAGATCGCCGTCAGCGGCGAAGCACAGGCGCGCCATCCGGTCGTTGCCACCAATATCTATCTGCGTACCGAAACCGGCTGGCGCATGGTCGCGCACCACGCTTCGCTGGCGCCGGCGAGCCCCGACGGCGAAAACAGGCGGGGCAAGGTGCTGCATTAGTCAAGCAGCGTGCCGCGCGCGCTCTGCAACAGCGCACCCGCGGCGGTATAATCACGCCTCCCCGCCCGGCATCCGCTCGCGGCACACCGCGCCGGGAATCCATTGCACGCTTATCCACGTTGATGGCACTTATTGACTGATCAAGAGGACTGTATGAGCACCGACAAGACAGCAGAATTCGGCAATCCGGACGTCATCGTAATCGGCGCGGGCAACGCGGCGGCCTGTGCGGCATTTGCGGCGCGCGAAGGCGGCGCCAGTGTCATCATGCTCGAATCGGCACCGATCGAGGAATGCGGCGGCAACAGCCGCTACACCGGCGGCCTGATGCGTTTCGTCTTCAACAATGTCGAAGAACTGTCGAAGGTGATCCTCGACCTCACGCCGGAAGAGATGAAGCTGCACGACTACGGCACCTACACCGCCGAGCAGTACTTCGACGACATGGGCCGCATCACCCAGTACCGCACCGACCCGGAACTGTGCGAACTGCTGATCACCAAGAGCTACGAAACGATCGTCTGGCTGGCGAACAAGGGCGTGCGCTTCCAGGCCAGCTACGGCCGCCAGTCGCACAAGATCGGCAACAAATACAAATTCTGGGGCGGCCTTGCCGCCGAAACCTGGGGCGGCGGCCAGGGCCTCGTCGAGAACGAACACAAGGCCTGCGCGCGCGAAGGCATCAAAATATTTTACGAAACGCCGGCAATTTCTCTGCTGACCACCGACGACGGCGCCGTCTGCGGCGTGCAGGCCAAGCAAAAAGGCCGCATGATCGACATCCGCGCCAAGGCCGTCGTCATCGCCTGCGGCGGTTTCGAATCGAGCGCTGAAATGCGCGCGCGCTACCTCGGCCCGACCTGGGACCTGGCGAAAGTGCGCGGTACCCGTTACAACATGGGCAAGGGCATACAAATGGCGCTCGACATCGGCGCGCAGCCCTTCGGCCACTGGTCGGGTTGCCACGCGGTGGGCTGGGACATGAACGCGCCGCCCTTCGGCGATCTCGACGTCGGCGACGCCTTTCAGAAGCACAGCTATCCCTGGGGCATCATGGTCAACGCGCGCGGCGAGCGTTTCGTCGATGAAGGCGCCGACTTCCGCAACTACACCTACGCGAAATACGGCGCCGAGATCCTGAAACAGCCGGGCATGTTCGCCTGGCAGGTCTACGACAACAAGATCATCCCGGCGCTGCGCGACGAGTACCGCATCAAACGCGTCACTAAGGTGCGCGCCAACACGCTCGAAGAACTGGTGTCGAAACTGGAAGGTGTGGATGCCGAAAACTGCCTGCGTGAACTGAAGGCCTACAACAAGGCGGTGCGCACCGACATCCCGTACAACTCGGCGATCAAGGACGGCCGTCGCACCGAGGGCCTCAAAATCGACAAGACCAACTGGGCCAACACGCTTGAGGAAGCACCGTTCGAAGCCTACGGCGTCACCTGCGGCGTCACCTTCAGCTTCGGCGGTTTGAAGATCAGCACGCAGGAAGAAAACCGCGGCCAGGTCGAAGACACCGCGGGCCAGCCGATCCGCGGCCTCTATGCGGCGGGCGAACTCGTCGGCGGTATTTTCTATCACAACTATCCGGGCGGCACGGGCCTGACCTCGGGTGCGGTGTTCGGCAAACTCGCCGGTGCCAGCGCCGCGGCCGGCATCAAGAAGTAAAGGCATGGCAGTCGCACGCAAACGCAAAGCCGCAAGCGGCAAGACGTCCGGCAGGAAACCACGCAGCGTGCGCGCGCAGGTCGGCCGCGAGGAATGGGAAACACGCGTCAACCTCGCGGCCTGCTACCGGCTGATGGCGGAGTTCGGCATGACCGAGATGGTGGCCAACCACATCTCGGCGCGCGTGCCAGGCACGCATGACGAATTCCTCATCAACCCCTATGGCATGCTCTACGAGGAAATGACCGCCTCGTCGATGATCAAAGTCGACATCGAGGGCAAGGTGCTGTTCAACGCCAGCGACTACGACGTCAACCGCGCCGGTTATGTGATCCACAGCGCGGTGCATGCGGCGCGCCACGACGTCGAATGCGTGATTCACACGCACACGCTGGCCGGCATGGCGGTCTCGGCAATGACGCAGGGCGTCCTGCCGATCGCGCAAAGCTCGATGCGCTTCGCCGAAATCGCCTATCACGATTACGAAGGCCCGGCGCTCAACCTTGAAGAACGCGCTCGGCTCGTCGCCGACCTCGGCGAACGCGAGGCGATGGTGCTGCGCAATCACGGCCTGCTGACGGTCGGCACGTCAATCCCCGAATGTTTCAACAGCATGTTCCGCCTCGAACGCGCCTGCCAGCTGCAGGTGATGACGCTGTCGTGCAACGCCGAAATCCGCCTGCCGCCCGACGAAGTCGTGCGGCACACGCAACACAGTTATCAACCGACGACGCGCCGCCGCTGGGGCCTGATGGAATGGCCCGCGCTGCTGCGCAAACTCGACCGCATCGATCCTTCCTTCCGCAACTGAAAGTGCCGGGCGTCGCAACGCCCGCGCAATGACCATGTCCAACGCACCGACCTCAAAAAATCCGCCGCTCTGTCAGGGCCCCGATCCGAAACCGCGCAAGCCGCGTCACGCCATTCCGGCCGGTGCCATCGACTGCCATTGCCACGTCTTTGAAGACCAGACGCAGTATCCGTTGACGCCGCAGCGCAGCTACACACCGCCGCTGTGCACCTTTAACGACTATCTGCGCATGAGCGAAACGCTGGGCATCGAGCGCATGGTGCAGGTCAACGCCAGCACTTACGGTTTCGACAACACGGTGACGCTCGACCTCATCGCCAAGCTCGGCCAGAAGCGCGCGCTCGGGGTGGCCGGCGTCGCGCCCGACGCCGACGAACGCAGCATCCGCAAGCTGCACGACGGCGGCATGCGCGGCGTGCGCCTGTCGACCATGGTAAAGGGCTACGGCGGCCCGGAGTTTCTCGGCGTCATCGCCAAAACCATAAAGCCCTTTGGCTGGCATGTACAGCTGCATGTCGACAAGGTCGGCGAAATTGCCACGCTCGAACAGCAGTTGCTCGATCATCCGAC
>JANXSE010000351.1 GCA_025356695.1 Betaproteobacteria bacterium
AAGCGCGAGTTGGCCGTCGATGATGTTGGAGCGGCCGTGCGTGTCGCAGAGAAAACACTCGACGCGCGTCGCCACCCATTTCACGGGTCGGCCGGTCGCTTTGGTCGCCAGCATCAGCGCGCAGTACTCGGGATAAGCGACCGTGCGCTGGCCGAAGCCGCCGCCGATATCCTGCGATTCGAAGACGAGCTTGTCCTCGGGCACGCCGGTCCACGCCGACATTTGCCGGCGCAGCATGGTGGTGCCCTGGTTGCAGACGTTGAAGCGGTAGACGCCGGTTTTCGCGTCGAAGGCGACGAGGCAGGCGCGCAGCTCAAGCGGATTGGCGACCACCCGCGTGCTTTCGACCTTGAGGCGCGTGACATGCGCGGCCTGCGCGAAGGCGGCGGCGACGGCTTTTTCGTCGCCGGTTTCGCATTCCAGCGGCAGATTGCCGGGGATGCTGTCGTGCAACTGCGGCGCACCGGGGGCGAGCGCGTCTTCGGCCAGCGGCACCGCCGGCAGGTCGCGGTATTCGATGCTGATGAGTTCGGCAGCGTCCTGCGCGACGGCCGCGCTGTCGGCAATCACGATGGCGACCGGTTCGCCGACGAAACGTACCTTGCCCGACGCCAGCGCCGGCCGCGGTGTCGGCAGCGTGTCTTTGCCGTTACGGCCTTTGAAAGTAAGGGCGTGCGGCGCGTTGATATGGCCGGCACGCACGGCGTCTTCGCCCGTGAGTATCAGGTGCACGCCCGGATGCGCACGCGCCGCGGCGACATCGACCGCGACGAGTTCGGCATGCGCACGATCGGCGCGCACGAAATACGCGTAGAGCTGGCCGTCGGCGTTCCAGTCGGCGGCGTATTTGCCGTGTCCGGTGATGAGGCGGCGGTCTTCAACCCGGTTGACGTGATGGTGCGGCGACGCCTGTGTTTCCACGTGGGTAATCTCCGTTTCAGGAAGGCGCAATGTTAAACCGCGCACGCCTCAGGTGCCAGCCCTGTTGCGTGGTTCCTGCGCATTCATTGCGGGTGCCGTCGCGCGGCAGTATGATTTCCACAAATCACAATATGAAAGCGGGGAGCGCACCATGAAAATTTCCGGACTGGATCACTACAACATCGCCACTGCTGATCTGGAAAAGGCGCGCAAATTTTATACAGAGGTGGTCGGTTTCCGCGATGGCGAGCGGCCGCCTTTCGGCAAGCCGGGTGCATGGATGTATCTCGGCGACCACGCGCTTTTGCACATCGGCACCGTGCGTGTGCCGGAAACAAAGGGCAAGTCGGATTCCTACGACCATGTCGCTTTTCGCGTCAGCGATATCGACGAAGTGCGCGCGCGCTTGAAGCAGCACAACATCTATAACGAGGAATTCGCCGTGCCGGCACGCAACATGCACCAGATCTTTTTCCGCGATCCTGACGGTAATGAAATCGAGCTGCTGTTTTTCGGCGCCGATGCGGAGAAGGCCAAGGCCGAGGGCGTGCGTGTGGATTCGACGATCGGGCGCACGGTTTAGGTAGCGCAGGCGACCCGCCCGCAGCAGTCGAAGCGCCGCTTGGATTTTTGTGCAGGCGAGTCGCCTGCGCTACAACATCAGAGTGTCGGGCTCTTGAACTCGCCGCCTGACGCAACAAGCCCCCACTGCGTCATCTGCATGTCGATGCTGAAGTGGATATGTGCGCCGGCGGCGCGCGCATCGCGGAACACGCGTTCGATCGGGCTTTTTTCATAGATGCCGTTGGCGCCGGCCATTTCCTGCAGCACGTCGACGGCTTCCATCGCCAGCTTCACCGCCATGGCGGTGTTGCGCTTGAAACGCAATTTTTCCTCGATGTTGAAGACGCGCCCGGCGCGCGCCGCTGCTTCGGCTTCAATACAATCGTTGCGCAAGACCAGCCGTGCGGCGTCGATTTTCGCACCGGCGATGCCGATTCTTAACTGCACGGTCTGGAAGTCGCGCATCTTCTGGCCCTGCACGGTGCTGCGCGCCTTGATCCAGTCGACGGTCAGATCGAGCGCGCCCTGCGCGTTGCCGACGACGCAGCCGGCCAGGCCGTGGCCGCCGATGGCCGAGGTC
>JANXSE010000162.1 GCA_025356695.1 Betaproteobacteria bacterium
CGCAGGCTGACGGTGTTGCCGTCGGCACCGTAGGCGCCGGGGATGCGCGCGGAGGTGAAGATCGAGCTGAGCGCGCGCTGCGTGTGCTGCAGGCGTGTTGAAATGATGATGCCGTTGGTGGTGTTGGTGCGCTGCGCGTCCGCGGTGAGCACCAGGAGTTTTTTCCAGGCGTTGCGCGCTGCCGCGGCGCTGCTGCCGCATTCGCGCAGGCAGCGTTCCATGCCGGCGCGGTCGGTGCTGTAGCCGGCGGCTATCAACAGGCGGCTGCGTTCGTCGCCGAGCCGTGTGAGTTCGATCTTCACCTCCGCGCGCATCCCCGGCGCCTACGGTGCCGACGGCAACACCGTCAGCCTGCGCACCACGCAGCAGCTCGCGGTCGCTTAAAACTCCATTGCCGTAATTTCCGCTGCAGCGCATACGCTGCGGCGGGCGTTCGTACGCGTTTTGATTGCTTGCGGGGCCGGTGCGCCGCGCCGCTTGTTGAATACCCGTCTGCGTTCTATTGACACGAAATCGGCTGGAGGCGTAATGCAGGAAAAAAGAGAAATGCCGCGGGAATAAGTTCGAACGGCTAGCCAGCGTTTATAGACTATTTGTCATCTAATAAGTGGCATATAATTTTTGGCCACCAATACAAGTTAGAGCCTAGTGGCACCCCAAATGAGCTGCGAGGTAGATTAGGCACATATTCCCTATCGTTGACCGATCCTTTTGGTCCGTGCGAGTTGAATTTCAGTTTTAACGATCGGATTGCAGAAGTGAAGCAGCTCGCGAACTGCTCTTCGTTTGGAGCGCACGTTAACGCGAGCGGCACCTATAAAAGAACAAGGGACAAGGAAGAAGGGCTTGTTAAGTAACCGTGCAACAAATATTCGAGGGTATTTGTCGCGATGCCTATCGGTGATACGACCTCAAACCATCCTACGAATCCATCCCATAAAATTTGCGCAGCAATCCCCCCATCCCTGCCTTCCCCCACAAGGGGGGAAGGAGAATACCAACCGCAACGTCGCCATACTTTGCCTCCCCCTGAGAGCCGCCGAGCAGCGCAGACACATCGGGAGAAGTCGGCGAGCACTGTCTGAGTCCTTGTCGCGCAGCGACAAGGACGAGTTGCGCAGCCGCCCGGCGTGGCGAGCAGCACAGGGGAGTCCGCAGGACCGGCGAACCAGGGGCCGCTTCTTTTGGTTCTCGGACTCAAACAACAAGTGCAACACTTCTAATTATACGGAGGTGTTGCCTATGGGAACGCACTACTGCCACTTTAGTGCTGAAGAACGTGGCGTGATCATGGCACTGAGTAACGAGGGGCGAAGCGTTAGAGCGATTGCCGCAGTGCTCGGGCGGGCGCCCAGTTCGGTCAGTCGGGAACGATGGCGCAATGGATGGAAGCCCACTGACGGACAGGCATTTATGGGACGTCCACCGTTACGGCCGGGCTACGACGCCAGTCGCGCCAGTCAGCGCGCTCGTCGATTGCGCCATCGATCACGACGAATACGCAAGCTTGCACGTGACAGTGCACTGTGGGCATGCGTTCGCCCCTTGCTGGAGTCCGGCTGGTCGCCGGAGCAGATCGCTGGCACACTGAAGAAGGATCATCCCGGCCATCCTGCCTTGCAAGTCTCACACGAAACTATCTACACGGCTATTTACGCTCACCCGAAGGGGGCATTGCGGCGGGAGGTGGTGGCATTGCTGCGGCAGAGTCGTTGCTTACGCCGACCACGCAGCCGAGGGCCGGAACGTCGTGGTCGTCTGGCCAACCTATTGAGCATCCACCTGCGTCCGCCCGAGGCGAATGATCGTCTGCTGCCGGGGCACTGGGAGGGCGATTTCATCAAGGGCACGCGCAACGGGTCAGCGGTAGGCACCTTGGTTGATCGACAGACGTTATTCGTAATGTTGGCGAAGATGGAGGCATGCACGGCACAGGCGGCATTGGAAGGGTTCGCCACGGCCTTTGGTCACATCGATGTTTCCTTGCGCAAAACACTCACCTACGATCAAGGCAAGGAGATGGCTCTGCATGCACAACTGGCGGAACGCACCGGACTGCAGATTTACTTTGCCGATCCCCATAGCCCGTGGCAGCGCGGCACCAACGAGAACACCAATGGATTACTACGCCAGTATTTGCCGAAGAACGAAAATCTCTCGCGTTTCACTCAACGCGAGTTGGATCAGGTCGCCTGGATGCTTAACACGCGCCCACGGAAATCGTTGGGATTTCGAACGCCTGCGGAAGTATTCTTTGATCACTGCATTTCAAAACGAATTACACTGGACCCCGTTGTTGCACTTGGACTTTGAATCCGCCCTTACTTTCTTTGGCCGTTCAAAGAAAGTAAGCCGCAGCCGGGCTGCCCCCGGCGAAGTTGAAGCACCGTATCACAAGAGGCGATGCAGTAATCCCCCCATCCCTGTTGCCCCCTCGCCGATGAAACTGGCTCTCCCCCCTCAAGGGGGGAAGGAGAAAACCGGAACGCCGCGGAACAACGATCCACTTCGCCAAAAGAAAAACCGGCTGTAGATCACTCTGCAACCGACTCCATCTCTTCAACTGCGCAATCAAACGCGCGACCGCGCGTCGATCACACTGTTAACTAAGCAAACGCCTCCGCGTTTTTGCGCAAGCGCGCCCGCAACCGCGCGATCGCCTGGCTGTGCAACTGGCAGACGCGCGATTCGCTGACACCGAGCACTTCGCCGATTTCGCGCAGGTTCATTTCCTGTTCGTAGTACAAGCCCATGACCTTCTGCTCGCGGTCGGGCAGGTCTTCGATCGCCTCGATCAGCGTGCGGCGCTCGTCTTCGTCGAGCAGCGACTGCAGCGGATTGGGGCGCTCGTCGGGGTAATAATGGTCGAGGAAACTTTCCTCGCCGTGGCTCTGCAGGTCTTCGGCGGACACCAGTTGGTAGCCGCGCGCGTCCTGCAGCAGTTGCTGGTATTCGCTGATCGACACGCCGAGCGCATCGGCGAGTTCCTGCTCGGTCGGCGGGCGCTTGTTCTGCTGTTCGAGCTTGCTGATCATGGCCTCGACCTGGCGCAGGCTCTTGCGCAGACCGCGCGGCAGCCAGTCGGATTTGCGCAGGCCGTCGAGCATGGCGCCGCGGATGCGCTGCACCGCGTAGGTTTCGAACTGCGCGCCAAATCCGTCCTGGAATCGCCGCGCGGCATCTAGCAGGCCGAGCATGCCGGACTGGATCACGTCGTCGAGCTCCACGCTCGGCGGCAGCGAGGCCATCATGTAGTGCGCAAGGCGTTTGACCAACGGTGCAAACTTGACGATGCAGTCGTTGACGGCGGCTTCACTTGTATTGGCATAGCTCATATCAGGCTCCGGCGGGGGCAATGGCGTAGGAAGGAAAAACGGGGGCGCGCGGTATTGCTGCAAGCGGTTTGGCGCGCGCCGGTGCCGGGCGCGACCATGCGGCAATCGCCCCGGCAATTTTGTGGAAGCCGGCGGCCGATACGGACGCCGGGAACTGTTCGATCACGGGCTGGCGGCCCTCGGCGGCGCGTTGCAACTGCGTGTCGCGCGGTAGATGGCCCAGACATTCGAGCGTGGCGCGCAGATGCATGCCGGCCACGCGGCGCAGGTTTTCGAAAATGGCCTGCGCATTGCGTTCGCTCGACACGCGGTTGAGCAAGAGATGCATGCGCTGCTGCGGCTGTTCGGTGTGCAGGCGCTTGATCAACGCATACGTGGTGGTAACGGCGCTGGCACTGGCGGCAGAAACGACAATCGATTCGGCGGCCATGCCGCGCAGCAACGAACCGGCGTTGGCGTCCGCACAGGCGTCGATCAATAGATAGTCGAAACGCGGTGCCAGTTGCATGACGGTGGCGTCGAAACGCTCGCGCTCGCGCACGCTGTGGCCGTCGCGCAGCGCCGACACCGCCGGCAGCACCATCACCCCGGCGGGGCCGTGCAGCAGCGCGTCATCAAGGCCGCAGCGGCCGTTGAGCGCGTCGCGCAGATCGAAACGCGGCCGCAGACCGAGCAGCGCGCTGACGTTGGCGGCACCGCTGTTGGCGTCGAGCACCAGCACCTGCAGGCCGCGCGTGGCGAGTGCCGCTGCAATGTTGACGGCGGCGCTGGTCTTGCCGGCGCCGCTGGCGCCGGCTTCGAGCGTGATGACGCGCGCCATGTTGCGCCCGAGCAGGCGGCGCAGGCCCTCGGCCTGGTCGCTGCGCATGTCGGAGACCGACTCGAAGGCGTGCTCAAGCATGGGCCGCCCCCGCGGTCAGTGCGAACGGAAATTCATCGGCCTTGAGCGTGTGCACCGCGGCGTCGGCGGTAAAGCGCAGCGCGCGGTGCGTCAGATAAGTTGAATTCGGCACGTGCACGTCTTCCGGCACACGCTGGCCGTTGGTCACATAGTGCACGCGCAGCTTGTGGCGGATCGCGCTGTCGAGTGCCGCGGCGACACTCGCCGACTCGTCGATCTTGGTGAAAATGCAACCGTGGATGCCACCGCTGGAATAGGCGCGGATCACTTCATCGAGTGTGGCCGCATTGGTGGTGGCGTTGAGCAGCAGCAGGCGGCGGATCTGGCCATTGCCCGCACCCAGCATGGCGGCCTGCTCGGCGACCATCTTGTCGCGCTGGCTCATGCCGACGGTGTCGATCAGCACGGCGCGTTTGTCGCGCAGTTGCGACAGTGTCGATTTAAGATCGTCGCCGTCTTTGACCGCGTGCACCGGCACGTTGAGAATGCGGCCATAGACGCGCAACTGGTCGTGCGCGGCGATTCTGTAACTGTCGGTGGTCAGCAGTGCCAGGCTGTTGGCGCCGTGGCGCACGACGCAGCGCGCGGCGAGTTTCGCCACCGTGGTGGTCTTGCCGACACCGGTCGGCCCGATCAGCGCGAAGACGCCGCCCTGCTCGACCAGCGCTTCATGCGTGGTGACCGGCAGTCGGCGCTGGATTTCGTCGCTGATGGATTTGCGCGCGGCGGCGGCGGTGGCGTCTTCCTGCACCACGGCAATCAGTTCGCGCGCCAGCGCCGGCGAAAAGCCGACATCGAGCAGCATCTGCATCATGGCGGCGCGTGCCGGGGCGCGCTCCTTCATGCCCGACCACGCCATGCCGGCGAGTTCGCGCTGCATCATCGATTTCATCGACGCCAGTTCGCGCATCAACTGCTGCACGGTGCCGTCGCTGGCCACTGCGTTTTGCGGCATTTGCGCGCTCGGTGCGCTCTGCTGCGCGGCGGGCGGCGCGCCAAATCCGGCCAGCGCATTGCCGGCCAGGGCGGTGATTTCGATGCCGCCTTCGACTGAAACGTTGGAGACGATCATGGCATCATCACCGAGTGCGGTGCGCACTTTGCGCAGCACCTCGCGCGAGGTCGTGCCAGTGAATGTTCTTGGCGTCATGCTTTACTCCCGACTACGGATGTGACCTTGATGGCGCGCGAATCCGGCACCTCGGCGTGCGCCAGCACTTTGAGCTGAGAAATCGCGCGGCGCAAAAAACGCGACAACAAAACACGCAACGGCGCCGGCACCAGCAGCACCGGTGGCAGACCCATCTGCTCCTGCTGACGCGCGGCGTTTTGCGCGCTGCGCATCAGTGATTCTGCGAGATCCGGCTCGATCACCGAACCTTCGCCGCCGCCCTGCACCGTCTGCATGAGCAGGCGTTCGAGCGAAGGATCCAGTGCGATCACCTGCAATTCGGATTTGCCGGGTGCGAGTTGCTGCACGATGGCGCGGCCGAGCGCGACGCGGGTAAGCGCCGTGAGTTCGTTGACATCCTGCGTGCGCGGCGCGTTGGCGGCGAGCACCTCGACGATGGTGCGCATATCGCGGATGTGCACCCCCTCTTCGAGCAGGTTCTGCAACACGCGCTGCAGCGTGCTCATCGGCAAGAGCTTCGGCACCACGTCCTCGAAAAACTTCGGCGTGTCGCGCGAGAGGTGGTCGATCAGCTGCTGCAGTTCCTGGCGGCCGAGCAGATCGGCGGCGTGCGACTGGATCAACTGGCTGATATGGGTCGCGACCACGGTACTGGCATCGACCACGGTGTAACCGTACTGCTGCGCGAGATCGCGCTGCGCCGCGTCGATCCACACCGCCGGCAGGCCGAACGCGGGGTCCTGTGTTTGTGTGCCGTTGAGCGGCCCGTTGACGCGGCCTGGATTGATGGCGAGAAACATGCCCGGATGCGCTTCGTGCTGGCCGATTTCGACGCCCTTCAGCGTGATGCGGTAGCCCGACGGCCGCAGTTCGAGGTTGTCGCGAATATGGATGGCCGGCGGCAGAAAACCGACATCGTGCGCGAACTTGCGCCGGATCGCCTTGATCCGGCGCAGCAGTTCGGCGTCCTGCGCCTTGTCGACGAGCGGAATCAAACGGTAGCCGACTTCGAGGCCCAGCGTGTCGACCGGCGTGACATCACTCCAGCCCACTTCATGCGTTTCAGTTGCGGGTGCGGCCACCGCCGGCGCATCGGCGGTTTTGACTTCGTCGAGCTGCTGGCGCTGGTAGATAAACCATGCGGTGGTGCCAAAACCGGCGGCGAGCAGCAGGAAGGCCACGTGCGGCATGCCGGGCACCATGCCCATCACACCGATGATGGTGCCGGTGAGCGCCAGTGCCGAGGGTTTTGCCAGCACCTGGGTGAAAAGCTGCTGGCCGGTGTTCTCTTCGTTGCTGACACGGCTCACCACCAGGCCGGCGGCAGTCGAGATGATCAGCGCGGGAATCTGCGCGACGAGACCGTCACCGATGGTCAGCAGCGTGTAGGTCTTGGCGGCGGCGGCAATATCCATGTCGTGCTGCAGGACGCCGATGATGAGGCCGCCGATGATGTTGATGAACAGAATGATGATGCCGGCGACGGCATCGCCGCGCACGAATTTGCTCGCACCGTCCATCGAACCGAAGAAGTCGGCTTCCTGTGCGATGACGGCGCGGCGTTTGCGCGCCTCGTCCTCGGCGATCAGGCCCGCGTTCAAATCGGCGTCGATCGCCATCTGCTTGCCGGGCATCGCGTCCAATGTAAAACGCGCGCCGACTTCGGCGATGCGGCCGGCGCCCTTGGTAATCACGACGAAGTTGATCACCACCATGATGACGAACACCACCAGACCGACGGCGTAGTTGTCGCCGACCAGGAAGTGGCCGAACGATTCGATCACCTTGCCGGCGGCGGCCGGACCGGTGTGGCCCTCGAGCAGCACGACGCGCGTCGAGGCGACGTTGAGCGAGAGGCGCAGCAGCGTCGTCACCAGCAGCACCGTCGGAAACACTGCGAAGTCGAGCGGCTTGACGGTGTTCATGCCGACCAGCAGCACCATGATCGAGAACGCGATATTAAACGTGAAGAACATGTCGAGCATGAACGGCGGCAGCGGCAGCACCATCATCGCCAGCAGCATGACGATGAGGACGGGGCCGGCCAGACCGCGCGCAATCGCCGCCGTGTTGGGTCTTGCCATGGCCATGGCGCCTATCATGCCGCAGCCTCGTTCGGGTCAAGTCCGGCCGGCACCACGATCTCCGGCAGCGGTTGCGGCACCAGGCCGCCGTGTTCGCGCCAGCTCTTCAACTGGAAGACATAGGCGAGCACCTCGGCCACCGCGGTGTAGAGCTGGGAAGGAATTTCGTCGTTGATGTCGGCGTGGCGGAAAATTGCGCGCGCGAGCGCCGGCGCTTCGAGCACCGGCACGTTGTGTTCGGCGCCGAGTTCGCGGATTTTTACGGCAACCAGATCGGCACCCTTGGCGATCACGCGCGGCGCGCGCATCGTTTCATCGTAGCGCAGGGCGACTGCATAGTGCGTCGGGTTGGTAACGATCACGCTCGCCTTCGGCACTTCGGCCATCATGCGGCGTTTGGCCATTTCGCGTTGCTGCGCGCGGATCGCCGCCTTGATCTGCGGATCGCCTTCACTTTCTTTCATTTCCTGACGCACTTCCTCGCGCGACATTTTCAATTCGTCGCTGTGGCGCCAGAGCTGGAACGGCACATCGGCCGCGGCGATCACCGCCAGCGCGCCGGCCATCATCAAAAAACTCGAGCCGACGATGCGGCCCAATTCGACGATCCCCGCTTCCAGCGGCAGCCCCATCAGCCGCAACAGCGGTTCGCGGTAGTGCCAGACGATCATGGCGCCGACGATGCCGATCAACACCGATTTGAGCATCGCCTTGACCAGTTCGCCGACGCCGCGCCACGACAGCACGCGGCCGATGCCGGCCAGCGGGTCGATGCGCTGAAAATCAAACCGCAGCGCACTGGTGGTGAACAGCCAGCCGCTCAAGAGCTGCGGCGCGGCCACCGCCACCAGCAGCAGCAAAATCAGCAGGGGCGCGATCGCCAGCAGCGCTTCGATGGCCTGGCCGTGCATGCGTATGGTCATTTGCGCCGGGTCGAAAGCGCTGGCGGCGTCGATGCGCAACGCTTCACGCATCAGGCCCGACATGCGCCCGAACAGCTCACCACCGGTCCACCAGAGGCCGGCGCCGGCCGCTGCCATCATGGCGAAGGTCGTCAGTTCCTGTGAACGTGCGACATGGCCCTCTTCGCGCGCCTGCTCGAGGCGCCGCGGAGTAGCCTGTTCGGTCCGTTCCTGATCGTTGTCGTCAGCCATCGCAGTCAATCATTTGTGATGGCTAAGTATCGTGGCTCGCCGGTGCCGTCGATGCCGCAAACAGGTGGATATAACCGCGGTTATTCGCGCAATTGCGCGAGGGGCTGTGATCTACTGCGCGGTGGGGTCGCCCGCGGAGCGGGAAGACTCGTCCGCGGCGGCGTCGCCGGCGAACGGCAGCTGCCTGGCGGAGCCGGGCACGCCGTACCACTCCTCCTCGGCGATAGCCTGCACGGCGACCCCGATGACGCGGTCGCGCGCGGCGTGTTCACTCATGTTGAGGAGCTTGCCGATGCCCTCAAAGTCGTCGGGCAGCGCGGCGTCATCCCAGCCGTGGGCGGAATGGCGCGCTACCGCCGCCGCCAGCGCGACATTGGTGGCGCGCGAATTGTGCGCATGTTCGGCATCGATGAGAACGTGCAGCAGTTCGGGCAGGTGCCAGGCCTTGACCATGGCCAGTTGCAGATCAATCAGGCGAAAACCGATGACCTCGCGCTGCACGCGCTCACTCCTGAGCGTGCGGTCCTGTTCCTGGCGGGCGACGATTTCGCGCGCCAGGCGCGGCGCGTAGCACCACAACAGCATTTCCGCGAGGCCGTGCAGCAGTGCGGCGACCATCACCTCCTCGGGATCGACATCGTGGCGCCATTGCGCCCAGTCGCGGGCGTAGAGCGCGGCGTGGCGCGCGCGGCTCATCACTGCGCGCACGCCGCGCAATGAGACCGCGTCGTCCGCAAGCCAGTCCTCGATCGACATCTGCACGCCGAAGTGGTTGAAGAAGGGCGAGGTGCCCAGCATCATCAATGCATGCGGGATGGTGGTGATTTCGGCGCTGCGCCGCAGGCTGCGGTGTTCCTGCAGATAGAGCAGCACCTTGACCGTCATGAACGGGTCGTGCAGCACCGTGTTGGCAACGCGCTGCGGCGTGGTGTTGGCCTCGTCTTCCTGCAGCCGCCGCAATTCGGTCACCGTGTGGCCGAGCACCGGCAGGTCGGCCTCGCGCAGCATGGCGACCCATTGCTCGATGGTTTCCAGACGCGGCGCCATGCTTACATGGTCCAGACGTAAATCGTCGAGCGCATGCGGTCGCCGACACGGATGGTCTGCGTGGGGGCCACACCCGGCACACAGAAATCATTGCTGATGAAGAGGCTGCCCGGACGCATTTCGGCGCGCGCCTTCTGCCACAGCCGCGCCATAGGTACCGGCGACAGGTAGGCGTAAACGACGTCGTAGGACGAGAGGTCACGCTGCCAGAAATCGCCCCACTGGATACGCAGGTTGCGTCGCCCCCACGCGCGCAGCCCGCCGAGCAGATAAGGCAGCGGCGCGATTTCGACGCCGGTGTAGCGGCCGTCAGGACGCACCTGCGCCACGTCCGCCAGAAAGGAACCGGTGCCGCAGCCGAGGTCGAGCAGACGAAAACCGCCGCCACGCGGCAGCAGCGTGGTCACCACCGCAGCGGCACGACGGCTCGACAGAAACAGCGGCACGCGGTTGCTCCAGGCAGCGACGTTGCAGAGCAGCAGCAGGCACAACGCCGCCAGATAAAACGCCGGTGCGATTTGCAGATTCAAGAGTGCGGCGACCACGGGGAAAAACAACGCATTGATCGGCAACCACCAGCGCGGCAGGCCGGCGGCAACACCGAGCAATGCCGCACCCGCGCCCTCGAGCCACGGCAGCAGCGCCAGCGGCAGCAGCGCCGGCTGCGCGGCGACGAGTACGCACAGAGCGACGATGCAGCCGGCATGGATCCAGCCGGCGCGCGCCGCTGGCGACAGCGTGACGGCGATGGCGCGCGGATCAACGTACGCCAGCATCATTGCCTCCGTTGGCTGCCACCGCCGCTGCGGGTGCTGCGGGTGCTGCGGCCGCGGGTTCTGGCGGTTTGGCCGGCGCCGCGCCGCTTTCGCGTTTGAGCGTTTCCTCGGCATCGTGCGTCAACACGATGAGCGCAATGCGGCGGTTGCCCGGATTGAACGGATCGTTCGGATCGAACAACACGGCCGAAGCCATGCCGACCACGCGCTTGATCTTGCCCTCGGCGATGCCGCCCTCGACCAGCACGCGGCGCGAGGCGTTGGCGCGATCCGCCGACAGTTCCCAGTTGCTGTAACCGCGCTCGCCCGAAGAGTAAGGCTTGGCGTCGGTGTGCCCGGTCAGGCTGAGGCTGTTGTTGACTTCGTTGAGCGGCGCCGACAGCCCGAGCAGAATCTGCCGCGCATAGGGTTTTAATGTGGCGCTGCCGAGATCGAACATCGGCCGGTTCAGCTGGTCGACGATCTGCACGCGCAGGCCCTCGCTAGTGATGTCGATCAGCAACTGTTCGCGATACTGGCGCATCAGCGGGCTCGCCTCGATGACCTCGGCAAGCCGCGCCTTGAGCGTATTCAGGCGCATGCCCTCAAGCCGTTGCACCTCGGCCTGCGCGTCTTTCGGATTGATCGCGGTCTTGCGTTCTGGCAGCGCGCCCTGCTTCATCTGCATGCTGTCGCTGCGCGTGAGATCGCGCCCGCCCCCGGAAATCGGGCTGTTGCTGTTGCCGCTGCCGTCGCCGCCCATCATGGCGACCTTGAGCGGTGTCTGGAAATAATCGGAGATGCCCTTCAAGTCGCCCTTAGTGGTGGACCCGAGCAGCCACATCAGCAGAAAAAACGCCATCATCGCCGTGACGAAGTCGGCGTAGGCGATCTTCCACGCGCCGCCGTGGTGCCCGGCAGCGGTCTTCTTGATGCGCTTGATGACTATGGGGCGCTGGGAGTCGTCAGCCATGGTGTACCTGCGGGGAATTGCCGCGTCGCGTTTGCATCGCTACTTTCTTTTCACGTGCGCTTCGAGTTCGAGGAAGGACGGGCGCTCGGTCGAGTAGAGCACCTTGCGGCCGAATTCCACCGCCAGCGCCGGCGAATAACCGTTGAGGCTGGCGAGCAGCGTGACCTTGATGCATTCGAGCATCTTGCTCGACTCGACGAGTTTCTGTTCGAGCAGGCTCGACAGCGGGCCGACGAAACCGTAGGCGAGCAGAATGCCGAGGAAGGTGCCAACCAGCGCGTGCGCGATCAGCATGCCGAGTTCCGAGGGCGGGATGCCGACCGACTCCATGGTATGCACCACGCCCATCACCGCGGCGACGATGCCGAAGGCCGGCATGGCGTCGCCGAGACGCGCCACGCAATGCACCGGCACTTCGCCCTCCTGGTGGTGGGTGCCGATCTCATTGTCCATCAGGTTTTCGATTTCCATTGCGTTGAGATTGCCGCCGACCATCAGGCGCAGATAGTCGGTCATGAATTCGAGCACATGGTGATCGGCCGACACATTGGGATATTTCGCGAAGAGCGGGCTCTGCCCGGGGTTCTCGACGTCATTCTCAATTGTCATCAGGCCCTCTTTGCGCACCTTGGCCAGAATGTCGTAGAGCAGCGCCATCAGATCCATGTAGAGCTGCTTGGAATACTTCGAGCCCTTCAGCACCGTCGGCAGCGTCTTGAGCGTGGCCTTGATCGCCTTCGTGGTATTGCCGACAAAAAATGCGCCTACCGCCGCGCCGCCGATCATCAGCAGCTCCAGCGGTTGAAACAGCGCGCCCAGGTGGCCTCCGGACATGGCGAAGCCGCCAAACACCGAGCCCATCACGATGAGATAACCGACGATGACCAGCACAGCGCAGCCCCTTTTCCAGTTTCACGGTCGCACGGTCTGATTGCCGGCGCTTCGGGCGCGACAATCCGTGCAGGTGAAAAATAGCATTGAGGTGGTGGGAATAAACCCGCAAATAAGGGGGTAAAGCCCCCCCTGTTTGATGCTGCGCACGCCGCGAAGGCCGAAACGGCCCCGTGCGTGGCCGCCCGCGGTGCCGCAACCGCGCACCGCTTTAACCAACGGCAACCACGCTGGCGTTACGCTGCCTGGCGCACCCGCGGCCGGGCCACGCGCACTGTTTTACCGATGAGGGCCGGCAGCACATTCGACGCTGTCGCGGCAACGGCGGCAGCAGCCGCAGCCTGGCGGGTTTTGCCGGCGCGCGACGGCACATGACATAGCCCGCACACATAGCCCTGATGCAGATCCATGGTATGCACAACAAAGTGGCCGCCGCATTCGATGCACGGCACCGTCGTCAGCATCTTGGCGTCGAGAAAGCGGATCAGGCTCCAGGCGCGCGTCAGGCTCAGCACGCTTTCAAGATTGTTGACCTCGACGTGTTCCAGATAAAGGCGGTAGGCCCTGACGATGGCGTCGATGCCTTTGAGGCCGGCGTTTTTGCCGAGGTAGCGGTAAATGTCGATGAACAGTGACGAGTGAATGTTCGGCTGCCAGCTCATGAACCAGTCGGTCGAGAACGGCAGCATGCCCTTGGGCGGCGACACACCTTTGACTTCCTTGTACAACTTGAGCAGACGCTCGCGGCTGAGATTGGTCTCGGCCTCGAGAACCTGCAGGCGCGCGCCAAGGTTGACCAGATCAATGGCAAGTTGAATCTGCCTGGCTTCGGTGACGACGCTTTTGTTGCGCATGGTTCTGCTCCTGGTGTCCGGATTAAGTGGTTCGATCAAGCCAGGCCCGTAGCCGGCTGTCCCGCCATCAGCACGGCGGCATGCGAAGCCATCATCGGCTTGTTGGCGTTGTGGTCGGTGAGCAGGCCGAGGATGGTGCGGTCGTCGCAACGGAAACGGCACATCAGCATGTTGGAGGCGGCCATTTTCATGATCTGCGCGGGCGAGAGGCGGTCGAGAATTTCCGCGACTTCCTGGCTGATGCCGAGGCGGAAGGTGGCGGTGGCGATATCCATGCGGATCATTTGTTGTGCCAGCAGCAGATAGGCGAGGTTGGTTTCGCGGATTTCGCCCAACAGTTGGTCTTTGCTCATGTCGTTGCTCCTTTTGCCGTTGCGTTGTTGTTTACGATGGAGCGAATGATGAGCGCCCGCGCAGGAAAACTTAATCGGACAGATTCGATGAATTGCCCTGCTTAATGCGCGCTGTATTTTGTAGGAAGAATTCCTACATTACCGACACGCCGCCAGCGACGCTGTTATGCATCAGTGAGTTGCACGACTTGTCTCGATGAATTTCTCAGGTGCCGCGGGCAAACCGCGAATTACCACGGCTTTTACAGGGCTGTTTGCGGCGTCAAATTCGCACGCCACGCCGTAATCTGCGTCAGGTCACGGGGAAACCCACTGGAAACAACATGGCGGTCATCGCAGTATTCAACCAAAAAGGCGGCGTCGGCAAAACAACCACCGCGCTGAATGTCAGCGCGGGTCTCTCGATGCTCAATCTCGATCCGATTGCGATCGATCTCGATCCGCAGGGCCATCTCACGCTGGCCTCGGGCGCACCAACCTTCGCGCCGCAGGCCGGCGCATTCGGTTTCTTTCAACAGGGCGTTCCGCTCGACAAGGTGGTGCATCGCCTTGCATCGGGCCGGCGCATCATTCCGGCGACACTCGATCTCTCGAAGATCGACGCATTGCGCGGCGGCGACGCCAACATCTCAACGCGTCTGCGCGACGGCATACGCGACGCGCTTGGCGCGGGTACAGCGCCGGTGATCATCGATTGTTGTCCGATGCTCGGCGTGCTCACGCTCAATGCATTGATCGCTGCGGACCGCGTGCTGATTCCGGTGTCGGCGGATTTTCTCTCGCTGCAGGGCGTCGATCGGCTCGACCGCGCACTCAATGCGCTTGAAATCAAACTCAAGCGCCGCATCGAACGCCGCGTGCTGGTGACGCGCTACGACGGCCGGCGCAAACTGTCAGCCGACATCTATGCGCAACTCAAGCAGCGCTACGGTGACGCCGTGTGCGAAACGCGCATCATCGAAAATGTTTCACTGGCGGAAAGCCCGATGCGCGGCAAGGACATCTACGCCTTCGCGCCCTCTAGCCCGGGCGCGCGTGATTACGCCGCGCTGATGCGCGAACTGGGCGGCAGCGGATTTTTCAACTAAGCAATTTCTATCTCAGCAAGCCGCCGCGACAAACGCCGTTGTTCTAGTTTGCCGTGTCGCGCGAGCGTATGCGCACGATCACATCCACGCCCTCGGCGACCGCACCGCGCGGCAGCGGCGGCAACCCGGTGACGGCAATGTCGCGCGCATCGATGTCGGTGAGTTCGCCGCTGTCGATGTCGTAGAAGTGGTGGTGCGGCGCGGTGTTCGGATCGTAGAACACCTTGCCCGCGTCGGCGATCACCTCGCGGACGAGCTTGTGTGCGACAAATAATTTAAGCGTGTTATAGACCGTCGCCTTCGAGGTCTCGGTGGCGCGGTCGTTGGCCAGCGCAAGTATGCGGTCGGCCGACACATGCGCGTGGCGCGACAGGATCGCGTGGGCGATCTCGATGCGCTGGTGTGTCGGGCTGATGCCGTGTTCGCGCAGCAGCGCCGGCAGGCTTTCGCGTGTGTAGGTTTTATGTTCCATGGTCCGGATCCAGGCCGGCTTGATTCTAGGCCAACGTTTGGACAGTGTCTAATTACCGCCCGTTTCATCGTTTTGGTGCGCTTTTTGCCGCTGGCGGCAGCATTACGTGACATATTTCACAGGGGTCATGCCCCGCCCTGACCCCTTCGGCCCGGTGCTAGAATTCAAATGCAGTGAGTTACCGTGCACATGACAAATAACATATTGTTTTAATTAAATAAATAAACCACCGCTCGGCCGGTTTTCCGTTCATTCGAACGGAGTGACCGCTTATCGGCAAAGCGTGGAAATGCCCGTCCGCCCTCTTTAACATGCATACGTCTGGGGAGAAACACATGCAACGTTCGTCCGGCTTTACCTTGATCGAACTGATGATTACCGTGGCAATCGTGAGCATTCTGGTTGCGGTCGGTCTGCCGTCTTATCAGGCGCACATGATCAAAGCAGTACGCTCCCAGGGTCAGCAGTTTCTGCTCGATCTCGCGCAGCGCCAGGAACAGTACCTGCTCGATGCGCGCTGGTATGCATCGGGCATCGCCGCAAGCTCGACGGCCGGCATGATGACCATTACCGTTCCCGACACCGTGGCGGCGAAGTACGACGCACCCGTGTTTACCGTGCCGGTGCAGGCCCCCGGTGTAACACCGACCTTCGTTATTGCCCTGCCGCCGAAAGCCGGCGGCACGGTCACCTCCGATGGCAGACTGCTCATCAACAATCTGGGCCAGCGCTGGCGCGAGGTGGATAACAGCAACACCTACGACAGTGCGAAAGACTGCACCTGGGAAAAATCTTCGTGTACACCGACGCCCTGATATCAGCCGCCAGAGGCCGCGTCGCAGGACGCGGTTTTACCCTGATCGAATTGATGGTCGTGTTGACCATTATCGCGATCATGACGACGGTGGCACTGCCGCCGATGGTTGATTTCGTCGCCGAGCAGCGTGTGCGCACGGTCGCCTCCGACTTGGTTTCGGAAATCGCGTTTGCGCGCGCGAAAGCGGTTGAATCGGGGCGCCGCGTCATCATGGAACGTCTCGGTGCCAGCGGTTGGGATCTCGGCTGGCGCACCTATATCGACGTCAACGGCAACGGCACCTATGACGCCGGCGCCGATACCGACATCAAGCAGTTCAACGGTTTCGGCACCGGTGCGGCCGCAGCGACCGGGCGGCTTTACGTCTGCAGCAACACGGCGGATTTCGCCACCCGCATTATCTTCCGGCCGGATGGCCGCGTCGTGCGTTCTGCGACTGCGACCAGCGTCAACGACGGCCTCTATGTGGTCGACCCGATGGGCGACAGCGATATCTGCAACAACAAGACACGCGCCGTTCTGTTTGACCTGACCGGTCGCGTCAACAGCCACCTTGTTAAAAGCACCGTGGCGGGTTGCAAAGGGGTCACGCCGCCATGCTGAACCGTCGCGGTTTTACACTGATTGAAGTACTGGTCACTCTGGTGATCCTGTTGTTCGGCCTGCTCGGCATCGCCGGCCTCATGGCCAAAGGCCAGCGCGCCGCATTCGAAGCCTTGCAGCGCCAGCAGGCGCTCGCCATTGCGGCGGACATGTCGGAGCGCATGCTCGGCAACCGTTCGCAGGCCGCCGGCTACGCCGCCGCCGCGCCCACCACGACACCGGCCGGCGCCAGCTACGGCCTCTACTACGCCGACCTCCTGAAAAACAACATCACGAATTGCGCGACCGCCGCCTGCTCGGCGCTGGAACTGCAACGCTACGACATCGCCATGTGGGAAGGCCTGATGCTCGGCTATGCCGAACGTCTGGCGGTGGGCGGCGCCTCGATCGGCGGCGTCATCAATGCCAATGGCTGCATCCAGCAACTGGCCACGACATTGGCAAACTGCCCGGGGGCGCCGGCGCCGGCGGGCAGCCTCTTCACCCGCACGCTGCGCGTCAGCGTAGCGTGGCAGGGCAACGAAGACTCGGTGGATCCGAGCACCAACAACGCCAACATGACCTGCGGCACGGGGCTGTACCGGTCCGCCGCCAGCCGCCGCATCGTGGCGACCGACGTCAACGTTTTAGAGGCATGCCCATGATCCGCCCGCGCATCCATAAAGCATTCCAGTCCGGTTTGTCGCTGATCGAATTGATGGTGGGCCTGACGATCGGCCTGTTTCTGACGCTTGGCATGTTCACGTTGATTGCCAATTCTTCCAACGCCTTCAAGGTGCAGGACGACTATGCGCGCATGCAGGAAAACGCCACTTCGGCGATGCGTTATCTCAGCACCTCGCTGCGCATGGCGGGCTTTTACGGCTACGCGGCCGACTCAAACGTCATCAACACCACCTTCGGCGCGATCACCACCACCACCGACTGCGGCTCCGCCACCAATACACCGACCAGCAATTGGGCGATCGATTTGCGTTTCCCGATCTACGGCGTACTCGGTCTGACCCAGGCCAACGTCAACACGACCATGCCCTGCATTACGGCGTCGAATTTCCTGAACATCACCGGCGGTCAGCAGATTCTGGTTACGCGTGGCGCCATCGGCACCCGCGTGCCGGATCCGAACGGCGACGGCAATCTCGCCGACGGGCTGGCCTCGCTGCGCAATTACACGACGACCATTTTTGTGCAGGCTGACCCCGGCGAGGGCGTGATTTTCTACGGCAACGATTTCACCACCCTGAAGGCGGCGACACGCACGCGCACGCTGCCGAACGGCCGCGACATCGATATTTTCGAATACGCCGCCCATGTCTATTACATCCGGCCGTGCAGCCGCTTCGCCGCAGGCGCCGTCACCTGTACCGCGGCAGCCGACGACGGCAAACCGATCCCGACGCTGGTGCGGCAGGAACTCTCAGGTAGCGCCATGACCGAAGTGGCGCTGGCCGAGGGCGTCGAGCGCATGGCCCTGTTGTTCGGCATCGACAATTCACCAGCCGGCGCGCCCGACGGCGTCGCCGATATTTTCACGACGACACCCGCCGCCTCTGACTGGGCCAACGTCGTGTCGGTCAGGGTGACGCTGCTGGTGCGCTCTTCGACACTCACCGCGCAGTACGACGACGGCGCAAAAACCTACGACCTCGACGGCAACAACACCACCGATTATCAATGCACGCTGGACGTCACCACGCCGTCCGCATGCATGTACAAACGCAAGGTTTTCTCGCAGCTGGTTCAGCTGCGCAACATCGCCCAACGGAGAGGCCTGTGATGCCCGCCCAATTTAAAATGCGCCAGCGCGGCGCCGTGCTCATCGTCAGCCTGATCATGCTCGCGGTCATGTCGATGTTCGTGATTTCGATGCTGCGAACATCGATCCTCGAACTCAAGATCGGCGGCGCCAGCCATGTCTTCCAGATCAATTTTTCGAACGCGGAATACGCCATCAACAAATGGATCAACGATAACAACGGGCGCCTTGCGCCGAATTTTCTGGCCATCACGCCGGTACTGAGCGCGGGCTGCAACGTCAATACCGCGGGTTCGGCGCAGTGCACCGACGCGCCGACGGTTTACGGCGGCTCGGTCACGCTAGCGCCGACGCAAATTCACTGCGGCCCGTGGGCGCAGTTCGGCAACATGATGGGGTCGATGCAGCTCTCGGCGGTGCAGTTCGACATCCGCGCCACCGCCATCGGCACGCTGGGCGGCACCACCGTCGTGCACCAGGGCGCGCAATCGCTCGCACCGCCCGGCACCTGTTGATTCATTGCACAAACATTCGATACCCCGATCCTGAACACCGTCGCAACTCAGCCAAATGAGGTCTGCCGTGAACAAACAAAAATTTTTCTCCAAAGCCGTTGCGTGGTCGCTGATCGTCACGCTCGTCAATCCGGCGATGATGACCCCCGCATTCGGGCGCGACACCGACATTTTCCTGCAGACCAATTCCGGCGCGACCACGGCCGAGCCGAACGTGATGATCGTGCTCGACACCTCGGACTCGATGAACTATCCGGAGGCGTGGACCGAATATCCCGGCACCTACGACTCGCACGTCGAGTATCTGTGGAACGACATCAACGTCATCAGCAACTCTGAAATTACCGCCGAATCAACCAGCGGCATTTCCACCGCCGTCGTCTCCGCCAATCCGTTCAGCGCCTGGGGCTTCTGGGCCGGTACCACGCTGGCCGACCGTCAGGCCTTGTGGACCGCCGCGAAAACCTACGCGAATGCGACCCAGTCGGGAGACTCAGGCGCGCGCTCGATCTATCGCAATTACCAGGATTCGTCGTGGCTCTACTGGTTGAAGACCGGCACCGCCACCAGCGATGCGGCATTGCGCTCGACCACGTTCAACCGTTTTCAGGCGATGTCAAACAGCACGCCGAGTTCACCGACCCGCGGCGGCGTCACCTATCCGCCGGTCGCGCCGACCGCGCCCTACAATTATTCGGTCGCCACCGATATGACGGCGTACAACGCCTGCGGGTCTTCGTTGACGGCACTGACGCCGAGCACTGTTCTCGCGCCGACTGCCTATCCGCGCAATGCCGGCTTCGTTGCCAATCAGCAATGGGCCCGTTACGAGCCGTGGCTCAATCTGACCGG
>JANXSE010000165.1 GCA_025356695.1 Betaproteobacteria bacterium
ATCACCGTCAGCAGTTCCGCCCCCATGTGCACGATGCTGCCGATGCCGGCAGAGGCGAAGCTCATGCCGCCGGGTTTGGTTTTGGCGAGCGCGATGAGTTCTTTAACGTTATTCACCGGCAACTGCGGCGCGACGCAGACGATGTAAGGGTTCGAAGTGAGTTTGGTGACGGCGGTGAGATCGCGCACCGGATCGTAGTTCTGCGGCTTGAGCGCAGCCGTGGTGATCACGGTGCTGCTCGAAACCAGCAGCGTGTAACCATCGGGCGCGGCTTTGGTGACGAGCTCGACGCCGATGCTGCCGCCGGCACCGGTGCGGTTATCAACGACGAAGGGGTGCCCCCACAGCGTGCTGTAATGCTGCGCGGCGATGCGCGCCAGCGCATCGACACCGCCGCCGGCAGACACATTGACGATGATGCGCACCGGGCGCTGCGGATACGGCGACGCATTATTTTGCGCGTGCGCCGCGCCGGCGACCAGCAGCGCCAGCGCAGCCGTCGCGGAAAGCGACTTCATTGCAATGCCAGATTGGCGTCCTTCGCCAGCTTGCGCCATTTCAGAATTTCATTTCTGACGTGATTGGTGAATTGATCGACGCTGCTGCCGACCGGCGTCGAACCATCGGCGCCGAGGCGCGCAATGACGTCGGGCGACTTCAGCGCGGTAACCACCGCGGCGTTGATCTTGTTGACGAGTGCGGGCGAGGCTTTCGACGAAATCACCAAACCGTACCATTGGTCGACTTCATAGCCAGGAACGGTCTCCGCAACGGTCGGGATTTCCGGCGCGTTTGGTGTGCGTTTGGCAGCGGTGATGGCAAGCACGCGCAGACGGCCCGAGGAGGCGTGTGGCTTGACACCGAGCAGCGTCGAGAAACCGGCCTGCACTTCGCCGCCGAGAATGGCGAGAATGCCGGCACCCGCGCCCTTGAACGGCACATGCAACAGCTTGACCCCGGCCGAATGCGCAAACATTTCGCCGGCCAGATGCTGCAGGCCGCCGGTGCCGGACGACGCAAAAGTCATTTTGCCCGGGTTGTTTTTTGCATAAGCGATCATTTCCCTGATGCTGGTCGCCGGCACTGCGCTGTTGACGTAGACCGCGTACGGCAGTGTCGTCATCTGCGTGATGCCCTTGAGGTCTTTCGACAGATCGTAGGGCAGCTTTTCGTTCACCGCTGAATTGACAGTCTGCGAACCCGAGATCAGGCAGATCGTGTAACCGTCGGGCGGCGCCTTGGCGGTGAGATCGACCCCAATCGCACCGGTCGCACCGGCGCGGTTGTCGACCACCACCTGCTGGCCCCATAGTTCGGACAATTTTGCGGCGACCACGCGGCCCGTGGTGTCGGTGCCGGCACCGGCGACAAACGGCACGATGAAGCGCACCGGCTTTGTCGGATAAGAAGCAACCGGATCGGCCTGTGCAGCCACCGCCGCGGTTGAAACGCACAATAGTGCAGCGATCGCTGCGCGCAATGCGCCGGCCTTGTGATGTTGCGTCATGCAAACTCCTGTGTTTGATCCGTCATCAGCCGATGACGGGTTGATCCGGCCCTTTGGATTTGCGTTCGGGCACGGCGTAAACGTCGGTGATGGTGCGCAGCCCCTTGAATTCGACAATGTTGCCGCAGCCGTCACGCGCCAGCATCAGCATCTGCTCGCGCGCGGTGCCCTGCTGGCGGATCTCCGGCTTTTCGAGAAAGTCGACGTTGGCGTCGATCATCGATTTTTCGATTTTCTGGAACTGCTCAAGCGGCACCACCGCGCCGAAGTGGTGGATCGGCGTGACGCCGCGCGCCACCTTGCCGCCGTCCTCGCCATACACGTCTTTCGGCGACAGATGAGCAACGATGTGATGGCCGAAAAAATTGAAGTCGGCACGGCCCGGCATGTCGCGCCCTTCCGGGCAGCCGAGAATTTCGCCGTAGAACTTGCGCGCCTGCGCAAGATCGTCTACCGCGAATGAAAAATGAAACAGCGTGCTGATCGGGGTGGCGGCCATGGGGTTCTCCTCGCGTGGATTCGACGGGGCACCGATGCTACACGCGCGGCACAGGCCGTGCAATGCGCGCGGTAACACTGATGCGCTAAACTTGTTACATGGCCCTCGCACGCCCCGCACGCTGGCGCATCACGCTGCATGACAACGACACCGGCGCCACCGCACTTGAACTGCCGCCCCGGCGTCTGTGGCCCGCGGGCCTGGTCGTCACCCTGATGTTTGCGGTGTTTGCATTCGTGTGGTGGCAGCAGTTCCGCACGGTTCTGCATGCGGCGACGGCAAAGACCCTGTTCGATTTGACCACGCTGTTGTTCAACGCCGCCTGGCTGCTCGGCTGGTCGGTGGGCACCTTCCTGCTCGGCGCGCTCGCGCTGCTGCTGCTGTTTTACGGCGAGTCCGCGCGCATCGAAGCCGGCCGTTTGGTCTATGTGCCACACCTCGGGCCGCTCAAATGTGTGGTCGAGTACGAGCTTGCGCGCCTGCATAATCTGCGCGCCGAAACGCAAGGGGGCGACGCCGGCCGGGTGCGGCTGCGTTTCAGCTATGACGGCATCGACTGCTCGCTCGGCGACACCATGCCGCAGGCCGCTGCGGCGTTGCTGATCGCAGCGATCAACCGCGCAGCCCCCGCCGCATTGACGGCGGCGGTGGCCGCATTCTCCCCGGCTGCGAACCCTGCCGCGGTCACCATGCCGCCCCCGCCGTTACCGGCGCCACTGAGTTTGAGTTCACCTACGGCCATCGCGCTGATCGTTGCCAACTGTCTGCCGCTGGTCGGCGTGTTCAGCGGCCACATTACCCTCGCACAGGTGATGGTGCTGTTCTGGAGCGAAAACCTGATCATCGGCTTTTTCACGCTGCTCAAGATCATCATCGTCGGCCGCTGGGGAGCGCTGATGGCGGCGCCGTTTTTCGCCGGACATTACGGCGGCTTCATGGCGGTGCACTTCATGTTCGTCTATGCGTTTTTCATCGCCATGCCGGGCCACGGACCCGGCTCGCCGGAACTGGCGGTGGTCGCCGCGATGTATAAACCGCTGTGGCCTGCGGCGATTGCACTGCTGATCAGCCACGCGCTGTCGTTTGCGCTGAATTTCATCGGCCGCCGCGAATACCAGTCCGAGACCGTCGGTGCACTGATGAACGCGCCCTACAAACGCGTGGTGCTATTGCATCTGACCATCATATTCGGCGGCTGGGTCGTAATGATGGTGCAGTCCACGGCGCCCGCGGTGGCCCTGTTGATCGGACTGAAAATCATCGCCGACCTCAGCGCGCACGCCCGCGAGCACCGCGCGGCCCCCCCTGAAACAGTAACCCTGATTTAGGTATGGGCATTGCTGCGTATTGGCATGCTTCAGTCTATGATGCATCTCCGCTGCGCAACCTGGAGCCACCTCGCTGACAGTGACGGCAATACCGGAATTCATTCATCAACAAAACGGGAGCACGGCATGAACATCAAACAACTTTCACTATGGGCAGCCATTGCAAGTGCAACACTGGCCGGATGCGCAGGCATGGGCGGCGCTGGCGGTCTGAGTCTCGACGGCGGCAAGGAAGTGCCACCGGTATCCACCGCCGCGACCGGTAGCGGCAGCATCACTGTTGCCAATGACATGTCGGTGAGCGGCAAGATCACCACCACCGGCCTCAACGGCACCGTCGCGCACATACACAACGGCGCAGCGGGCGCCAACGGTCCGGTCATCATTCCGCTGACGAAAAGCGGTGACAACGATTGGCTGGTGCCGGCCGGCGCGAAACTCACCGCCGAACAATACGAGATCTACAAAAAAGGCGGTCTCTACGTGAACGTGCACACGGTGGCGAACAAGGGCGGCGAAATCCGCGATCAGTTGCGCCCGTAATACGCGTTGCTGTCAATAAAAAAGCCGGCGCTTGCGCCGGCTTTTTGTTTGTGCAACAAAATCAATCGGCGCGGATGTTGGCGTCGCGAATGACCTTGCCGAGCCGTGTGAGATCGTTCTTGATCAACGCGGCGAACGCATCCGAACTGCTGCCGACGGTTTCGAAACCGGCCGCGGTGAGGCGCTCTTTCGTATCGGGCAGATTGGTGATACGCACGACTTCCGCCTGCAACTGCGTGACGATGTCCGGCGGCGTGCCGCGCGGCAGCAGTACGCCGGTCCACGAATCGGCTTCGTAACCGGGCAGCCCCTGCTCGGCGATGGTCGGAATGTCGGTGGTCGCGTTCGCGCGTTTGCTACCGGTGGTGCCGAGAATGCGCAGGCGGCCGTTGCGGTGATAGGGCAGCGATTGCGCCAGCCCCGTGAACGCCATCGGCACCTGCCCCGCCATCACATCGTTGAACGCCGGCGTGATGCCCTTGTAGGCGAGATGCACGAGCTTGATGCCGGTCATCGACTGCAACAGTTCCATCGGAATGTGCTGCGCGCTGCCGACACCGCCTGACGCATAGTTGAGTTCGCCCGGGCGCTTCTTCGCCAGCGCGACGAAGTCGGGCACGCTCTTCACCGGGAACGACGGATGCACGATCAGGCAGTTGCCGATGGTGGCCGTCAACGACACCGGCACGTAATCGCGCAGCGAGTCGTAGGGCAGTTTCGGATATAGCGCGGGATTGATGGTGAGCGTGGCAATGTTGGCCATGCCGATGGTGTAACCGTCGGGCACGGCGCGCGCAATCGCCTCCATGCCGATGATGCCGTTGGCACCGACGCGGTTGTCGACGATCACCTGCTGCCCCCAGTTCTCGCTCATGCGCTGCGCATAGAGGCGTGCGAGCACATCGACGGCACTGCCGGCGGCAAACGGCAGGATCAGGCGCAGCGGTTTGACCGGGTACTTCTGCTGCGCGAGTGCGGCGGCCGGCAGGATCACTGCCAGCGATATCAGCGCGACGCGCAACGACGACAAAATTTTCATACCCCCTCCATCCGGAATTGTTTTGCGCATGCTATCAGGAAATGCGGCAACGGCGCCCCGTACGTATTAGAGTATCGGACTTGCGCAAATCAACCGGAGAGGAGAACCGCATGCCCTACGCCACCGCCCGTGACGGCACCCGACTCTATTACGAAAGCGCCGGCCGCGGCACGCCGCTGGT
>JANXSE010000410.1 GCA_025356695.1 Betaproteobacteria bacterium
CTGAACACGGAGAATGCAGATGAAACGCAAAGTCAAAATGGCGATCCAGGCGCCGAGCTTCCGGCCTACCGTCGTCGGCACGCATTACGCGGTGGCGACCGGACATTATCTGGCGACGGCGGCGGCCATGCGCATACTCGACGGCGGCGGCAACGCGATCGACGCCGGTGTCACGGCGTCGATCACGCTCGCCATGCTGCAACCCGACATGGTGTGTTTCGGCGGTGTCGCACCGACGCTGATCTATCTGAAAAAAGAAGACCGCGTGATCAGCCTCGCCGGCCTTGGTTACTGGCCGGCGTCGACAGACATCAACCGCCTGATTGCCGAGGCGGACAAGGTCGGCAAGGGGCGCTTCGTGCCCGAAGGTCTGTTGCGCACGGTAATGCCGGCGGCACCGGCGACGCATATCGAAGCGCTGCGCCGTTACGGCACGATTTCGTTCGAGCAGGCGGCGACTGCAGCGATGGAAATTGCGCGCGACGGGTTTGCCGTTTACCCGCTGCTTGCCAGCAATATTGAATATACAGAAGAGCAGTTTGCGCGCTGGCCGGACAATGCCAAGGTGTTTCTCGCCGCCGGCAGAGCGCCGAAGATCGGCGAAGTGTTGAAGCAGGAAGACCTTGCGCGCACGCTGTTCCGCATGATCGAGGCCGAACGCAATACGCGCGGCGACCGCGACCGCAAGCTGCAGGCCGTGCACGATTATTTTTACCGCGGCCCGATCGCCGATGCGATTGCCGCCTATCACCGCGAGCACGGCGGTTTCGTTACGAAGGACGATCTTGCCGGTTTTGAAGTGCCAACCGAGAACAGCATCTCGGTCAAATACCGCGGCTTTGAGGTGCATAGTTGCGACGTCTGGTGTCAGGGCATCGTGCTGCTCGAGTCGCTGAAGATATTGGAAGGCTACGACCTGAAGGCGCTCGGCCACAACTCGATTGCCTACCTGCACGCAGTCAATCAGGCGCTCAATCTGTCATTCGCCGATCGCGAGGCCTATTCGGGTGATCCGAAGTTCGTCAACGTGCCGCGCGCCGGCATGCTGGCCGACGCCTATGGTGTGCGCCAGCGTGCGCGCATCGATGCGCAACGTGCCTTCGCGACACTGCCCGATCCGGGTGATCCCGAAGGCGCGCCGGAACCGTACCGGTTGCACGAGCGTGCCAAGGATGAAGAACGCGGTGTCGATCGCGCCTTGCAGCCGGGTACTACCTATGGTTGCGTGATGGATCGCGAAGGCAATGGTTACTCGGCGACACTCTCGGATCCGCAATACGACACGCCGATCATTCCGGGCACCGGGCTGGCGATTTCGTCGCGCGGTTGCCAGTCGCGCCTGACGCCGGGCCATCCGAGCGTGGTGGCGCCGGGCAAGCGTCCGCGGCTGACGCCGAATCCGTCGCTCGCCTTCAATGACGGCAAGCTGTTCATGACTTTCGGCACGCCGGGCGGCGATGTGCAGTCGCAGGCAATGCTGCAGGTGTTCCTCAACATCGCCGAGTTCGACATGGCGGTGCAGCAGGCGATTGAGGCGCCGCGCATGTCAAGCTGGAGTTTTCCGAATTCGTTTGCGCCGCATGCTTATCATCCGGCGCGCTTTAACGCCGAGAATACCTTCCCGCTGGAAACCATCGAAGCCCTCAAGGCGATGGGCCACGATGTCGATGTGTGGCCGCATTTTCCGGGACAGAACGGCGGCGTGTGTGCAGTGATGCAGCATCCGCAAACCGGCTTGCGCCACGCCGGCGCCGACCCGCGTCGCGAAGGTTATGCTGCAGCATGGTGATGCGACAGCTGGCAGTTGCACTTGTTGCGGTTATTGGTATCGATAGCGCAGCCGCTATTGCGCAGGCCTATCCGGCGCGGCCGATTCGCCTGATCGTACCGTTCGCAGCGGGTGGCGGCCTCGAGATCACAGCGCGCGGCATCGCGCAAAAGCTTACCGAAAAGCGCGGCCAGTCCATCGTCATCGACAACCGGCCGGGCGCGGGGACCATTCTCGGCACCGAGATTGCGTCGAAATCCAGCGCCGA
>JANXSE010000434.1 GCA_025356695.1 Betaproteobacteria bacterium
CCAACGCGATGAGCGATAATGACGCCGCAAGGCGAGTACAGCAGGCTCGAAAGTTATTGTTTCATTCCTTTAACCGTCGATCCAAGTCCGCAGCATGACGCCAACCGTTTCAGCCTCATCTTACGATTGGAAAATACTGCCGGCGCCGCGACGACTGCTGTAACATGGTCACGGCAGACTTGACGGAATTTCAGGGCGTGGCGCATCGCACCCGCAGCCGGAATCACAAACGAAACGGACACGGCAATGAACGCAGGACAGTTTCTGAAAGGACTGATCAGCAAGGTGGCAGCGCCGGCCGATCCGGCGCGTAGCGCGGCACGGCACGCCCGCGAAGTCGTCGAACTCTGCCATGCGCTGATGTCTGAACGCGGCGAAGTATCGGGCGCCGCGCTGGCGCGCGAAGTGCTGGCGGCCTACGCCGCATTGCCGACGAATGCGCACACGCCATTCCTGCATCTCCTGGCCGAGGAATTTTCGCCGGACACCGCGGCCATCGCCCGCACCGCTGCAGAATTTGCGAAAGCGCAATCACCGCGACACCTGATCGATCTGCAACGCGCTGTCGAATCACCGCGCCAGGAATTGTTTCGCCGTCTGAACGTCGCGCCCGGTGCTACTGCCGTGCTTGTCAATATCAGACGGCGCCTGTTGCGCGATCTCAAATCCAACCCGCAGCTAGTTGCCGTCGATGCCGATCTGGCGCATCTTTTCGGCTCGTGGTTCAACCGCGGCTTCCTGAAACTCGAACGCATCGACTGGCGCACGCCGGCGATCGTTCTTGAAAAACTGATCGCCTATGAAGCCGTGCACGAAATCGCCGGCTGGAAGGACCTGCGCCGGCGACTGGCCGCCGACCGTCGCTGTTTCGGATTTTTTCATCCCGCCCTGCCCGACGAACCGCTGATCTTCATCGAAGTCGCGCTCACCGACCGCATCAGCGATGCGGTCGCACCGCTGCTCGACCAGGAATCGGCTGAGGCCGACCCGGCGCGCGCCGACAGCGCGATCTTTTATTCGATCACCAACTGTCAGGAAGGTCTGCGCGGTATTTCCTTCGGCAACCTGCTGATCAAGCAGGTGGCCGCGGAACTCAGCCGCGAGTTTCCGCGCCTCAAGCATTTCGCCACGCTATCGCCGATCCCGGGGTTTCGCGCCTGGCTCGACAGCACGTCAAAAGACAACGATGGAGTGGCCGCCCTGCTGCCGGCCCTGAAAAACCGCGAATGGTACAAAGACGCCGGCACAGTGGCGGCGATGCGCGAACAACTGATGCCGCTGTGCGCACACTATCTGCTGCGCGCAAAAAAAGACAACGCGCCGCTCGACGCCGTCTCCCGCTTCCACCTCGGTAACGGTGCGCGCCTTGAACGGCTGAACTGGCTCGCCGACGTTTCCGCGGCCGGCATGCAGCGCTCCGCCGGGATGATGGTCAATTACGTCTACCGCCTCGACGAAGTCGAAGAGAACCACGAGGCGTTCGTACGCGAAGGCAGTGTCGCAACGTCACACGCCATCAAAAAACTGGCGCGCGACTGCAGCCTGCTCGCTGCGCAAAATGCGGTGAAGGGCGGGCGCACCAACTAGCCGCGCGAAAATGCGCCTGCAGTAGTAAAATATGTGTCTATGGAAATTACCGGCCACCAAATTATCCCGCAGGCCCAGCAAAAAACCTGGAATGCCATCTGCGACCCCGCAGTACTGCAACTCTGCATTCCCGGCTGTGAATCGATGCTTCAAACCTCGGACTCCGAATTCGACCTCACCATGAGCGCAAAGGTCGGCCCGGTCAGCGCGAAATTCAAAAGCAAGATCACCCTGACCAATGTCGATGCGCCAAACTCCTACATGCTGCTCTTCGAAGGCCAGGGCGGCGTCGCCGGCTTTGCCAAGGGGCAGGCCGAGGTCAAACTCATCGCCGAAGGCGATTCGACGCGCCTTGAATACATCGCCAAGGCGACCATTGGCGGCAAACTGGCCCAGGTCGGCTCGCGTCTGGTCGACGGCGTTGCCAAAAAACTCGCTGAACAGTTCTTTACGGCGTTCAACAAGCACCTCTCCACACCGGTCTGAGTTTTAATCGTTAGCGCCGTTGTTTTTGCACGACAGCGCAGCATGGATTCGGCGGGCATCGACCGGTAAAATGCCGGCCATGCAATATTCCAGGATCCTCATTCCACTCCTGTTCGCCGCCGCATCGCTGGCGGCAACAAACGCCGTCGCGCAATCCTGGCCGTCGAAACCGATCCGCATGATGGTGCCCGCGGCACCGGGCGGCGTGACTGATGTGGTCGCGCGCGCTGTCGCCCCGCAACTCAGCGAGTTGCTTGGTCAGCCGATTATCGTCGACAACCGCTCCGGCGCCGGCGGCGTGCCCGGCACGGATACCGTTGCCAAGGCGTCACCCGACGGCTACACGCTGCTTGCCGTGTTCGACAGTTTCATTTCCAATCCTTTTGTGTTCGGCAGCACTCCTTACGACACCATCCGCGATTTCGCGCCGGTTTCGCTGTTGATCCGCGGCCCGCAGCTTTTTGTCGTACATCCGAAATTCGGCCTCAAATCGTTCAACGAACTGCTGGCGCTGGCCAAATCACGAAGCGCACCGCTCAATTTCGCCACCGCCGGCGCGGCGACTTCCAGTCGTCTGTCGGTCGAGTTGTTCAAATCGACCACCCGGCTCGACGCCGTGTTGATTCATTACAAGGGCGGTGGCCCGGCGCTGACCGATCTGCTTGGCGGACACGTCGACGCCATGATCGCCTCCGCCGGTCTGGTGCTGTCGCAGGTCAAAAGCGGCCGTCTCACCGTGCTGGCGGTGACTTCGCGCGAGCGCAGTGCACTAGTACCCGGCGTGCCGGCGATCAGCGAATTCGTGCCGCGCTTCGAGGCGCAGTCGTGGGTCGGCGTGCTCGCACCCGCCGGCACGCCGCGCGCAGTGATCGCAAAACTAAACGAAGCTCTGCGCAAATCCATTGCGCAGCCCGACGCGCGCGAACGTTTCGCCCAGCAAGGCTATGAAATCGTCGGCAGCACGCCCGAACAGTTCGGCGCGTGGATACGCAGCGAATCGGACAAGTGGGGTAAGATCATTCGCGAACGCGGCATCACTGCCGAATAAGGCGCGCGGCGCCACGAACAGGGAAAGATGCAATGCTGAAAATCTGGGGCCGCAGCAATTCGATCAACGTGCAAAAAGTGCTCTGGTGCTGCGGCGAACTCGGCTTGCCCTTCGAACGCATCGATGCCGGCATGAAATTCGGCGTCAACAATACGCCGGAATACAAGGCGATGAATCCGAATGGCCTAGTGCCGACCATTGACGACGACGGTTTCATCCTGTGGGAGTCCCACGCCATCGTGCGTTATCTGGCGCGCAAACATGGCCTGGGCACGCTGTGCCCCGCGGATGCACGGCAATGTGCCGATGCCGACCGCTGGATGGATTGGTATGCAACCACCCCTTGGCCCAACCTGCAGCCGATCTTCTGGAACCTCATTCGTACCGCGCCCGAACAGCGCAACCTGACGCTGGTGGCCGATCTGACGAAAAAAGTTGCAGCAGCGATGGCCACGCTGGACGCGCATATGGCAACGCACAGCTACGTCGCGGGCGAGACCTTTACAATGGGCGACATCCCGCTCGGCTGCGCAGTGGTGCGCTGGCTTAATCTGCCGCTCGAACGCCCGCACCACGCCAATCTCGACGCATACTACAAACGCCTGCAGCGGCGGCCTGCCTACCAGCAATGGGCCAACGTCCTGCCGCTGACCTGAGATTCCGCGAGTGACACGCCGCGCTTCCAGCCCGCAACGCAACAACGATATGCCATGCTGAAAGAGATGCTTGCTGCGCTGTTCGGCCGCACCGCCCCGAAGGTGGTTGATGCGGTCGAGTTCCCGCTGGAGCTCGAAGAAAAACTCAACACCCTGCACAGCTGCGCGCCAGTCGAGCAGCATCTCGAAATGCTGTTTCGCGACGTCAATGTCGGCAGCGACAATTTCGCCGAACTGTTCCAGCGCTGTTTGAGCGAAACACAGACACCGGTCACGCCATTCAACGTGTTCCACCGCTTTCAGGGCCGGCGCGACCTGCTGCAGTATTTCTTTTCGACATTGAATGTGCCCGGCGCACGCGCCGAATGCGGTGTTTACCGCGGCGCCACCGCCCTGCTGCTGGCGCGCGCCTGGCGCAGCCGGCAGCCGGCGTTTGACGGCGACGGGTTGTACCTCATCGACAGCTTTGTCGGCACCAGCGCGTCCGGCGAACAGGACTTCATCCCGGTACGCGACGGCGAATCCTTACGCTATGAGCCGTTTTTCAAGGTGGCACAGGCCGGACTGACGCCCGAACTCGTACGCAGTTATTTCGGCGAATTTCCCAAGGTCAAAATTTGCGCCGACTGGATCCCGCAGGTTTTCAATCCGCTCGCCGATGTGAAATGGGCGTTCGTTCATCTCGACGTCACGCTATATGCGCCAACGCGCGCCGCACTGGAATATTTTTATCCGCGGCTGAACCGCGGCGGCGTCATTGTCTGCGACGGTTCACCGTTCTGCCCCGGTGCGCGCGCAGCCTGGGATGAATACTGCAGCGAACACGCTATCCGCCACGTCGTATTGGGCAACCGCGAAACGGTGCTCGTCCGCGAGTAATCGCCGTCAGCGAAACAGGCCTGCCGCCCGCGCGCGCAGCGCGTCGAACATGCCGCCCGTCCGCGCCAACCCATCCGCCTCCCGCAACGACGCAGGATAGCCGGCGAGCAGAAAACGGGATTTGATATCGGCGGCCCATATTGCGCGCGTGATGTCACGTAGAATATCACGCGGGTAGCGTGCAAGATCGGCAGCGGGAAGCGTTCCCGTCATTTGCAACACACCGTCGTTGCCGAGCTGATACAAAACCGCGCTGGCAGGATCAACGAAACGCCGGTCAAAAATGTGTATCAATGAGAGGCGCTTGCCGTTTCCTGCACTTAATTCAACGATCATCCCCAATGGCGGCGATGGCACCTCCGCCACCGTCATGCTGTGCAAGACCATGCGGTTCAAAACCTCGAGCGATTGCAGGCGGGCATCGTCACGGCAAAAACCGCACGCCGGTGCCGTGACAACCTGCCAGAGCTCACCGCCCCAATGTATCGACGATTGCGCGTCACCAAGCTCAAGATAGAACGGATTGTGCGCACAGGTCTGGCTTGCGCCATAACCGTGACACTCCAGAACCCAGCGCTCCATCTCGTATTCGTCGGTTGAATACGACGCCCCCATGAGCAGCATTCCCCCCGTGAGCAGGCGCGCGAGCCCGGAATCTTCCAGCCAGCCGCGGTATTTTTGAAAACCCGGCTGGAACATCACAGCAATATCGAAATTCACGCTTGGCCGCGCCGCCAGAAACTCCGCCAGATGTGTACGCACGCAGTTGGCGGCAACCGCCGGCGCAACATCGGTTAGCGACGATTGAAATAGCGTATCGAGTTCGCTGCCGACCAGCGTCACTACCGGCCGCATTTTGCTGCCGAGCATGGCGCCGATGGTCTGATACCAGCGCCCCTGGTCCACCGCGTCGGTGGACTCCGCCCCGATCACCAGTATGGACAATTTTTCGCGGCCGGCCAGTTCAGGCGCAAAGACGGCGATCCCGCGCGCGACGGCGGCGGGTGCTGCCAGTACGGCCGCAGCATTTTCCGGTTTCGCCAATGCCAGCGCACGCAGTTCTTCGTGTGCGGCGAGTATGACAATCAGCGCAGCCGTATCGGCACAACGCAGCACCGGCGCCGTCTGCATCAAGCGCTCCACAACATGCCGACCACCGCCCCGGTCATGCAGGTCGCCAGTGTGCCGGCAACAATGGATTTCATGCCAAGGCCAACGATTTCATCGCGACGCTCCGGCACCATGGTCGCCATGCCGCCGATCAGGATGCCGAGACTGCCGAAATTGGCGAAACCGCACAGCGCGTAGGTCATCAACAGCCGGCTGCGCAGCGACAACACCTCGTCACTCATGCGCGCCAGATCAAGGTAAGCGACGAATTCGTTCAACACCGTTTTCACGCCGAGCAGGGCCCCCGCCGCCGGCGCTTCGCTCCATGGCACGCCGACCAGCCATGCCAATGGCGCCAGCAGAAATCCAAGCCCGCGCTGCAGAGTCGGCGCTGCGCCGTTCACATCCGGCAGCAGGCCCAGCAGCGCATTGGCCAGTGCGACGAGCGCGAGCAAAACAATCAGCAGAGCGACGATGTTCAGCAGCAGGTTCAGGCCGTCGGCAGTGCCGCGCGTCACCGCATCCATGCTGCTGGTCGCCGCCTGCGGTGGTGAGAGCCGGCCCGAGGTCGGAGCACCGGTTGGCGGTACCATCAGCACGGAGACGACGATGGCCGCCGGCGCACTGACGATCGACGCAATCAAAATATGGCCGAGCGCATCCGGAATCACCGGCCCGAGTATCGTGGCGTAGAGCACCATCATCGTGCCGGCAATGCCGGCCATGCCGCAGGTCATGACAATAAACAACTCGCCGCGCGACAACTGCGCGAGATACGGCCGTATGAACAGCGGCGCCTCAACCATGCCAACGAAGACATTGGCCGCGGTCGACAGGCCCACGGCACCGCCGACACCCATCGTTTTCTCGAACAACGTTGAAATAGCGCGTACGATCCACGGCAGGATCCGCCAGTAGAACAGCAGCGACGACAATGCACTGATGACCAGGATGATGGGCAGCACACGAAAGGCCAGCACGAACGCCGGGCCGGCGCCGCTTTCGACAAAGGGCTGCGCGCCGCCGCCGAGAAAACCGAAGACAAAGGTGGTACCCGCCTGCGTGGCACGCTCAAGCGCCTGCAACGCCCCGTTCAGCAGCAGAAAAAATTGTTTGAAGAGGGGCAGCTTGAGCAAAGCAACCGCCAACGCCACCTGCAGCAACACCCCGCTGATGACGATGCGCCAGGCCACCGCGCGCTGGTTCTCGCTGATCAACCACGCCAGCAGCATGATTGCGAGGAGGCCGAATGCGCTTTGCAGATTGGCCACAGTGTGTTCCGCCGCTCAGGCACGGCGCCAGGTCGTGCCCTTGGCATTGTCCTCGAGCACGATACCGGCATCGAGCAAGGCCTTCCGAATGCGGTCGGACTCGGCATAATTTTTCGCCTTTTTGGCGGCGGCACGCGCATCGATCTCGGTCTGCACGCGCTCCGGCGACCAATCATCGGCGGCCGGTGCGGCCTTGAGAAATTCATCAGGGCTGCGCTGCAGCAGACCGATCACACCCGCCAGTGACTTCAACAAGACCGCTGCCGCACGGTCGCCGCTGCGATTGACTTCATTGGCGAGATCGAACAAAACGGCCAATGCTTCCGATGTGTTGAAGTCGTCCTCCATGCATTCGCGAAAACGCGCCGCACGCGGTTCAGTCCAGTCAATCGGCGCCGCTGCAACGGCGTGCGCCTTGAGCGCGGTGTAGAGTCGCGTCAGTCCCTGGCGCGCATCATCGAGGTGCTGGTCGGAATAATTGAGCGGGCTGCGGTAATGCGCGCGCAGAATGAAGAAGCGCACGACCTCGGCGTCGTAGCGCGCAAGAATTTCGCGCACCGTGAAGAAATTACCCAGCGACTTCGACATTTTTTCGTTGTCGACGCGCACAAAGCCGTTGTGCATCCAGTAATTGACGAAAGTTTCGCCGTGCGCGCCTTCGGACTGCGCGATTTCGTTTTCGTGGTGCGGAAACTGCAGGTCCTGGCCGCCGCCGTGGATATCGAAATGATTGCCCAAGAGCGCGCCCGACATGGCCGAACATTCGATGTGCCAGCCCGGCCGCCCTTCGCCCCACGGGCTCGGCCACGCCGGCTCGCCGGCCTTGGCGCGCTTCCACAGCACGAAGTCGAGCGGGTCGTGTTTGGCCTGCGTGACTTCGACACGCTCGCCGGCGTTAAGATCGTCCAGCGATTTTCCCGATAGTTTTCCGTAGCCCGGGAAATCACGGACGGAATAGTTGACGTCGCCGTCCGGTGCCAGATAAGCGAGCTTCTTTTGCTCGAGCTGCCGGATGATGTCCTGCATCGGCGCAATGTACTGGGTGGCACGCGGCTCAAAATCCGGCTTGATCACACCCAGCGCCGCGGTATCCTCGTCCATTGCGGCGATGAAACGCGCGGTCAGCGCCTCCATCGGCTCCTTGTTCTCGGCCGCGCGCTTGATGATCTTGTCGTCGATATCGGTGATATTGCGGACGTAGGTCACTTGGTAGCCGGTGGCACGCAGCCAGCGCGTCACCATGTCGAAAACCACCATGACGCGGGCGTGCCCGAGATGGCAAAAATCGTAAACCGTCATGCCGCACACGTACATCCGGACCTGTCCGGGCACCAGCGGCTTGAATTCCTGTTTTTCGCGGCTTAGGGTGTTGTAAATCTTGAGCATGCGGGTTTTGCGGCCGGTGCCGGCCGCCAGCTTGGGCCGGCGTGAAACGTCCTCAGCGGGAGACCGGCGGCAGCCGGTTATCCCCACCAACGATACGTGTTTAAATTAGCCGGGGAAGTTGGTAAAATCCTTGGGATTAGTGGACTAACGCCCTGAAATTACAAAAAGTATAGCACAATGACGCCCATGTTCCCGAGTGCCCTGACGATCCGGATTACCGCCCTGCTTGCAGCCCTGCTTTTTGCATGTGCAGCGGGCGCGCAGAATGACGACTATCAGGAAGCCCAGAAACTCTTCCGCAGCGGACAGCACGCACAGGCGCTCGAGCGTGTCGACATTTTTCTCAAAGGCAATGCCAAGGACGCGCGCGCACGTTTCCTCAAGGGCCTGATCCTCACCGAACAAAACAAGACGGCCGATGCCATCCGCATTTTCAGTGGATTGACCGAAGACTATCCGGAACTGCCTGAGCCATACAACAACCTCGCCGTGCTCTATGCGCAGCAGGGCCAGTACGACAAGGCGCGCAGTTCGCTCGAATTATCGATCCGCACCCACCCGAGCTATGCTACCGCCCATGAAAACCTCGGCGACATCTACGCCAAGATGGCGTCACAGGCTTACGACAAGGCGTTGCAGCTCGACAAAGCCAACACCGGCGCGCAGACCAAACTCGGTTTGATCAAGGAACTGTTCTCGAGCTCCGGTCGCGGCGTCAAACCCAGCTCTGGCAAAGGCGACACCGGCAAAGTCGCGACGACTGTCGCAGCCGCAACAAAACCTGCAGCCTCCGCAGCGCCCGTCCCCGTCGTCGCCGCAGTCTCACCGGCACCGGCGGCCATTGCACCCGCCGCGCCCGCCAAGGCCGACCCTGTGACCAAGGCAGCCGAACCGCCCCCCGCCAAAGCAGCGCCCTCCGGCAATGCGTCGGCGGATGTGCTCAAAGCGGTGAACGGCTGGGCGCAAGCCTGGTCGAGCAACGACGTCGGCGG
>JANXSE010000035.1 GCA_025356695.1 Betaproteobacteria bacterium
AAACGGTTTCGACCATGATGACGAAATCCATCGTCGCATCGACCACGCCGCACAACGTCGGCACGCGATCGATGACATCCAGCGTGATTTCCGTCGTCAGCGGTGTGCCGACATCTTCCACCGGCGGGCTGCACAGGAAAAACGGCAGCTTGGTCGCGTTGCCGATCTGCACGAGGTGCTCGGTGACCATGCTGGCCTTCGGATGCCAGAAATACGGCGGGTGCGACACAATTGCCGCGGCACCCGCTTTGGCTGCATGCTTGGCGCGCTCGATGGCAATGGTCGTACCCGCGTCACTGACATGCGCAATAACCGGCACGCGGCCCTTCACCTGTTTGATGACGAAGTCGAGCAGCACGCCCTGTTCGTCGTCCTTCAGGCTCATGTCTTCGCCGGCGGGCATGGGTGCGGCAATGGCCTCGGCGCCGTTTTTCAGGTGGAATTCGATGAGCTTCGCATAGGTTTCGTAGTCAATGCTGTGGTCGGCCTTGAACGGCGTGACCGGTGCATGCACCAGACCGGGTTTGAAATTAGCCATGATCTTGTTCTCTCTCGTTTCGCGTTTTTTCGATTTACCAGCCGTGCGGCTCGGTCTGCAGGATGTTGAGTTCTTCAAGCTGCTGGCGCAGGAAGGCGATGCGTTCCTTGGTTGCGGTAGGCAACGGCGAACGCGTGGGCCCGACGGGGCGCCCCATCATGATCATGGCGCCTTTCAGCGACGACGGGTACTGCTCCTTGAAGACGCGCCACAGGCGTGAAATCTTGTACTGGCATTCACGCGCGAGTGGCCAGTCGTTGGCGACCAGTGCAGCGAAGTATTTATTGCAGAGATTCGGCGCAATCGCACCCGACGAAGAGAACGAACCGCAGGCGCCAAGCGGATACGAGGCAAGCAGGTGCTCAACGCCCATGATGATGGCGAAACCCGGCCGCATTTTCAGCGAGATGCGCGAGATCTCCATGAACTTCTCGCTGTGAAAGCTGGCGTCCTTCATGCCGATATAGTTGGGCAGGCGCTCGATCAGGCGCTGGGTCAGTTCACCGGTGAATTCCACGCCCTCGCCATTGCGCCACGGCGAGTTGTAGGTCAGCATCGGCAGATCGGTGTGCGTGGCGATGCGCACAATGGAATCGAAGATCTCCTGCTGCGACGGCCGCCGGCAGTACGGCGAAATCGTCAGCAGCAGGTCGGCACCGATTTTCTGCGCGTGTTTGGCGATGTCGAGGGAATCTTCCTCGGACAGGGTGCCGGTAAAAATCGACACCGGCACGCAGCCGGCAACGGTCTTGACCGCAATCTCGGCGCCGAGCTTGCGCTCGGCAATCGTCAGATTAAGTGATTCAGCCTTGTGGTGCGGCCAGGCAATCGCCGGCGCGCCGTGACGGACGTGAAAGTCCACCATCTTGGCGAAACCGTCACCATCAAAACTGAAATCGTCTTTCAGCGGAGTAACCGGGGCCTGCATGACCCCCCTTAACGTAATTGCCATCGCTTTTCCTCTGTTGTTGCAACTGTTGCGACTGACCGGCAGCACCGGTCGAACTTAACACATGAAACCGTTTGCAATTTTTCAGCGCACGCGCAAAAAATCCGCCCTGCCCGGCAGATCGGCGCGCGCACCGAGCAATTCGTAATAACGCCCCGCCAGCGCCACGTCCTGCAGCGCGGTGCCGACCGACTTGAAGGCGATCATGCCGTCGGCCAGCAGCACCGCATCACTGGCGACAATCTGTGCCAGCGTCTTGAGTTTTTCCGCCGGCAGTGCGCCAGATTGTACCGCCTGGATCAAATCGCCAGCTTCGTGCGCGGCATGCGGCGAATCGACTACCACCAGCGCGGCGCGACGGAAGCACTCAACGTCAACCTCGGCAAACTGCTTGCGCGTGTTGCCGACTGCACAGAGCAATTTGCAATCGGCCAGCCATTCGCCGCGCAACACCGGCTCTTTGCTGCGTGCGCTGCTCGCCGATGCAACCACCTTGTGCCCGCGCACCGCCGCTTGCGCCGAGGCCACCGGCGTCACCGTGATGCCGAGCTTTGCCGACATCTCGCGCGCATAGGCTTCGCGGTTGGTGACGGTCGGGCTGTAGACCGTTGCGGCTTTGACATCGTAGACGGCGGCAAGACTTTCCAGCTGCATGCGCGCCTGATTACCGGAGCCGATGATGCCCACCGTTACCGCGCCGGCGATCTGCACCTTGCGCGCAATCACGCCGCTGGCGCCGCCGGTGCGCAGATCGGTGATCAACTGGCCGTCGAGCCAGGCCAGCAGTTCGCCGTCGTTCAATCGATACAACGTGACAACGTAGCGCACGCCGGCGCTGTCGATCGAATGGTAGGCCTTGGTGGCGAGATAACCGGCCGCGTGATCGGCCGCGACCAGCATGCGCATCGCGCCGCCGGTGAACTCGGTAATGTACTTGGGCGAAACATCGGTCTGCCCGGCAGCTTCGTGCGCCAGCGCGCGTTCGAGCAGATCGATCACATCGCGCATCGACAATGCGCCATCCATCGTTGCGTAATCCAGTATCACCGCCACTGCCCACTCCCTCGCCTGCCGTTTATTCCGCTTGTATGCGGGCTTCCTTGACGACCCTTGCCCATTTCGCCACTTCGCTGCGCACCATGTTGCCGAAATCCTCGGGCGTCGCGCTCGGCGTTATTTCCGCACCGTCGTCGGTAAAGCGTTTCCTCACTTCCGGGTCTTGTAGCGTGCGCTGCACGGCGCCGTGCAGCTTCATGACGATTTCGCGCGAGGTGCCGGCCGGCGCCAGAATGCCGAACCACTGCACCGCTTCGTAGCCCTCGACGCCCTGTTCGGCGATGGTCGGAATCTCGGGTGCGATCGACATACGTTTGGCGCTGGTAATGCCGTAGCCGCGCAAACGGCCGGCCCGGATGTACTGCAGCCCGGTGATGCTCGCTACCACCGTGATCGGCACCTGACCGGCAAGCGCGTCGATCAAGGCCGGATGCGTGGCCTTGTACGGCACGTGCATCATCTTCGTTCCCGTGGTGAGCAGAAACAGCTCCATGCCCATGTGCTGAATCGAGCCAATGCCGCCGGTTGAATACTGTAACTGACCCGAATGCGCTTTCGCCAGCGCGACCAGCTCGCGGATGTTTCTTGCCGGCAGCGAGTTGTGCGACAGGATCATCTCCGGCACCGTCACCATCAGCGACACTGGCGCAAAATCGCGCACCAGATCGAAGGGCACTTTCTTCATCAGGGCCACGTTGCTGGCGTTCGAGGCGATGGCAGTCAGAAAGGTGTAGCCGTCAGGCGTGGCACGCGCCACATACTCGGCACCGATGTTGCCGCTGGCGCCGCCCTTGTTTTCAATCACGACCATTTGCCCGAGTGCTTCACCGAGTTTGGGCGCGATGATACGTGTCGTAGTATCGGTGGCGCCGCCGGCCACCGAGGGCACCACCCAGCGCAGCGGTTTGTC
>JANXSE010000060.1 GCA_025356695.1 Betaproteobacteria bacterium
GAGTGGATCGGGTACTCGCCCGGAATGTCGCCGCGGCCGGCCAGCTTGTGACCATCGAGATCGACGGTCAGCAGATCGCTGGAAGCGGCTTTGAGGCCAAGCGAATGACGGGTCAGCAAAAATGTATCCGAGCCGGGCAGTCGTCCGCTGATGTGGCCGAAGCCTTCGATGAAGCCGCGCTGGTAAAGGAAGCGCCAGCCTTTGAGCATTTTTGTGCGGAGCTCTTTTTCGTCGGTATTCATTGCGGAGTTCCTCGGGCGTTTTAGTTGCAGGGTTCTTCGCCGGCCGGTTGCAGCGGCTGCGGCACGAAGCCGAATTTTGCCGCAACGGCGGCGGAGGCGATAGCGTGGAGCGGCACGTACGAACCGGCGTAACACAGGCAGAGATCGGCATCAGCGCCGGTCTGGATCGACTCGATGCGCGCGGCGACGGCGTCTTCGTCCAGCGTATGGCCGGCGGCATCGGTAAGACAGGGCAGCAGCAGGTCGAGGTTGCGGTCGTCCAGCATGCCGGCCCCGTGTTCGGTCACCAGCAGCAGTACGCCGTTTTCGTCCACCCACATTGATTCGATGGTACGCACCGCCGCGCCGGTGTGCGCTTCGATCCTGAGCGCTGCCTGCGGATCGGCTTTCCACACGATGCGAAAGACGAAAGGCGTGTAATCGAGTTCGACAAACACGCGCTGCGGCCCGTTCTGGAAAAACCAGCGGCCTTCGCTGTCGTGGTCGAAATTGCGGCTGATGAAGCCGGCGATCACCGTGTTGGTGACGGCATCACCCTTGATGCGCCAGACGCCGCGGCGGTCGAGACCGAGCCAGCCGTAGACATTGGGCACATCCGGCCATTTGGCCATCGCCTGTTTAACGATGTCGTCCATGGCGGCGCAATACTTGGCGGCAGGTGAATATGAATCGAAGACGCGGCGGCATCAACCGCCGCGGCTGACTAATGCAGATGCCGGTTGCGCGGATGCGGCGACAGCGCGGGTGCTGCGGCACTTTGCTTGTCGGTGGCGGGGCGGCTTTTCCAGTCTTCGTCGAACATCTGGTTGACGATGCCGACCACGCGGTCGACGCGGCCTTTTTCAAAATGCGCCGAGAGGAGGCCAACGAGGTCTTCTTCGACGCACTGGCGGCGGATTTCATGGATGGCTTCCGGGCTGGGGCCGATGAAGACCTGCTGGAACTCTTCCTTGCCATTGTCCTGGTAATAGGTCACGGTGACTTCGGAGGCGTAATCGGTGAGTGGGCCGAGCGCGTTGAAAGCTTCCTTCAGCCGGTGATGGAAGCTGCGGCCGACTTCGCCGGTCCAGCACATGTCGAGCGCCTGTTCCTTGGGGTCTAACTGGATGCCCGGTTCGTCGCGCTCCATGCTCTGTACCTTGGTGATGGCGTCGACTTCAAGATAGTCGAGCCACGGGCGCAGGGCGTCCTCGATCTGGCTCAGGTGCACGCCCTTGCACAGGAATGCGGTGCCGTGAACGTGAACTTCCATGCGCATGCTGGTCTCCATCAATGCAGGGCGCACCCTGTCTGTTTGCGGGGGCAAAGCATAGCACAACGGGGTGTCCGGCGAGGGCGGCGGACTCAGTCCTCGCCGAGCAGCGTGGCGGCCGTGCGCTCGCAAATCTGCACGCGTTCATCGGCGGTCAGACCCGGTATGGCGTCGATCAAGGCGCGCAGATTCTCTGGCCCCATGTCGAAGGGATGATCGGTGCCGATGACTACGCGGTCGGCGCCGACCTTATCGATCAGGTAACGCGCCGCCTGCGGGTCGTGGGTGAGGGCGTCGAAGTAAAAACGGCGCAGCAGATCGGCCGGCGAGGTTTTCGAATCGCGTCGCGTGCTCGCCCGAATTTTGTAGCCATGGGCGAGGCGGCCGATTTGATACGGAATGTAGCCGCCGCCGTGCGAGAGCACGAACTTCAGCGTTTTCAATTCGTCGAGCGCACCGCTGAACATCAGGTGCGACACCATCAGCGTGGTGTCAAAGGGAAAGCCCAGCAGGTTATAGAAATCGTAGTCGTCCATGCCGCCTTTGGCGCTGCACTGGTAGGGGTGGGTGAAGACGAAGCAGCCGAGTTGTTCGATGGTGCGCAGGATGGGGCGGAATTTCGGCTCGGCGAGTTGCGCGCCGTCTATGCTGGTGGCGATCTCGACCGCTTTGAATTGGTATTCGCGCACCACGCGTTCGAGTTCGGCGATGGCCGCATCCGGATGTTGCATCGGCAGATAGGCCATGCCGCGAAAGCGCGCGGGATTTTTGGCGACGAATTGCGCAATGCCGTCGTTGATCAGTGTGGCGGCCGGCGCTGCGGCCTCGACCGGCAGGTGGTGCAGGAAGATCGGCGGCGCGGCCGACAGCGCGACGACATCGATGCCCATTTCGTCCATCGCGGCGAGCTTGGCATCGGCGTTGCAGAAGCCGGGCTGCAGCTCGGAGAATTTGCCGCGCCGCTCGTAGAATATTTTGCCGTCGCGGTCTTCAACGCGCATGCCGTAGCGGCCGGGTTCGCGGCGCGCGGCGTCGATCAGCGTCAGGGGAATGACATGGTTGTGCAGGTCGATGATCATGGCTGTTCAGGATTCAGGATTGAGTATTGAGTATTGAGCATAGCGGCGGACGGCGCGGCGGGCAAATCCGCGGCGCTCGTAGCATAATGCAGCCATCTATAAAGCGCGGCGCGAAAGAATCGAAGTCGCCGCGACTTCATGCGAGAGGAGAACCATGTCCGAGGGCAGGCTGGCCGGTGCGGTGGCCATCGTCACCGGTGCCAGCGCCGGCATCGGCGAAACAACCGCGATCACCTTTGCGCGCGAGGGCGCCAGGGTTGCGCTGGTCGCGCGCAATGCAGGCGAGCTCGAGCGCGTCGCCGCTATTATCAAGGCCGCCGGCGGCAGCGCGCTTGCCGTCAAAGCCGATGTCACGCGCGCTGCCGACGTCGAAGCGATGGTCAAGTCGGTGATGGATCAATGGAGCCGTATCGACGTGCTGGTCAACGCGGTGGGCGGCTGGCATTCGCAGGCGCCGGTCACCGGCTTCGCCGAGGCCGACTGGGACGAGATCTTCGACCTCAACCTGAAGTCGGCGTTCCTCTGCATCCGCGCCGCGGCGAAGGTGATGGTCGCGCAGAAGAGCGGGCGCATCATCAACATGGCCTCGCAGGCCGGCCTCGGCCCAAATCCGGCGACCCACTCGAACATCGCCTATGCCTGTTCGAAGGCCGGCGTCATCGCGCTGAGCAAGCATCTGGCGAGGCAACTCGGCCCCGACGGCATCACCGTGAATACGGTATCGCCGGGCACCACGCTGACGCCGCGCGTCGCCAAAGTGTGGGACCTGCCGACGCAGCAGAAGAAGGCGGCGGCCAATCCGCTGCGCTGCCTGGTCACGCCGCAGGACTCGGCCGACGCCTGTCTGTTTCTGGCCTCGAATGAGGCGCGCCATATCACCGGCATGAATCTCAATGTCAACGCCGGCGCGGCGATGAGTTGAGTCATGGCCGCGGCATCGAAATCTCAAATGCACGGGGGCGCCGGGTTTGCACGTTATCTGCGCAGCGCGCTGCTGGCGACGGGCATGGTTTTTTGTGCTGCCCAGACGGCACACGCGGCGGAGGCCTATCCGACGAAGCCGATCCGCATCGTCCTCGGTGCGCTGCCCGGCAGCAACACGGATTTTTTCTTTCGCGCGATCGCAACACCGATGGGCGCCGCGCTGGGCCAGCAACTGATCGCCGATTACCGCGCCGGCGGCGGTGGTCTTGTCGGTTCTGCCGCTACCTCCAAGGCAAGTCCGGATGGTTACACCGTCAGCCTGGTCGGCTCCGGTTTTGTCATGCATCCGGCGTTGATGAAGAGCATGCCCTACGATGCGCTGAAGGATTTCACCGCCGTCGGGCTGGTGGTCGAATCGACGCAGATGATGGTGATTCATCCGCTGCTGCCGGTGAAAAACCTGAAGGATCTGGTCGAGCTGGCGCGCAAACGCACCGGCCAGCTCAATTACGGCAGCGCCGGCCCCGGCACCAACACGCATCTGGCCGGCGTCTTGTTTAATCTGCTTGGCAAGGTCAACATTGTCCATGTGCCATATAAAAGCACGCCGCCGATGCTGGTGGATGTGATGGCGGGGCAGATCGAAATCGCCTACCCAGGCATCGCCAGCGTGATCGAGCATGCGAAGAGCGGCCGCTTGCGTATGCTGGCGCAGACCGGTAAAAGGCGCTCCGCCTCGGCGCAGCAGGTGCCGACCATGGAGGAGTCCGGTCTTGAAGGCTACGTCGTGACCAGCGGCTTCGGTTTGATGGGGCCGGCGGGCATGCCGCGTGCTGTTGTCGACCGCTTGAACGCAGCGATGGTGCAGGCAGTGCGTCTGCCGGCCACGGTGAAGCTGTTCGTCGACAACGGCGTTGATGCCGTCGGCAGCACAGCGGAGGAATATGATGCCTTCAACCACACCGAAATCGCGCGCTGGATCAGGGTCGTGCGCGACGGCGGCATCAAACCCGAATAACGCGGCACGCACAGCCGCGCTGAATTTGAGAGGAGCTTCCGCATGAAACTCGCCCGTTATTTTGCCGAACGCATCACTGCGCTCCAATACGCCGACCTGCCGCCGGAGGCGGTCTACTGGAGCAAGGTCGCCGTGATGGACACGCTGGGCGTCATGCTTGCCGGTTCGCGCGAAGAGCCGCCGCATATCGTTGAAGACGTGCTCGGCATTTCCGGTCAGGGCGATTGTCTGATCGTCGGCAGCGACCGCCGCGCCGGGCCGCTCGATGCGGCGTTGATCAACGGCACCGCAGCGCATGTGCTCGATTTCGACAACACCGCTGCGCACATGGGTGGCCATGTGTCGGCGGTCATGGTGCCGGCGCTGCTGGCGGCGGCCGAGGCCTTCGATTGCAACGGGCGCGACCTGCTGCTCGGCCACGCGGCCGGTTACGAAGTCGGCGCGCGCATCGGTCGGGCGGTCAATTTTTATCACACCGAGCGCGGCTGGCATCCGACCTGGACGATCGGTGTCTTCGCGGTGACGGCGGCCTGCGCGCGCATGCTGCACCTGACGACCGATGAAGCCGAAACGGCGCTGGCGATGGCGACTTCGCTCGCCGGTGGCACCAAGGCCAACTTCGGCACCATGACCAAATCGCTGCACGCCGGCGCCTGCGCGCGCAATGGCCTGCAGGCCGTGCTGCTGGCACGCAAGGGCTTTACCGCCAACCCGGATGCGTTCGAACACAAGCAGGGTTTTCTCGAAGTCTTCAACGGCAAGGGCAACTACGACATCGCCAAAGCGAACGCGCACTGGGCCGATCCGCTCGACATCGTGGTGCCGGGGGCCAGCTACAAACTCTATCCCTGCTGCTACAGCACGCATGCGGCGATCGAGGCGGCGCTCAACATCGTGAAGAAACACGGCAGGCTCGAGCCGAAGAACATTGCACGCGTCGAATCGCATACTGCCGATGTGCGCCTGCTGCACACCGACCGCCCGACCCCCAACAGCGAACTCGATGCCAAGTTCAGCGTGCAGTATTGCGTGCTGCGCGCGCTGATCGACGGCAAGGTGGTGATGGAGCATTTCGAGAACGAGGCCTATCGCGAGGTGGCGGTGCGCGAGGCGTTGCCGCGTGTGCAGGCGATTCCGTTAAAGGGCATCGCTTTCGACAAGGAAGACCCGTTCAACGCGCTGGTGCGTGTCACCATGAGTGACGGCGCGGTCTACGAATCGAGCGTCGATTACCCGCTCGGCCGCACCTCCGCCAATCCGATTGCGTTTGCCGACCTCAAAGCCAAGTTCGAAAACTGTGCCGCACGCGTGCTGCCGGCAAAGACGGCGCAGGCGGTGGCGCAGAGCATAGACCGCATGGATACGCTGGACCACGTGCGTGACCTTATGACGCAGGTGGTTTCGGCGGCGCCGGTGCTGATTCGTCGCTCCGCATAAATATTCTGAAAGGCAGCATATGACAGTCGGTCAACCGGCGCGGCGTCCGCGCGTGTTTGTCACGGGAGCGTCGCAGGGCATCGGCGCCGGTATCGCGGTGGAAATGGCGCGCCGCGGCTACGACGTGGCAGTGTCGTCGACGCGGCCGGAGAAACTCTCGCCGGTGCTTGAGCAGATTGCGGCCGCAGGTGCGCGCGCGCTACCGGTTGAATTGCAGATCCGCGATCAATCCAGCATCGAGCGCGCGATGGCGGCAGTCACCGGCGAATTCGGCGGCCTCGACGTGCTGGTCAACAACGCCGCCGTCGCGCTGCGCAAGGCCGCGCTCGATTTCACGCCGCAGGATTGGGCCGATATCATGGATACCAACCTCACTGGCACCTTCTTCGTGAGCCAGGCCATGGGCCGCCATCTGATCGCGGAAAAACGCGCGGGCTCGATTATCAGCATCACCTCGACGCACGGTCTGGTCGGCATGGCCGGCCGCTCCGCCTACGGCATCGCCAAGGCCGGCGTCATCCACATGGCGCGCATGCTGGCGATCGAATGGGCCGAGCACGGCATCCGCGTCAACACGGTGGCGCCGGGTGCCGTCATCACCGAGTCGCGTGCGGCGATGCCGACCGACGCCAACCACGCGCAGGTACGCATGGCACGCATCCCAATGAAGAAGCTCTGCACCGTCGACGATGTGGCCGCCGCGGTGGCCTATCTGGCCAGCCCGCAGGCGTCGTACATCACCGGGCAGACATTGGTTCTCGACGGCGGCGTTACCTCGCAGTAAAGACTGCGCGGGCTGCTACAATCGCCGGCCTATGGAAAAAAACTTTCAACGCAAAGACCTCGGCATTGCCGTGATCGGCAGCGGCCGCATCGGCACGCTGCGCGCCATGATGGCGAAAAACCATGCGGCGGTGAAATTCATCGCTGTCTCCGACAAAGATCTGGCGCGCGCGAAAAAACTTGCCGATAAAGTCGGCGCGCAATTTCATACATCCGACAATCTCGAGGCGATCTCGCGCCCGGAGGTCAATGCGGTGGTGGTGTCGACGATCGAAGTCGAGCATACGCAGCCGATTCTGCAGGCGCTCGCACTCGGCAAGCCGGTGCTGGTGGAGAAGCCGCTGGCTTTCGATTTTGCCGAAGCCGACAAGATACTGGCTGCGGCAAAAAAAGCCGGTGTCGATTTGCGCGTCGGCTACAGCCGCCGCTTCAAAGACAAATATTTGCTGGCGAAAGAACAGCTCGTCAACGGCCGTCTCGGCCGGATAACGAGCGGGATGGCGCGCGTATTCAACTCGCGTTCTCAGGCGCTGGCAACGTTGAGCCGGCTGCCCGCCGATACCAGTTCGATTTCGGGTCTTGTCTATTACGTCGATCTGCTGCACTGGCTGCTGCCCGACAATCCGCCGGTCGAGGTGTTCGCGCGTGCCAACGCCGGTTCGATTGCCGGCGCCGGT
>JANXSE010000179.1 GCA_025356695.1 Betaproteobacteria bacterium
GCCAGAAATTTCTCGAACAGCCGGCGCCGCCGTGCAATTTCTTCTGTCGCGGCATGGCAGGCGAGATCGTTGCTCAAACCGTCCGGCGGTGCCGGCGCATCTGGAATGGCCGATTCGGCATCGGCGGCGGAAGATGGCAACGCATGCCCGGTGCGCAGACTGCGCAGTGCCTGTGCGGTTGCGGTGGCGATGCCGGCGAGACGCGGCCCGCACCACGGCAGGTGGCGCAGTGCGTATTTGAGTGGTGAGCCGCCAAGGCGCGGCGCTGCTCCATCCGGCAGTTGTGCGGAAAGGCGCGCGCGAATCTTTTCGCTCGCGATGACGCAGGCCGCGCCGTTGAGGCGGCTGACCGTCTTGCGGAAACTGAACAGTCCGATATCGGCGCGGCAGCCCAGCCATTTTTCATCGGCATCGCGGCTTAGAAAGCCGTGCGCATTGTCTTCGATCAGGATCGCGCCGGTGCGCGAGGTATAACGCCGGAATGCCGCGAGGTCCTGCGCGAAGCCGAAATAATTGACGGCAATCACCGCGGCGGCCTGCGGCCACGCGCTTTGATCGGCGGCCGGCGTCAAGTCCGCCGCGGTTGCGTACCAGCACGGTGTCGCGCCGACCGCTGCAACGGAGGCCAGCACATCACGGCAGATGAATTCCGGCAGCAATATGCGCGCACCGGCACTGATGCCGGCGGCGCGCAGCGCTGCAACCAGTGCGTGCCGCGCCAGGCTGAAATAGCGCGTGCGATCAGTCTGCGTCCAGCAAAGCGGTAGCGAATTCACGCCGCGGGTTTTTTGCGAAAGACGATGACGTTGATTCGCGCCCAGCCGCGCAAGCGCTGTTTGAACGCGAGCAGCGGCTGCAGCAATGCGGCCAGCAGGCGATAGCTGGACCCGAAGCGCAGTTCAAAGCGCGTGAGTAATGCCTCAGGATATTTCGGCCCGGCAAAGGCAAGGCGCGCATCACGTCCGAGCGTGCGGATCAACAACCGGTAATCGGCGCAGTGCGGCCACATCACTTCCGAGCCCGCCAGCACCAGCACGCCGCCGGGGCGCAGCCCGTCGATCAGCCGCGAGATGATCGCGTGCTGATCGGTGAAGGCGTTCACGCGCGTGAACGGATACAACTCGCGGCAGAAAATGAAATCCCAGGCGTCGTGGTCGTCGAACGCCATGATGTCGAGTTTGCGCGCGGCGAGTTGCGGGTTCTCGCGCCGCATCAACTCGATGCCGCTGTCGTTCCATTCCGATGCGGTCATGTGCAGGCCGCGTTGCGCGAAGGCGGCAGCGAGGTGGCCGGCGCCGGCGCCGATATCGAGACCGTTCGTGTGCTGCGGCTGCGGCCTCCAGCCGCAGACTGCGCTGACGAAAGCAAGATAACCGCCGGCGAGTTTCGTCGACTCGACCGGGCCGACGGTATGCGCGTGCCATTCGCCGGAAGATTGCCACTGTTCGCCCCATGCAGCGACGTCTTTAATGTTCAGCACCATGACGCTTTGTTCCTGAAAAGGTTGAGCGCGTCATTGCGCGCGCACGCCGGCAGCGTTGAGCAGGGCCGCGGCGTAAAACTTTGCCGTCAGCGGCCACAGGCGCAGGGCCTTGAGAAATAGGCGCGATGCATCGGCATGCCGGCCGGCGGCCTGCAGCCCGCGCGCGCCGCTGTAATAAACGATCGCCGGACGGCGCCGCGCGCGCAGGCGTGCGCCGCTTGTCTGCGGCGGTACGAGCGCGAGGTGGCGTTGCACGACGCGTTCGACGGCTTCCATGTTGCGCACGACGGCGCCGCTTTGATTGCCCGCATGCAGGCGGTATTCGCCGAGAATTTCGCGGACGAAACCGATGCGCGCACCGGCCCGCGCCAGACGCAGCCACAATTCGTAATCTTCGGCGGTCACGATGTCGGCGTCTTCGCAAAATCCGCCGACAGCCTCCAGCCGTTCGCGTTTGACGACGACCGCCGAGGTTGAGATGCAGTTGCCGTCGTACAGCAGCGCTTCATAGGTTGCGCGCGGTTCGG
>JANXSE010000084.1 GCA_025356695.1 Betaproteobacteria bacterium
CGCAGGCGCGTCGCCTGCGTTCAACGGACAGTACTTCGCGCAGGCGAGGCGCCTGCGCCACAATACTTTCCCAGCCCGAGGCTATTTTAACCGCAGCATATGTGTCTACCTGGCATTCGCCGGGCTACTAACAAACTTGACGCCGAATTTCCTCAATCACCGCGCAATTATCAAAGTCACCTTCACCATGACGGATATTGCCTTCGAGCAGTTGCTCTACCACTTCCATCAGCGGCAGCGTCTGTCCGGCGCGATGCGCGTAATCGACCATCATCTTGACGTCTTTCATATGCTGGACGATTTTGCCGTGCGGCTTGTAATCGCGCTCGATGTACTTGCGGCCCTTCACGTCCATGATCTGCGAATACGCGGCCGAACCGCGCGCCACTTCGAGAAATTCGCGCGGATCAAGCCCCAGGCGCTCAGCGAATACCAGGCCTTCGGCCAGTGCCGCGCGATTCAAACCGAGAATCAGATTCACCGCCAACTTGGTCTTCGCACCGTTGCCGACCGAGCCGGTGAAATAACGCTTCGGGCAGATCGCATCGAGTATGTCGGCGCAGGCTTCGAATGCGCTGCGCTCGCCGCCGATCAGGCCAACGCCATCACCTTGAATAATCTGCTCGCTGGTGCCGGAGATCGGCACTTCGAGCAGCGTTACGCCGCGCGGTGCTATGCGGCCGGCGAGTGCAGCGACTTTGTCCGGATCACTGGTGGTGACATTCAATACCGTGCGTGGCTGGCCGGTGGACAGAATGCCGCCTTCGCCCTCGATCACATCGGCGAGCTGTTCGGTATTAAATACCGCGCTGATGATGCGCGGGCAGTTGCGCGCAACTTCGTCGACTGTAGCCACGGCAGTTCCACCGAGCGCGGCGAGCGCCTCACGTCGCACCGCATCGATGTCATAACCGGTGACTTTGAGGCCGGCGCCGAGCAGACGCCGCGCCAGCGCAGTGCCCACCAGACCCAGACCGACCAGACCCACATTTGTTTTTTCACTCACGGCAGAACTCGCTTTCAACAATCAATGGCAGAATGCGGATTATAGCCGTGCATGTCGCGTTTTCATTTTCAGCAGGAGAGCACTTTGGCCACACGTAAGCCCGTACGCAGCAAAGCATTCAAGGCAGGCCTCGCGACGCGCAAAAAAGTGCTGGGCGCCGATTACGTCGAACGCGCGTTCAAGAACGCCAATCCGTTCAACCAGCCGTTTCAGGACCTCGCCACTGAATTTGCCTGGGGCAGCGTGTGGACGCGGCCGGGCTTATCGCTGCGCGATCGCAGCCTTGTGACGCTGGCGCAGGTCATTGCGCTCAACCGCCCGGCGGAAATCCGCGTGCACCTGCGCGGCGCGATCAGGAACGGCGTGACGAAAAAAGAATTGAGCGAGCTGTGCCTGCATTCGTTTCTGTACTGCGGTGGGCCGGCGTCTCTCGACGCCTTTCACACCATCAGCGCGGCCTTACCGGAAATCGAGGCGCTGGAAAAAGCCGCAAAGCGCAGGCGTCGCTAGAACTGCAGGGCGCAATGCGCCCTATTTTTTGCGCTTCCTTTTTGTCGTGCCGCCGGCCATCGCATCGAGCACCTCGCACACCGATGCGGTGTCGTGCTGACTCAGGCCCTGCGCCATCGCCGCGTTGAAAATCGGGCCGCAGGCGCTGAACAGCGGCGTCGGGCAATCCACCGACTTCGCCATGTCACCGATTACCTGCATGTCCTTCTGCCAGACTTCAACCTTCATGGTGGCCGGCAGATATTTGCGATCAACCATGAATTTGCCGCGCAGCTTGAACACCCCGCTGCCGATTACCGGGCTCGCCGCAAACAGATCCCAGACCTGCTGCGGATTGAGCCCCATCTTGCGCGCGAAAGTCATCGACTCGGCAACTGCAACGTTCTGTATCGCCACCATGTGGTTGGCGATGAATTTCATGCGCATGCCGTTGCCGAAGGCGCCGACGTAGGGCGCGTTGCGCGTAAACTCGGCGAATATGCTTTTGCACCTGCGTGCGGCGGCAGCGTCGCCGCTGACGAATATGGTCCACGCGCCCTGCTTCAAACGCACCGCAGTGCCGCTGATCGGGCAATCGAGTGTGCGCATACCGGCGCGCGCGAAGAGTGCGGCGGCGCGTTGCTTGTCAGCGATCGGCAGCGTACTGGTTTCGATCACGACCGGCTTGCGTGAAGATTTTGCCGCCGCCACTTGCGCAGACACCGCATTGAGTGCGTGCACGGTCGCCAGCGAGACAATTACGAAATCTGCATTACACGTCACCGCGGCGGCCGTCGTCAGCACTGTGCCACCGGCACGCTTGAAACGGCGTTGCGCTGCCGCCTGCGGATCGTATCCGCATACCGTGTAACCGGCTTCAAGCAACACTTCGGCCATGGCGCCGCCCATGATGCCGAGGCCGATCACACCGACTGCCGGTTTCATTTCAATTCGTCTCCGAGATCTGCAATGCTGCCGAGCTCGAGCTGCTCGGGATCGTCCGGCTTTTGTGTGCGCGCCAGCGCGAGCAGCGCGCGCCGCGCCGCGTCAGAGACACCGCCGCCGTGCTTGAGAAAATTTTCAACCGCGCGTTCAATCGGATATTCAATGCGCTCGAAGCCGCGCACGCCGAAAAATTTCGTGTCGGGCAGCGACCGCGTGGTGAGCTGGCCTTTTTTCATCTCGACGAAGGAGATGCGCGTTTTGCCGATCTTGACCACAATCGCATGATGCGCATTGTGGTCGCGGTAGACGCCGAGCAGCTTGTTGTTGTGCCGGATGTCGGTCTCGTCCAGCGGCAGATGCATCTGATCCGCCGGCGAACTGCGACGCCGTGCCCGGCGTATGGTGTTGGTTGCCATGATGGTGTGGGCGATTCTACACGCAGTCAAAATACAAAAACGCGCAACAAAAAAGCCGGGTTGCCCCGGCTTTTCCGCGAATATCCGCCGCCTAGAATTTGTAGAGCAGGTTCAACGTATACAAATCAACGTTCATTTTCGAACTGTAACCGTCACTGACGCGGTAACGCTCCCAATCGGCGCGCACGCCGATATTTCTGGTGAAATCGTAGGCGGCGCCGACACCGGCCTTGTAACTGACCAGGTTTTTGCTCGGCGACGTGGTGGCAAGCGTCAACCCGCCCGAGGAGAACAGATCGCGCGTCTTCGACGATTGCACGCCGGCGCGCGCGAGCAGCGAAAACCCATACCCCAGCGGCAGCGTGCCGATTACGTCGAGATTCGAACCGACGGTGTTTTTAAGCGCACCGCTGACCGTCGCCGCAGGCGTCGTAGTCGCAGCGAAGGTGTAGGAACCCAGATTGAATACGCCGCCCTCAAAAGCCAGGTAGGGGTTGTACTGGTAGCCGGCGAAGAGTTTGTAGCTGCCTTCCTTTTCGTCGCGGCTAATGGTCGCCACGCTGGCGCCGGTGCCGGAGAGCACGCTGGTCAGTGTCGAGTCGTTGATCTTGGCGCGCGACTGCCCGGCGCCGAAGCCGAGATACCAGTTGGCGCCCTGTGACGGCTCCGCCGCCTGCGCACCTGCGCCCGCCGCTGTCGCCATGACGGCAGCCGCTGCAATTTTCGATATCCAGTTGATTTTCCGCATCATGTCCTCGCCGGTGTGCTGTGTCTATGCGCCTAGTGTACCTGAATTCAGCGCACCACATGCAGCGGTTTGCGCTGGGCGGAATCGATCTCGTCCGGATCAAAAACACGCACCATGACCTTGTTCTTGCCCGAGGCCTTGACGCGCCGCATAACGCGCTCGCAAAAACCGATGACGTGATCGGCGCTTGCCGGTGCGCGCGGAAACACGCCGACGCCGACGCTGAAGGTGATCGGCCATTCGTGGCTTGCCATCGCGTTCTCAAGCTGGGCGCACAACTTGCGCACCACCTGCACGGCTTCGCCCTCGCTGGTTTGCGGAAACACCAGCGCAAACTCATCACCGCCGAGGCGCGCCACCACATCGGTTTCACGCAAATTGTTTTTCACCACCTGCCCGATCATGTGCAGCACACGGTCGCCCTCGCTGCGGCCCAGGCCTTCATTGACGACCTTGAAGTAATCGCAGCTGAAATAAGCCACCGCGAACGGCGCACGACTGCGGCGGTGGCGCGACATTTCAATCGCCACGCATTCGTAGAACCCTGTACTGTTGGTAACGCCGGTGACAAAATCGATGCGCGCGGCCGCTTGCAGACGCGCGTAATTCGAACGTACTACGGCAACCAGCAATACGATCACAAGGTAGGCGAACAAACGGTTGCCGTTGCTGATATAAAAATAGACCGGTTCTGAAAACGTCGTGCCGGTGGCAAGCCCGATATTCACCTGTGCGTAAGCAGCCAAAAAGGCAAACAAACCGCCCCACCACGGGTCGCAAAACCAGGCCACGCCCAGTATCACCAGTATGTACAAGGTACTCAGACGCAACTCGTACGAGGTCAGATAGTCGGCGGTAATAACAATGCCCATGGCGATAGACGCGAGCACCAGCACCGCCGCCTGCAACAGAAAACTGTTTAGTGGCGCAGTGCGCCCGGCAATCTGCTCCTGCACCACTTCGTCTTCGATCGACACTGCTGCTCCTATTGCGAAAGTCTGAGTTTAAGCCAGGCCGCAATCATATTGCCGATTTCCACCGAATCCATGCCGGGCGTGCGGCCCATATGCCCGCCCATCGGATAAATCCGCGCCTCCTTCGGCGTGCCGTGCTCCATCAGAAGATAAATATCTTCAACCGGCGCCTGATCGTCGAACTTGCCGTTAACGCCGAGTATCGGCGCCGACGGCTTGTCGATCAAGCCTTGCGTCACCAGCGACAATTTCGGCGCCGCCTTAAGGAACTCGTCGAGCGTTTTTACGCCCATGGCCTGACTGCGCGCCTCGAACAGGCTGGCCGGCCCGAACAGATAAGTCGAGGCGGTTTGCGTCATTGCCGGCACCAGCCATTTTTCCTGGAAACCCAAATGCACATTGCCGCCGTGAAAGACCGCACCCCTGAGGCGCCTGGCTTCAACATAGGCGAGCTTGGCCGCCCAGTAACCGCCGTAACTGCCGCCCCACACGCCGATGCGCGTGCCGTCAACGTCGCTGCGCGTCAGGAGATGATCGATGAATACCGACAGTGTGCGTTCGGCCTGCGGATCGGTGTAGAGCACCGGGTTGGCGCCGGTGCCCGGCATATCCAGCGCCAGCGACGCAATGCCCTGGCGGCGCAGCGTTGCGCTCGCACCCTGGCGATCTTCCTTCCAGCCGTCGACGCCGCCCCAGTGCATTACCACCGGCGGCTTTTGCACGCCGCGCGGAATCTGCAAATAACCGGTGAGCTTGCCGCCCTCAAACGGCACTTCAACCACCTGCACCGGCGGATCAAAATATTTCGCCGCCTTCAAATACATGCGCACCGAATTGCGGTAGGCCTCTTTTTTGCCCGGCGTGCTGGCAACCGGGTAGCGGCCGATACGGCAGTAGTTGAACGCCATGTCATAGAGTTCGCCGATTTTTTTGCCGTCGCCGCCGGCCTTCGCCAGCGCGTCGCCCTGCGCTTCGTAATCGAGCCCGACCTTGCACCACTGCTGCGCCCAGTGATCGCGGTCGAGACTGGTCAGCGACTTGACGATCGCTTCGGCGTCTTCGCGCTTGATGCCTTCGAAAGGATTGATGCGCGGCGCGCGGCGCAGCACTTCTTTTTTGACTTCGTCGAGCGTGCGTTCCTGCGCTTTGACCTGCGACATATCTATTATCAGTACGAGTGCCGCGAAAACAAGCGCCAACCATCGAAACCATCGCATGATGCTGCCCCTCCCCGAGAACGGCCGGTATTGTTATTCATATCTGGCGGCCGGGTTTGTTTGCATTGTAACCATGAATACAAGCACGCTCATTGCCGCGCCAGCCCAAGATCGCTCAGGATCGCGCGGTATTCGGTATATTCGGCATCGAGAAATTTTGCGAAATCGCGGTTGCCCAGGAAATTGCCTTCCCAGCCTTCCTCTTCGAGCGCTTTTTTCCATGGCTCCGCCTGCACCGCGCGCGAAAACACCGCCTCCCAGTAAGCGATTTGCGCCGCACTGAGGCCGCGCGGCGCGATCACGGCGCGCCAGTTTGAATTGACCGCCGTCACACCGCTTTCGCGCAAAGTCGGCACGCTGGCGAGCAATCCGGCGAGGCGGCGTGGCGCGCTGATCGAAATCATGCGCGCGCTGCCCGCCGATACCACCGCGTTTACCGAAGGCAGCGAGCCCGACACCATATCGAGATGGCCGCCGAGCACCGCGGTGATCGCTTCCGAGGCCGATTTGAAGACCACGATCTTCAGGCGCTTCGGATCAACCCCCGCCGACTTCGCCGCAACTGCGGCGGCAAGGTGACTGGTGCCGCCGAGATTACTGACACCGATGGACACCGATTCCGGATCTTTCTTCAGGCGATCGAGCAGGTCGCGCACGGTCTTGATCGGCGAATCCATCTTCACCGTGAAAACCGTGTATTCGTTGATCAGCATTGCAATCGGCGTGAAATCGGTATGTTTAAGCGGCGAGATGCCCATGATGTAATTGGCGACCAGCGTAGTCGTGCCGATGTCAAAATAATGCGCGTCGCCGGGGTGCTGGTTGATATAAACGCGCGACAGCGTCTGGTTGCCGCCGGCGCGATTAACAACGGTAATCGGCACCGGCGCAAGTTTGCCGTCCTGTATGCTTTTCTGCAGCACGCGCGCGACCTTGTCATTGCTGCCGCCGGCCGCCGACGGCGTAACGATTTCAACTGCCTTGTCCGGACGCCATGCCGGTTGCGCCGACACTGTGGTTGCGGCAACTGCAAGCGCTGCCGCGCCCGCCAGCTGCGCGAATACTCTATGCATGCTGTTCTCCATTATTCGGCTTTTGCGCCCGAGTCTTTGGCAACCTTCGCCCATTTCGCGAGCTCGGCTTTGACGAAGTCGCCGAATTCCGCCGGCGTGCTGCCGATTGGCTCGAAACCCAACACGGCAATTTTTTCAAGAAATTCCGTCTGCCTCAGATTTTTCAGAATCTCGGCATTGAGTTTGCCGATGATTGCCGCCGGCGTACCCGCCGGCGCGAGTACACCGTTCCACGCCGGCGCTTCAAAGCCGGGCAGGCCCGACTCCGCCACTGTCGGCAGATCGGGCAGCGATTTGCTGCGCTTCAACGTCGTCACCGCAATACCGCGGATGCGGCCTGCCTGTATCTGTGGCACTGCCGACGGCCCGACTGTAAACATCACCTGCGCCTGACCGGCAATCAAACCGGTCACGCCCTGCGCCACGGTTTTGTACGGCACGTGTACCATGTTCACACCGGTCATCGACTTGAACATTTCGCAAATCAGATGTCCCGGCGAACCATTGCCGCCCGAGGTGTAATTCAATTCGCCCGGCCGCGCCTTCGCCAGCTTGACGAGGTCGCCGACCGTTTTCACCGGCAGCGACGGATGCACGGTCAGCACAAAAGGAATCGTGGCGATCAGCGTGACCGGCGCGAAATCGCGCACCATGTCGTACGGCAGTTTGAAAAAATTCGGATTGATGGTGTGCGTGCCGGTAGCCAGCAGCAAGGTGTAGCCGTCGGGCGGCGACTTCGCCACCGCTTCCGCCGACAGCAATCCGCCGCCGCCGCCGCGTTCTTCGACCAACACCTGCTGACCCCAGGCATCGGTGAATTTCTGCCCGAGTATGCGCGCCATCGCATCGGGCCCGCCGCCGGTCACCCAGCGGATCGGCTTAGCCGGGTAGGTTTGCGCAAAAACCGCCCCGCTGCACAGCGCAAACGCGGCTGCAATCACGCGCGAAATCGTTGAATTTCCTTGCATTACTCCTCCTCACAAGCGCGCATAAAGCCGGCGCTCTGGCGCATAGAATAACAAGGTTGGGCAGCGCAGCAACAATAAATACGCGTAGCGGTTCCGGCACACCGGGCCGGCACAGTTTGGTAACATGAAAATAAGAGCGCGACACCGCCCGGTGATCGCGCCGAATATTTGCAAAATTTGCAGATTTCACAACCGGAGGAGCTTGGCCATGAATTACAAGAAATCCGAAGCGAAAGAAGCATCCAAAGCACAATTCCGCGGCGTGTGGGCAGCCATCACCACGCCGTTCCTGGCCGACGGCGAGGTCGATGAAGCAGGTCTGCGCCACAACATGCGCCATCTCACTGACGGCCTCGGCATCGAGGGCATTTTCTGCACCGGCGTAATGGGCGAGTTCTGGTCGCTGACCAAGGAAGAACGCAAACGTATCGTCGAAATCGTCGTGCAGGAAGCAAAGGGCAAATGCAAAGTCATCGCCCACACCGCACACCACTCGGCCAAGGAAACGGTCGAGCTGACGCGCCATGCCGAAGACGTCGGCGCCGATTTCGCCATCCTGATGAACCCGTATTACCCGCCGTGCAACGACGCGATGATCTACGACTACTTCAAGTACGTCTGCTCGCACGTCAACATCGGCGTCTGGATGTTTGATGCCGAATATGCCGGCTACGGCCTCTCGGTCGATGTCACCAACAAAATCGCCGACATCGAAAACGTCTGCGGCATCAAGCTGCCGCGCCCGCTCGAACACTACAGCGCGCTGAAAAAAGCGATGGGCGACAAAATCATAATCAGCGAACCGACCGAATCACTATGGATGAAAGAAATGAAAGAGTTCGGCCAGAAGGTGCACATGTCCTCGCCGGTGCCCTTTCTGATGCAGACGCCGAGCTGGCGCCCGATGCACGACTACACCGCACTCGGCCTCGCCGGTAAATTCGACGAAGCGGAGACCATCGCGAAAACCATGCAACCGCTGCGCGACATCGCCTTCAAATGGCTGCGCACGCGCTGGGTCAACGAAAAGCTGATCCCGATCACCTACATGAAAGCCTGGTCGGAACTGCTCGGCATGGCCGGCGGCCCGGTACGCACGCCGCTGATCACCATCAGCGACCAGGAACGCGTGACACTCAAAGCCGAACTCGAAAAAACCGGCATACTCGCCAAAGTAGCGGTCAAAAAAGCGGCATAGAGAAAGCAGCATCAACTAAAAAGCCGGCGGTCTTTCGACCGCCGGCTTTTTTTGGCCGCGGCGCACAAAACTGGAAGCCTTCCCCCTGAGAGCCGCCGAGCAGCACAGCCGCGCCGGGGGTAGTCGGCGAGGACTGTCTGAGCCCTCGCGGTTTTATCGCGAGGGCGAGTTCCGCAGCCGCCCGGTGTAGCGAGCAGCGCAGGGGAGTCCGCAGGACCGGCGAACCGGGGGCCGCTTCTTTTGGTTACTTTTCTTGGCGGGACAAGAAAAGTAACCAGCCGCCGGGCTGCTCACGGCGAATTTAAAGCATTGCGCCTCGCGTGGGCAACAAGTTGCCCACCCTACGTACTAAGAGGCAGCGAAGTATTCCGCGTACTCGCAACCGTTGCCGGTCGCAAACGAATCGCTAACCGTGCCGTTGGCAAGATCGAGCACCGACACCACGCCATCGTCGTGATTGCAGATCAGCGCGCGATCAGGCGCGTCGGGAAACGCAAACCCCATCGGCGCCTTGCCGACCGCGATCAACGCCGTCTGTTCAAGCGACGGCAGGCGAAACACCGCAACGTTGCGATCCTTGCTCGACGACACCAACAGCCAGCGGCGATCGGGCGAAATACGCGCGCGCCGCAGTTGCGGAAAATCCGCGCCTGCGCCTTCGAAGCGCAGACTTTTCACCACGCGGTCGCTCTTCGTGTCGATGACGTTGATTTCCGGCGCGACGTGAGATGCCACGTACAGGTAATCACCGTCGACAGTCAGCGCCATGCCTTCGCAGCGGTTGGTGATGGTGATCTGGCCGCTGACGCGTTTTGTCGTTAGATCAATCACGGCAACATTGGGCGTCTGCTTGCACGACGCGTAGAGCCGGCGCCCGTCCGGATGCGCCACCACCCAATGCGCGGCGCCGCCGATGTCTATCGTCTGCACGACCTTGCGCGCGCGTACATCGACGCCGAGCAGCGCATTATTCAGTTCGGCCGTCACCCACAACAGACCGTCGGCGCCAAACTTCAGGCCGTGCGGCGCAAGGCAGGCGTCGGTGTCGATATAACCGTCGATGCTGCGTGTGTCGATATCGATCACCACCAGTCGGTGATCCGGATCCTTGTTCTTGCCGAACACGCCGCCGCCGAATACAGAACCGTAAGCAGTCGCGCCATCCGGCGACAATGCAAGCTCATGTACAGACGCCGGCATGTCGAGCGCAGCGAGCTGTGCGTGCGTCGCGCCGTCGTAGAACTCGACCCGCTTGTCGTTTTTCGCAGTGAGTATGATATTGCGCGCACTCATCGACGATCTCCGCGCCTTAACCCGGCCGTCAGGCCGTAAGCAGCGGCCGCAGTTTTCGCACGTCCTTGACCTTCTCGATGTGCCAGATGGTGTCGCACAGTTTGCGTGAGCGCGCCGTGCCGAGCACCGGCGCCATCAGGTCATAACACTTCTCGTCAACCTCGCGGCGCGTCATCGGATTCTGCGCGGTACCGCGCACGGCCTTCGTATGATGCCTCACGGTGCGGCTGTTTTTCAATTTGATTTCGACTATGCCGTGGCGTTCCGGCACCAGGCTTTGCAGCCACGCGTCGCCGATCAATTCGATCTTGGCGCGCACCCTCATCACGTTCTTTTCGGTCATGCGCTTTTCGTCGTGCGCGGAAATGAAGGTCGCCGTGCCGTCGAGTAGCATCACCGCGCACATGTACTGCATGCAGATGTCCGGCATTTCACGATTGTTGACGGTGTTCGCACCCGTGGTCGAAACGCGCACGATCATTTTTTCGACATCGGCTTCCTTGATGTTGTGCATGCGTATCAATTCAAGCAGCGAATCGAGCGGTGCCTGAATCGGTGAACCGACCGTCCAGCGCTTGATGTTGGT
>JANXSE010000115.1 GCA_025356695.1 Betaproteobacteria bacterium
CGCATGAGGCGCTACCATAGCAGATGACGGTGTTCTTGTGCGCGGCGCGTGGCGATTTCGCGCGCAGGTACGATGGTAAGCTTGCCGCCTGAATATTTCCGGAAGGCCCCGTTTCATGTCCAGTCACAGCAGCGGCGCGCGGCCCGCGCCCGACCGCGTCATCACCGAGATCGCTGATTACGTTGATCACTATCGCGTGCGCAGCAAACTCGCTGTCGACACCGCGCATTATTGTCTGATTGACAGCCTTGGTTGCGGCTTCGAGGCGATGGCCTATCCCGACTGCACAAAATTGCTCGGGCCGATCGTGCCCGGCACCCTCGTGCCGCAGGGGGCGCGCGTGCCGGCCACATCCTATCAACTCGATCCGGTGACGGCGGCATTCAACATCGGGGTGTTGGTGCGGTGGCTTGATTACAACGATGCGTTCAACGGCGAGACCGTAGTGCATCCGTCAGACTGTTTCGGCGGCATACTCGCCGCCGCGGATTGGGCGAGCCGCACGCGCGTGGCACAGGGCAAGCCGCCGATCCTGATGGCGGAGGTTCTCGATACGGCGATCAAGGCGTATGAAGTGGCGGGCGGGCTGGCGATCGAAAACCCGTTTACCAAACGTATGGGTCTCGACCATGTGCTGCTGGTGAAAATCGCGGTGGCCGCGGTGGTGACCAAACTGCTCGGCGGCACGCGCGATGAAATCGTCAACGCGGTGTCGAATGCGTGGATCGACGGCCATGTGCTGGCGACCTTTCGCCGCCAACCCAACGCCGGTCCGCGCAAATCATGGGCAGCGGCCGATGCAGCGAGCCGCGGCGTCTGGCTGGCGCTGCTCGCCTTGAAAGGCGAGATGGGTTATCCGACTGCGCTGACGGCGAAGACCTGGGGTTTTTACGACGTGTTGGCCGATGGCAAGCCCTTCACCTTTCAGCGACTGTACGGCAGTTACATCGTCGAGAACGTGCAGTTCAAGATTTCCTATCCGGCGGCGTTTCACGCGCAGACGGCGGCGGAGGCGGCGATACGCTTGCATGCGCAGGTGAAAGACCGCATTGGCGAGATCGAGAAAGTCGAACTGTGGACCTACGGCTACGCCTTCGGCATTTTGAACAAGACCGGGCCGCTGGCGAATTTCGCCGACCGCGATCATTGTCTGCAGTACGTGGCGGCGATCGGTTTGATTTTCGGGCGGCTCACCGCCGAGGATTACGAAGATCACATCGCGGCCGATGCGCGCATCGATCCGCTGCGTGCGAAAACGGTGGTCTACGAAGACAAACGCTACAGCAGCGGCTTTCTCGATCCGCAGCTGCGTTCAAATGCGAATGCGATTCGCGTGCACTTCAGGGACGGCAGCAGTACGAAGCGCGTCGAGGTTGAATTCGCCGCCGGTCATCCGCGCCGCCGTAAAGACGGCATTCCGCTGTTGATCGAAAAGTTCGAGAAGAACGTGGCACGGGTGTTTGCAGAGAAGCAGCGGCGCGCGGTCATTGATCTGTGTCTCGATCGCAAACGGCTGTTGATGACGCCGGTTAACGAGTTTTTTGACTTGTTGATTACTTAACAATTATTTAAGGGCGTAGCCCGCCCTTAAGCGAGACTCCCTCTCCCTTGATGGGAGAGGGACCTTCTAATTGGTCCGCACGCGAGCCAAAAATTCCGCCGCCGCCTTCGCGCACACATCCGGGTACGCGCCGGCGGCGTGCCACGCGTCGCCGTCAATCACCATCAATTCCGACTGCGCCAGTTTCTGCTGCCACGCCTTGACGCTGTCGACGGTGCGCAGGCCGCTGCCGGTGGTCGTGATGATGAGGCTCGGGCATTTTATTTTCAGCACTTCTGCGCGGATGTCGAGGCCGGGTACCCAGTGCAGATAACCCTGCAGCGTCGAGAGCGGTGTCTTGCCCTGGATATTGTGTATCCAGTAATCGACTTCGGCAGCACTGGCTTTACTGCCGAGGCGTCCGGCCATGGTGGTTTTCGCCCACGCCTCGATGCCCTCGGCTTCGATCTGCACCAGCCAGTCGGTCGTGCCCGCCGCGGCGATCACCGGCGGCGTGACGGCAATCACCGATTGCACGAGTTCCGGTTTGCGCGCCGCCATTGTCAGCACCATCGAGCCGCCGCTCTTCGCGCCGATCAAATGCACTTTCGAGCAGCCGAGATATTTGATGACGGCGGCGAGATCGTCGAGCAGGCGCTCCATGTTCCACGGGTGGTCCGCCGGCATTGGCGTCGAGCGGCCGAAGCCGCGCAGATCGAGGCGCGCGACGCGGTATTGGCGGCACAGATGCGGCACCCAGCCGCGCCACGCTTCGCCGCTTTCGGCCAGGCCGTGCACCATCAGCACGGTTTCGGCGCCCGACCACGGGTCGGTGCAATCGTCGATTGCGATGTTCAGTTCAATGCCGGGTTCGACTTCAAAACGCTGGTGGCTCATGCCTGCTCCGGAAAAATTGTTGCCCGATAAAGAGGGGCAATTATCGCGTGACCGCGCGCGGGCGTCCAACCGTGGACGTGGCAGCGGGGTTAATATACGAAATCAACAGGCGGTATGCGGAGACCATGACATGCGAATTCTCACGATGATGTTTTTGATGACGGCGACACTGTGCATGGCGCAGGCGCCGGTCGAGGTCGGCAAGCCGAGTGCGGAGAACCTGCAGCGCGACCAGTTCAAGGCGGGTAACGCGTATCGCGAAATGCAGAACGCCGAGCGCGCAACGCGCGACGCCGAACAGGACTTCCGTCAGGCCGACGCAATTCACAAAGAAACATTGAAGCGCGCCGACGAGGCGAAGCTGCAGGCCGACGCGGCGAAGAAAAAATTCGACACTGCGAAAGCCAAAGAAGCGCAGGCGCGCAAGGCCTACGATGCCGCGGTCAACGCCGTCGACCGCGACGCGCATCCGGCAAAGAAATAGCCGGCGCGAAACCCTGAACGTTACACGCGCCAGCTGGCGCCGCCGTCCACGGTGACGACGCAGCCGCTGGTGTAGCCCGAACGCGCCGAACACAGAAACACGATGGTGCTGCCGACTTCGTCGAGCGTAGCCAATCGGCCCATCGGGAAACCGGTGGTGAGTTCGCGCCAGCGGTTCTCGTCGCCGAATTTCTGCTGGGCAAGTGCTTTCCAGCGTATGACCTGACGGTCCGTTTCCGTGGCGCCCGGATTGACCGCCACCACGCGCACGCCGTGGTTCACGCTTTCAGCACCGAGTGCGCGCGACATGGTCATCAGCGCGGCGTTGGCCATGCTGCCCGCCATGTAGTCGGCGTTCGGCCGCTCGCCGGCGGTGCCCGCGACATTGATGATGACGCCGCTCTTGCGTTCGCACATGTCGCGATAGACTTCTCGCGCAACGTTGATGAAACCGAACAGTTTCAGGTCCCACGCCTCGCGCAATGTCTTGTCGTCGAGACCGGTCAGCGAACCTTTCGGAATGGCGCCGGCGTTGTTGATCAGAATATCGATGCTGCCACTGGCCTTGACCAGCTTGACGGTGTTGTCGTGGCTGGAGAGATCGAGCGGATGCACCGTGACCTTGACGCCGTAGGCATCGACGATTTTTTTGCGCGCGGCGTCGAGACTGTCGGCGTTGCGCGAGGCCAGATGCAGATCGACGCCTTCCGCGGCGAGCCGTTCGGCGACGCCGAACCCGATGCCGCGCGAACCGCCGGTAACCAGCGCGGTGCGGCCCTTTAGATTGAGTTCCATGCGATTTCCCCGTGTAAAATGAGGCGCTACTATAAGCAATTAGGCGGGGGCGTGCCAGCGCGCTTCCGCGCCAGCGTCAACCTGCCGTATACTTATGCGTTATTGATCTCATCCGGACTTCGGATCCACTAGAGGAGTACTTACCATGAACAAGCTGATCACCACGCTGGTTGCCGCGATTTTCGCGACCTCGACCCTCGCTGCATTCGCGCAAGCACCGGCCAAGTCCGACGCGCCGAAAGCGGCCCCGGCTCCGGCGACGGCACCGGCCGCTGCACCCGCCAAAGCGGCTGACGCGCCGAAAGCCGATGCGCCGAAGAAAGCCAAGGGCGAAAAGAAAGCCAAAAAAGCGAAGAAGAGCAAGAAGAGCAATCCCGAAAAGCAGTAAGCGGGCGCCAGGGGCGGCGGTGAAAACCGCGGCTCCAAAGGCAAAAAAAGGCGGGGATCTTTCCCCGCCTTTTTGTTTGTACGGCGGACGCGTTAAACTGCGCGCCTCACGCAATCACGCAAGCGGAGTTTCGGATGAAAGCATTGGTGGTAAAGCAGTTCGGCCCACTCGACAGCATGACGCTGGAAGACGTCGCCAGCCCGCAGCCGGGTGAAGACGAGGCGCTCGTTGATATCAAGGCTGCGAGTGTCAATTTTCCCGACCTGCTGGTGATCCAGGGCAAGTATCAGGTGCTGCCGCCGCTGCCGTTCAGCCCCGGCAAGGAATGCGCGGGCGTGGTCAAAGCGGTGGGCGCGAAAGTCACGCACGTGAAACCCGGCGACCGCGTGCTGATCCAGATCGAATACGGCGGTTACGCACAGCAGGTGGCGACGAAAGCCGTCAACTGCCATGTCATTCCGGAAACGATGAGCTTCACCGAAGCGGCGGCGATGGGCCTCACCTACATGACTGCGCATTTCGCGCTGGTCGAACGCGCGCACATCAAGGCGGGCGAATCGGTGCTAGTCACCGGTGCGGCAGGCGGTGTCGGCATGGCGACCATACAGGTTGCCAAGGCACTCGGTGCGACAGTGCTCGCGGCAGTCAGCAGTGCGGACAAAGCCGCGGCGGCAAAAGCGGCCGGCGCCGATCACATCATCGACACCAGTGTCGAGAATATTCGCGACGGCTTGCGCGACCAGGTCTATGCGGCGGTCGGCAAGAAGGGGGTTGATGTGGTGGTCGAGAATGTCGGCGGCGATATTTTCGACGCCTGCCTGCGCGCCATCGCATGGTCGGGCCGCATCATTGTCGTCGGTTTTGCCGGCGGCCGCATTCCCGAAGTGAAGGCCGGCCACCTGCTGGTAAAAAATATTTCGCTGATCGGCCTGCAATTCAGCAACTACCGCGACCGCGAGCCGGAAAAATGCCTTGCCGTGCGCAGCCAGTTGTTCGATCTCTACCGCGCCGGCAGGCTGAAGCCTTATGTGATGGCAACTTATCCGCTGGCGCGTTACATGGAAGCGCTGGCGCTGGTGCGCGATCGCAAGGTGATCGGCAAGGTCGTGCTGACGACGGGCGATTGATTATGGTTGTGTGTGCCTTAAGTTTTTGCGCCCGACATGCGTTGAGCAATAGCTTTGTCGACTAATTGTTTGACTGTCAACTCAATATTACGCAATTCAAAACGCTGCATGAAAGCTAGTGGGCCCATTTCCACAAAAAGCTTTCCAAGCACTTCGTCTGCGAAACTACTAGATACCAATGGAACGCCCGAAAAATCGATACAAATTTTCTGTTCTGGGCACATGCGAGCAAGATTTTTTAGCTTATTTCTGATTGGGGCACCTGCGATTCGACTACCAAAAGAATGCGACTCCTCTCGCATTCTAAACAACACATCTTCACTGGCATCTTGCTCGTAATGTGTTTCCACGAAATCGAGAGGTGAGTGGACTTTATTGCCGAATTTCAATGCCTCTTCGAGCAATCCAGGAACGGAAAAATCGATTTGAGCTACAACTAAAGTGCCTTCGTAAGGCACCTTTTCTGAGCTAACATGAAGACCATCCTTAGCAGTGAACAATAGTTTTCCATGTCCAGACTCGACTTGAAAAAAGCCTTTGCTATGGCTACAGATTTGATAGCTACCGAAAAGCCCATTGCCTTGGCCTACCTTTTTGTCGCGAGTGACGCCTTCTCTAATTGCATGATCTAGTGCATCAGCATCGGATGTAAAAGTTGGGTGCGTCTCGCGAAGGGTGGCGGGAATACCGACACCTGCATCGGCGACAATATATTCAACTCTTTTCCTAGCTCTTTGAAAGGTTGAGACTTGTACAAGGCCACCTATTTTTGATTTTGCATGATTCAGCACATTGTCAGTAATTTCATTCACTGACCATTCTAAAGCGGCTAATTCTTTTCGTTCAATATCAGGAATTGCACCAAGAATTGCGTTTACGATTCGATTGACAGCTTTTTGCTGCTCGTCGGCATTGGTAAAATTCGTTGCAGGAACCTGGGTGTAACCAATAAAAGCTGATGGTTCGCTTCGTCTTGGAGATAGAAAATGCAACCAGTTGGCATTTTTGAAAAGACGAGCAAGCTTTACATCTTGTGGTTCGATTACCTCGATATCAATTTTTGAATTGCGCAAGTTCATTACTTGTGCGCATAGCGCCAGCATTGGGCCGGCAAACGCAGCTGTGCACGCGCTGAAATCTAATACGACATCTTGATAGCCGGCGTCTTGAACTGCTTGATGAAGACTTGCAAGTGGCCGAGTTAAATCATCGATGCGAAAAGCGCCTCGGAAGATGACCCGATTTTGTTGTCGAATTATTAAGCTATCAACCATAAAAAGATGGCAATAATTAGATTTGACGAAATTATACGGTTTAATTGCGGTTTTCTGCTTGTGCGGCGATAGTATTCATCTGACACTCGCCGTTGGTGTGTGAATTGCGATCTCTGAATTCATTCCGGTCGTATCCGCGCCTTCTGCGCAATCGCCGCGTATTTCGCCATTTCGGTTTTGAGATAAGCGGCGAATTCCGCCGGCGTGTTGCCGACCGGTTCGACGCCTTCGATGGCGAGGCGCTCGCGTACTTCAGGCAGGCGCACGATGCGCGTGAGTTCCTGATGCAGGCGCGTCACGATATCCGGCGCGAGACCCGCGGGTCCCATGATGCCGTACCAAACGCCGGCTTCGAAGCCGCGCAGACCGGATTCATCGAGCGTCGGCAACTCCGGCGCGAAGCCTGTGCGCTGGAGGCTCGCCATCGCAATCGCGCGCAGGCGCCCGGCGCGCACCTGCGGCAATGCGGGCGGCGTGGTGTTCATCATCACATCGACTTCGCCGGCGATGAGGCTGACGGTTGCGGGTGCGATGCCCTTGAAGGGGATGTGCACGATGTCGGTTGCCGTGACCGACTTGAACAACTCCATGCCGAAATGCGAAGTAGTGCCGCTGCCGCCGGTCGAGTAGTTGAGCTTGCCCGGTTTCGATTTGGCGAGCGCGACGAGTTCACGCACGTTTTTCGCGGGCACCGAAGGGTGCGTAATCAGGATCAGCGGGCCCGAGGCGAGCATGGTCACCGGCGTGAAGTCGCGCAGCGTGTCGAAGGGCACGCGCGCGATGGCGGGGTTCATTGCAATGTGGCCGACATTGGCGACGAGCAGCGAATAGCCTTCAGGGGCGGCTTTGGCAACCAGCGCGCTGCCGATGCTGCCGCTGGCGCCGGGGCGGTTATCGACAACGACGTTTTGTCCGAGCGCTTCGGAAAGTTTTTGTGCGATCAGACGACCGACGGCGTCAGTGCCGCCGCTGGGTGCGGTGGCAACGACGAATTGGATCGGGCGTTGCGGGTAGGTTTGGGCGAGGGCTTCAGTGAATGCATTTAATGATGCGCATCCGCAGACAGATATGACCAGAACGGATGGAATTTTCAAGGCTGCACCCTCACCCCGGCCCTCTCCCTGA